>CAKZWV010000038.1 GCA_937922005.1 uncultured Clostridia bacterium | reverse complement strand
GCCACCCTGTCAGCCTCCTGCTGTTCTTATCCTGTGCAAATTATCGGCATTGACGAACCGACTGATTTTTTAATTAAGCCCTGGTTGCGCAGTCAATTTAAGGGCGAACTGAAAGATAGTACTGCCTTGGTTGGTGGCAATATCGTCGGTGAGGCCGGTGACCAAGTTCACTTTTTTAATCAGACCATTGCCATTGCCGGCCGGCTGGAAAAGACTGGCATGGGCTTTGATGCAACGATTTTTGTAAATATGGATACGGCCAGGATGCTAGCTAAAGAGAGTGAGCGCCTAGGCCCTAACAAAGCGGCAGAAGAGGGGCGTATTTCCTGTTTGATGGTGAAGGCGCAGCCAAATGTTGACCCTTCTAAGCTGGCCGCTTATATTTCTAACCAGTTTGCTGGCGAGGGAATTTTTGCCATTGTCAGCAAGCGCTTCATTAATGATATTTCGGCTAATTTAGGAACCCTGTCTGCCTTGCTTTATGGGGCGATTGCCATTGTTTGGCTGCTATCTGTACTTATTTTAGCCTTGACTTTTTCGGCCTTGTTGAGGGAGCGAAAAAAAGAATTGGCTACCCTCAAGATCCTAGGTGCCGGTAAAGGCTTTTTAAATAAGACGGTCTTATTCGAGGCCGGTTTGATCAGTTTTAGGGGAGGCTTGATTGGGAGTCTGGCCGGCTTCTGCGGCAGCATGTTGTGGTCTTCCGGCATTAGTCGTTCCCTCAATATTCCCTTCCAAACCTTATCGGTTGCCGGTCAAGTGACCCTTGTATTGTTATCCTTAGTGATTGCTACTACGACTGCCCCCTTGGCCTCATATCCGGCCTTGTTTAAATTGGAGCGGTCTGAGATATATTTGGACTTCCGGTCGGCCAACTGAAAGTAGACCGTTAGACTTCCGACCGCCGTTTTAAGGGTGGACGGAATAAATGTATTACCGAGGGCGTAAGGAGGGAGGAGTTACATGATCCGGGTCAAAAATCTGTGTAAAACATTTAAAAACGGCCGCCGGGAGGTGGCAGCAGTCCAGGATGTAGATTTGCAAGTGGAGGCCGGTGACTTTGTCCATGTAGTGGGCCGCTCCGGCAGTGGCAAGACCACCCTCCTCAATTTACTGGCCGGTCTGCTTCTACCGACGTCCGGTGAGATTAATATTTGTGGCCATGCTTATGAGCAGATGGACGAAGGGGGAAAGACGGCCCTTAGAAATACAGAGCTGGGTTTTATCCCCCAACAGGCGGTCAGTTTACCTGCCTTGACGGTTGTTGAAAATATAGCCTTGCCCTTTTATCTGGCCAAGCGAGAAGGAGATGCCTATGGCCGGGCCCGTTACCTTGCTGAACAATTGGACATTAAAGACCTGGCTCAGGCCTATCCCTCAGAGCTGTCCGGTGGTGAGTTGCGCCGCCTTTTAATTGCCCGGGCCTTAATGAATGAGCCGCGCCTATTAATTGCTGATGAGCCGACGGCTGACTTGGATGTAGAAAATACGAATAAGGTGATGGATATCTTAAAAAGGATTAACCAAGATGGTGTTACCCTTTTAGTGGTAACCCATGAACTTGACACCCTGCGCTATGGTAAGACTGTCTACCGGATGGAGTCCGGCCACCTGAGTAAGGAAGAGGACCAGTATGAAGGGGGTAGATGAGACGGATTTAGTGAATGCCGGGAATGTTAGGGGCTTAAAAAGGTGTTTAGGCTTAATATCAACCAGTTGTTTGCGGGCTGTTTTCTTGAAACATTTTCCTAGGCGTTTTTTAGCCTTATGCTTGGTTATTTTTTCTCTGGCTTATTCTGCAAGTTCGTGCGGTCAAGGCGGCCACTCGCCGGGCGGACCTGACATTTATAGGGATAGGGAGAGTGAAGGACAGGCGGGTGGCAGGCGATCGACTGGTGGGAAAAATATCCTTCGCCTGGTGATGCCGGCCGGCCCCTACTCATTGGACCCCGTTTTGGCCAATAGACAAGAGGAGCGAACCTTAATAGGGCAAGTTTATGAGGGTCTGACCTTTTTTAATCCGGCCGGTCAAGTATCGTGCCAACAGGCTGAAACATTTAACAGCCCGGATGATGGCAGGACTTGGGTTTTTATTTTGCGACCTGACTTAAAGTGGAGTGACGGGTCGCCCTTGACGGCAGAAGATTTTCGCCGAACCTGGTTGGACCGTCTTAAGCCGGAGGCAAATTCAGGAACCGGCTTAAGTGCTTATCAGTTGAGGCGTTTTTTTTGGATTGAAGGAGCAGAAGCTTACCACCAAGGGCAGCTGGCGGCTGACGAGGTGGGGATCGAGGCAGAGGGTCTGACCCTAACGGTACGGTTAAGGCAGCCTTTTGAGCGTTTTCCAGGCTGGGTTTCGCATATGCTTTTTTTTCCGTCTAAAGTGACTGAAGCCGGTGAGACACTTTATAACGGACCTTATGTTCCCCGAGTTGAGGAGGTAGAGCAAGTGGGGGTAGAAGGGCAAGTTGCAGCTAATCCGGATGGCCCAACTCTACCGGACGTCGCCGCTAAAAAAGGTGAAAAAATCATCTTGGAAGCTAACCGGGCCTATTGGGACTTTGCTAATACGGGGCTTAAAACAATTGAAATCCGCCTTGAAAAAGATCCCTTTGCCGCCTATGAAATGTTTGTCTGCGGTGATGTTGACTTGTTTGGCACTCCCTTCTACGAAATCCCCCTACAAAGGCGAGAGAGTGCTTCCGGCCGACCGGACCGACTCTATTATTTAACGACGGATATTGACTTTATTAAGGTTGAGTCGGCTGATCCCCTCTTTTATGATCCTGCCATTATTCAGGCTATGGATGCCGTTTTAGACGTGCAATCCTTGCCAAATACAATCCTATTTGATAACTCTGAACCGCTATTGGATCGCAAAAAACCAAATCATGAGCAGAAAACGGCAGCTAGAGAAACCTTCGCAGATGCACTGGAGCGTTTGGGAATTGAGCGCTTAAAGAAAGAAGGTTACTTGGCTATAAGCGATCCGGACACGATCCATTACCGCTTACTCGTTTCTAATATCAAGGAATGGTTTGGTTACTTCTCGCTCAAGACTAAGATTACGACCGAAGATAAGTTAAAAGAGGGCGATCGAGCGGATTTCACCTATGGTTACATGGCCGGCGGTACTGACAACCCCCTTGATGCCTTCCGCCTGCTCTTAGACCGGGAAGGGGCCTTGGGCTTTTCGGACGCTGAGATTGCCCAAGCTATCCGGTCAGACCAGCCCATTTATCCCCTCCTCCAAAGGTCTTATATGATTTTACTGTCCCCCTATTTAGAAGGCTTTTCCGTAGCCTTAAACGGTGCTGTTTTTTTGCGAAATATCCGATTCCGTTGACTGTAAACTGCGGGGAGTGAACAAGGGAATAGAGAACGTTCGACCTTTTATATCTATGTGATCGGCATAAATCATAGCATTGTTATAATAATCGGGAGGAAGTGTGAAATGCTTTTTTTGTTTTAGTTATTTTATATTAACTGAGTATCCCTTATCCGAAGATTTTAAGTCTTTCTTCTGTAGGAAGTTTATCTTTGGCTTTAGGTTCACTTAAAATACGACCAAAGGGCATTTGTGCAACTAGTTCTAGATTCTCATCTAGGTCATAGTCTTCTTTTACCCACTCATCGATAACCGGATTATAGTGTTGTAGACTTGCACCCAGTTCTTCGTTACGTAAAGCTACCCATAGATTGAATTGCATCATAGCATTTTCATGACCGGCCCACTGTGCAAAGTTATCAGCGTAGGCTGGGAATTGATCTTGCAGTCCTTTTACGATTCTTTTGTCAATGAAGTAGAGAATCGTTCCTTTGGCATCGTGAAAGCCTTTGAATTTTTGGGCATTGATGCTGTTATCGAAGGTTCCATTTACTTTGTTCCAGAATTTTCTGTGCTCATCATCAAGAATGAGAACGAGCTTTGTCGCTTGCATATTGAAGGGACTAGGTGTAACACGAAGTGCCTTTGCAATAAGTTCTTCTAATTCTTCTTTCGTGATGTTGACTTGATTGTCCAGTGCGTAGTATGAACGTCTTTTTTCAACATAGTCTAAAAATTTCATTCTTGTATACTCTCCTTTAAAAATGTTCCTTTTGATAATTCTTGGAAGGCATGATTTAGCTCTTCTCTTGTATTCATAACAATGGGTCCACCCCAAGCAACAGGTTCTTTAAGTGGGGGAGACGCCATCCAAACGACTTCTGCTTCACCATCGCTTTCCAGGGTTACGTCACCTTCTGAAAGTCGTACAGATGTTTTTTCTTCTACAGTTTCACCGTTGACTTTAATGTCGCCGATCAGGGTAAAGAGATTCACTGTATACCCTTCTTTAGGGGAGATGGTGACGGAACCATTTAAGTCAATGGCATAGAAATCCAGTGGGTTATATTGGGCCTGGTCAGATTTTGCATCTTCGAGACTTCCGCTATAAACGCGGATCTTTGCTCCTTCTCGATTTACAACGGAGATGTCCTCAGGGAGCACTTCATTGTAACTTGGAGAAGTCATTTTGTTATGCCTGGGTAAATTCAACCAGGGTTGAAGACCTAAGAGACGATCTTCTTCATCAAAAAATTCTGAGTGAAGAATTCCAGATCCAGCGGTCATCCATTGAATGGATTTTGGTCCAATGGTTTTTTCGTTACCCAAAGAGTCGCGATGGCTTACATGACCAGCAGATAGGTAAGTGATGGTCTCAATTCCTCTGTGTGGATGCATGGGGAATCCTGCTTTGTAATCATCGTAATTGGTAGAATCAAAGCTGTCCAGCATGAGGAAGGGATCATAGCTTTCAACAGTTTTGTTACTGAGGACACGAACAAGTTTAACGCCTGCGCCATCACTTGTGTTTATGCCTTTCACTCTTTCTAAAATTTTAGCTTTCATCATGTTCCTTTCTAAATTTCTTCATAGCTGCATGTAGCATATCTTTTTCTTTTTCTGTCCAAACAGAGAAAGAATCTTCAATGCATTTCTGGTTTTCAGGAAATACTTCTTCAATGAGCTTCCTTCCTTTTGAAGTTAAGGATAAAACCTGACGCCTGCCATCTTCTTCATGGGGTCGTTTACTGATCAGGTCTACTTTAAGAAGATTATTGATCACCACGGGGAGATTCCCGGCAGTTGTCAAAATCAGTTGGCGAATATCGCATTGACTAAGATCCCCTTTATGATAAAGAACTTCCAGGACGGCAAATTGTGTCTTTGTAATTCCGTGTTCTTTATAGATTTTATCTGTCTCTCGATCAAGATAAAGCATTGTGCGGGATAAGCTGATAAATAACTTGAGGTCGTCCACTGTATACCCCCTCCCTTTTTTTTGTTAAATCTAATTAGATACATTATGCATCTAACTAGATATAATGTCAAGGCTTTTCAGATTAACAATAGGGCTGTTTTTCAGGCCTTGACACAGACCTACTGTTCATATACACTATGAACAGTAGGCGGGCGGAGGTGAAAATGAATATTCATATTAAGAACTCGAGCGATGATCCGATTTACCTACAAATAAAAAATCAAATCAAGTTTGCTATTTTGAACGGGGAGTTGGGGGCTGACGAGCCCCTACCTTCAATCCGTGTTATGGCCAAGGAACTTAGGGTGAGTGTTATCACCACCAAGCGGGCTTACGACGAGCTAGAGAAGGATGGCTTTATCCATTCTGTTCAAGGTAAGGGGAGTTTTGTCGCTCCCCAGAACCAAGACCTTGTCAGGGAAAGTTTCCTTAGAAAGATTGAGGAGAATCTGACAGCTGTTCTCGGCTATGCCAAAATCCTCGGCTTATCACGTGAGGACTTAATTAGCATGCTGGATAATTTGGAGGAGGATCATGACTAAGGCGATCGAATTAAAGGGGGTTACGAAAAAGCTGGGTGACTTTCACTTGGGACCACTCACTTTTTCTGTCCCGACCGGTTGTGTTGTCGGCTATATTGGGGAAAATGGAGCTGGTAAGAGCACGACGATTAAACTCTTACTAGGCTTGATGGAGGCCGATAGTGGCCAAATCAATATCTTGGGCAAACCGCTTGAGAAAATAACAGAGGAACAAAAGAAGGACATTGCTTATGTTTTTGATGACCTGTTTTTACCCGGGGCAATGACCCTGGCCAATGTGCAGCGTTTCCATAGCTTACTCTATGGCAAGGCTTGGCAGGATGAAGCCTTTCAGAGGCTTATCAAGTCCTTTCATCTTTCTGAAAAAAGACGGGTTCAGGATCTTTCACGAGGTATGAAAATGCAGCTTGGTCTGGCGGTTGCCCTCTCTCATGGGGCCAAGCTATTACTCTTAGATGAGGCCACAAGCGGGCTTGACCCTGTCATTAGGGACGATGTCTTAGATGTTTTATTGGACTATCTTCAAGACGAAAACCATACAGTCTTTATCTCATCTCATATTCTATCTGATTTAGAAAAAATTGCTGACTACATTGCCTTTATCCACAAGGGCCAACTGCTCTTTATAGAGAACAAGGACAGCTTAGCTGAAGAATATGGGATTGCTGCCCTCACGGAAGACCAGTTGCAAGCCTTTGACCCCGGGGCTGTGGTCGGTTACCGGAAGCACCGATTTGGTATCGAGGCCCTGGTTAAGCGTGACCTTGTACCGGCTGACCTCAGACTGGACAAGGCCAGTATTGAAGATATTATGGTTTTCACCATTAAGGAGGACAAAAATGAAAGCCTTGCTTTATAAAGATTTTGTAGCCTTAAAGAAGGCCTTGCCTTTGAAGCTGGCAATTCTAGCAGTTATCGATTTTTATTTTTATAAAGAAGGTCAGATTTACCTTTTACCCTTCTTTTTTATCATGCTACCGATTATTATCCTGGGTATGCTCTTTGGTGCCGATAGCAAAGACCGGCTTGACCACTACCTTGTGCCGTCACCTGTTAAAAGGTCAACGATTGTTTTGAGCCGCTATGTGGTTGTTTGGTTTATGTCGACCTTGGCCGTCATCTTATCCTTAGTTATGCCCTGGCTGACACAGGATAACCCCCTGGCATTGGATTGGTTTTTATTGGTTCCCGGAATTTTTCTCATGACCAGTCTTATCTCAGCTGTCCAGTTACCCTTGATGTATCGCTTTGGGGAAGCGAAAGCCCGACTCATCTTCGTCGGCCTCTATTTTGTCATTTTTGCCTTTTTCTCTAGCATATCCTCCAATAAGGTGTGGCTTGTGGCTAAGCTGCAGGCAGGCTTTAACCTTGACAGTCGCTACCTTGCCCTGATCTTGGCTGCGGCTGCTATCTTGGTGAATGGGATTTCTTACCTGTGTTCAAGGGCTATTTATGAGCAAAGAGAATTTTGATTAACATTTAGGTATAATTTGGAAGAGTACCACTCTCAAGTTAAGATTGAACGACGTGCTCAGGGTTCAAACTGCACCCAGGGTTTCATTTTGCACCCAAATGCACCTGAGCAATATTTCCGAGTGGATTGTATTTGTTTTGTTGTAGGATGCCAATGGAGCTGGTTTCTAGTTTTGCTAGAAACCAGCTTTTTTGCTATCATAGATAGATTTCAATTAAATCAACTAAGGAGGTAGCTTGTGGGACAATTTTATGATAGTGTACGGCAGCGCTTTCTACGCTATGTAAAGATAGACACCCAATCCAAGGCCAATACTGGTAAGGCCTATTCCACCCCTGGCCAATTGAATTTGGCCAAGATGTTAAGAGATGAACTCTTAGACTTAGGTCTTACTGATGTATATCTCGATCAAGAGGCTTGTCTGGTCTATGCTGGCCTTCCTTCTACACGCAAAGACGGTGGAGGCTTAGCCATAGGCTTGATTGCCCACCTAGATACCGCTACAGAAGTTACGGGGAAAAATGTCAATCCAAGAGTTGTGGAGGATTATCAGGGAAACAAAATTCCGCTAGATGAAGAAAATGGGATTATCCTTGACCCTGAAGAATTTCCTCGATTGCTTCTCTATCGGGGAGAAGACCTCGTTGTGACCGATGGAAAGACCCTCCTCGGAGCTGACGACAAAGCGGCAATCGCTCAACTGATGACTTTGGTGGAGTATTTGCAAAAGCATCCAGAAGTGGAGCATGGGCCTATTAAGATTGCCTTTACTCCGGATGAAGAAGTTGGGGGTCTGGCTAGGAACCTGGACTTGGAACGTTTTGGGGCACAGTTGGCCTATACGATTGATGGGAGTAAGGTTGGATACTATAGTGAAGAGACCTTCTATGCAACGGAGGCCCAACTGACCATCCGGGGGAAAAATGTTCATACGGCGGTGGCAAAGGGAGTTCTTGTGAATGCCTTGGAGATTGCTAGTGACTTTATCCACCATTTGCCTCCTAGGGAGCGGCCTCAGTTTACCGAGGGAAGAGAAGGTTTTTATCACCCTCACACCATCCAGGCGACCGTGGAAGAGGCCAAGCTGTATATTTTGATCCGGGACTTTGACTGGGAAGATTTTGTGGGCAGGCAAGAACTCATCCGGACTTTGCTAGGTTATTTTGTAGAAAAATATCCGGATGCGGGATTCTCCTTAACCTTTGCCAATGGCTATGAAAATTTGCAAAAATATGTGAAGCCCTTCCCTTTCTTGATTGAGGCCTTGAAGGAAGCCATTTCAGAGGCGGGCATAACACCCCAGCCCTTGGCATTCCGGGGAGGGACCGATGGGTCAGCTCTGTCAGGACGTGGCCTCCCAGCTCCTAATCTCAGTGCGGGCTATGAAAATGCCCACAGTCGCTATGAATTTGCCTCTGTCCAGGCCTTAGAGAAAGGGACGAAGATTCTCTTGCATTTGGTGCAAAAGCTTGCCCATTTTGATGCTGACATGGCACCGGCTCCTGGTCGAGCGAGCGACCTAGCGAGGGAGGCTGGAGATCCGAAACCACTTCCTCGAGAGTCTCAATTAAAATCCTTCCCCTATCATACCACAGCCCAGCGCCTAGGCCCCCTCTATGGCCAGACCGTGGCGGTCTTTAGGGCGGCAGATAAGATGGGGCCTAGTATCGAGATGTTTGAGTCCATGGGAGCTAAGGTCCTGGCCTTACCCCTGTTGGGGATGACACCGATCCTGACAGAAATGCAGACCAAGGTGGTTGATCAGGTCTTCCGGAATTTTGCAGCCTATGATTTTTGTTTCTTCTCATCAACCAATGCGGTCAAGTATTTTGCCGAACTTGTAGAAGAACAGGCTAGTTTGCCGGAAATTCGATCCTTGTTGGAGAAAAAGATCATTTTGGCGATTGGACCAGAGACAGCTCAGGCCTGCCAAGAAATCCTTGGAGTGAAGGCTGAGACTCCTAAGACCTATGATACACGGGGTGCCATCGATTGGGTCCGAGATAGGGTGGTGATGGAAGCCAAAGAAGCTAAAGAAGCTAAAACGGCAAAAAAAGCTAAAATGGTCGGACCGGGCGAATGCGGTTCAGACCAGGATGATGGACAAGTCGGGGCCAAAAAGTGGAAGTTCCTTTTAATACGGTCGAATTTAGGACTGAAGATTTTACCAGAAGAATTAGCCCAATGGGGCGAAGTGACCGACATGGTTGTCTATCAGATAGAAGAGACGGGAACCAAGGAAGAGCTGGAATATTTGATGAAGGACTTGGAAGGGGCCTATCTGATCTATTCATCATCGCAGATGGGGAGAAGATTTGCCCGACTGATGGGGGAGGATTTGCAAGAGGTCTGGAAGCGAAACCGGGTGGTGTCGATTGGACGAACCACAACAGCGACTTTGCAGGAACTGGGTGCCAGAGTTGACCTTGAAGGGGCGGCTGCAACCTATGAAGCCCTGAAGGACGGCATTCTGGCTGATGCGCCCCATTTTCCAGCTGACGTGTTATAATAAGACGATACGGAGGTAACTATGCTTACAAAGGTGCACATTGATTTTGAGACAGTAGAAATGATGGTTTTTTTGTGGGAATCCATCGTGAATAAAGAAAAAGTTGGTGATTTTTACTTTACCCAGCTGGCGGAGAAACCGGCTATGCAGGTCCTGTATGGGGATGATTTTACCCAGGATTCAGTGCGAAAGGTGTTATCGGGCCTGGTGAACCGGGAGATTTTAAACGGACTGACGAAAAAAGAATCAAAGTTCTGGAGTCAAAATATGCGGATTACGGAGGATTTAGAAGCCATGCATGCGATCCTCAACCCGATTAAACAATTAAATTTTGATTATTTGAAAGAGACTTATGCTGGGGAGACTCCCTACGATACCGTAGAAGTTTTCTTTATCCCGGGCCATAAGGAAGCTTACTATATCCAGGATAATCGCCTCTATGTGATTTTTTATAGCATTTTCCCCGATATGGCAACGGGGGAGCTAAAGGTTGAAGGAGAGCCGCTAAAGGCCTTTATCGAGGGGAAAATCAAGGAGATAATGGGGAAAAACTAGCCTTTCCCTAGGAGGATCGTACATGTCTTTTATCAGCATTGAAAATTTATCAGCCTCGGCTGGGAAAAAGAAGATTTTGCATAACCTTGACTTGGTTATTAACCCCGGGGAGGTTCATGTCATAATGGGCCCCAATGGTAGCGGCAAAAGCACCCTCCTCAATGTCATCATGAAAAATCCCGCCTACGAACTTACTTCTGGGACCATCCGAGTGAAGGGCGAGGAAGTCAACGATTGGACAGCAGATGAGCGCGCTCGAGCCGGGCTCTTTATGACCTTCCAAAATTCGGAGGAGATTCCCGGGATTACTCTGGCCGAATTCATCCGTTCTGCCCTCTACGCTAAGACCCAAGAGAAAGTCCCCTTCCGGACCTTTATGAAAGACCTTTATCGGCATATGGATGCGCTCCAGATGGACCATTCCTATGCAGAGCGCTATGTCAATGTGGGCTTTTCAGGGGGAGAGAAAAAAAAGAGCGAAATGCTCCAGCTCCTCATGTTGGAACCAGAGCTGGCCATGTTGGACGAGATCGATTCCGGCTTGGACGTAGATGCCGTTCGGGTGGTTGCCAAGGCCTTGGAAGGCTATAAGAGCAAGGATCGGGCTTTGATCCTTGTAACCCACCATGATGAACTGATCGACCGGATTCAGCCGAACTATGTTCATGTTATCCATAAGGGAAGATTTGTAGCTCATGGGGGCCAAGATCTCCTGGAGAAGGTCCGTCAGGAAGGCTATGGGTGGATTGCTGATGTAGAAAATACTCCCGCCCAAGCTGCCCCGACCCAATCTACTCCTACCCAATCTACAAGTACGGTTGCGGCCAGCACCCATCCCCTGGTTCAGGGGCAAGCTGCTGCCATGGCAGGCTATAGTGCGGCCCAGCTCCAGGCAGCTCGGGAGGCCCTCCGGGTGAAAGGGGCCCCAGACCCAGGACAGGAAGGGTAAGGGCCTATGGAAGATCGTAAACAAAACCCTGCGACATCGGATCCCAAGGCCGCTTTTGCCAAGGAAGAGGCAAATTTTGACCGGGGCATCTATGATATCAAGGATGAAGTTGATTACAGTGCTAGCGCCGGAGATATGGGGCTCAGCGAAGAGATTGTCCGGGATATTTCGGCCCACAAAAATGAGGCTTCCTGGCTCTTAGAGCGCCGCTTAGAGGGCCTTCACCTCTTCGAGCAGGCCCATAACCCCCTCTGGGGGACCGATATTAGTCCCGTCCAGATGGAAAAAATTGTGACCTATATCAAGCCCCAGGCTAAGGCCACGGCCGACTGGAAAGAGCTACCTGACTATATTTTAAATACCTTCGACCGCCTGGGTATCCCAGAAGCTGAGTACAAGCAGGAGCTTTCGGGGGTTGGTGCTCAGTATGACTCTGAAATTGTTTACCACCGTCTGACCAAGGAGATGGAAGACAAGGGAGTCATCTATTGCGATTTCGATGTGGGAGCCGCCCAGTATCCGGAGCTCGTCAAGAAGTATTTTGGCAAATGTATTCCTCCCACGGCCCACCGCTATGCAGCCCTTCACTACGCCCTTTGGAGTGGGGGATCTTTAGTTTATGTCCCTAAGGGGGTCCAGGTGGATGTCCCTCTCCAGTCCTATTATCGGTTGAATGCTCCCGGGGCGGGACAATTTGAACATACTTTGATTATTTTGGAAGAAGGCTCTTATTGTCACTTTATCGAGGGCTGTTCGGCACCGAAGTATAATGCCCTGAACCTCCATGCCGGGGCGGTTGAGCTCTTTGTAGGCGAGGGGGCGACCCTCCGTTATTCAACGATCGAAAACTGGTCGAAGAATATGTACAATTTGAATACCAAGCGGGCCATTGTGGAGAAAAATGGGACCATTGAGTGGGTTTCAGGCTCCTTTGGGTCTCGGGTTAGCAATCTCTATCCCATGAGCATTTTGAAGGGGGAGTATGCTAGGAGTGACTACACGGGGATCAGCTTTGCCGGTCATGACCAGGTCATTGACACGGGGATGAAGGTCATTCATGCGGCCCCCCACACCTCCTCGAATATCAATAGCAAATCCATCTGTAAGGGGGGCGGAGTGGCTAACTACCGGAGCGAGGTCCGGGTCCTTCCCAAGGCCATTGGTTCCAAATCCTCCGCTGACTGCCAATCTCTGATGCTGGATAATTTGTCACGGTCAGATACGATTCCGGTGATTGATGTGCAGACAGACCAGGTTGACCTGGGCCATGAAGCTAAGATTGGACGGATTTCTGATGCCCAGATCTTTTACCTGACCTCACGGGGAATTGATGAAAAAGAGGCGAGGGCCATGATTGTGCGGGGCTTTGCTGAGCCGGTCGCCAAGGAGTTGCCCTTGGAGTATGCTTCTGAAATGAATAACCTCATCAGCTTAGAATTGGAGGGTGGCCTTGCATAATGTTATACCGCGGATGACCTTTGCAAATACCGGGGTCAACCATACGACGAAAAAGGGCCTCGAATCAGTGCAAGAGGAAATGGGGAAGCTTTCTCTTAGCTTGCCTGTGCTTCCAACGAGCTTTAACGAGCACCTGGTTACGCTGGCACCAGGTGAGGTCCGTAAGGATACCATCAGCTTGTCCTTGCCTGTTCATCAACAGACCCTGCATGATCTTTTCTATTTTGCCGGGGAGGGGGCCAGAGGAACCCAAGTTCTGCGTCTGATTTCGGAGGAAAAGCTTTCTGATTCTGAAAGTGGAAGTCCTGCACAGGTCGTGCCCCATCGTGTTCGGGGTAGAATCAAGCTGGAAGAGGGGGCCCTGGTTAAATTTGTCCTGGTAAGAACCCTGTCATATCCTTCTCCAACGGAAGTCGACCTAGAGCTTGATCTTGAACCCAAGGCTCAGATAGACCTATGCCTTTTGAATTTAGGGGTAGGAGATGACCAGATGCACATTCGGACAAATTTGGAGCGGGAAGCCGAGGTGCGGATTAAATCTCTCTATCTTGGCGTTGATTCAGACCATCTGGATTATAACTATGAGATGAACCTCTATGGGCAGCAGTCTAAGGCGGAACTGAAGGCCCGGGGCGTCCTGATGGATGAAGCTGAGAAAATATTCCGTGACACCATTGACTTTAAGTCTGGGTCCCATGGGAGTGTGGGGGATGAGGAAGAACTGGTGACGCTCTTAAGTCCTAAAGCCAAAAATATCAGTGTCCCCCTCCTGCTCTGCCGGGAAGATGATGTCCAGGGCAATCATGCGGCTTCCATTGGCCGCTTGGATGACCGCCTCCTCTTTTACTTAATGAGCCGGGGTCTTCCCTTGGGGCAAGCCAGGGAGTTCTTGCTGATGGCCCAGGCCCAAGAGGTCTTGGATGAAGTTAAGGCCGTGGATCCTGATTTAGAAGCAGCTTTAAAAGACCTCTTGCGGGAGCGTCTGCACGAGGCCTCAGCCACCAGCCCGGCGGATGCTTTGTAAAGGAGCGTATCGAGGAGTAAGCCATGTTTAGTCAACAAGAGATTCAAGAGATTCGCAAGGATTTTCCTATTTTGGCGGAAAAACACCCCCAGTATCAGGTCCCTTTGATCTACCTGGATAATGCGGCGACCACCCAAAAACCCCTCCGGGTGATCGAGGCCATGGACCAGTACTATCGCAAGTACAACGCCAATCCCCATAGGGGAACTCACTTTTTGTCATCAGCTGCCACCGACCTTTATGAGGAGAGTCGGGCCTATATTGCTAAGCTCTTCCAGGCCCACCGGATTTCGGAGGCCATCCTTACCATTAATACCACCAATGCCATGAACACCCTGGCCTATGGTCTGGGCCTGGCTCGTCTCCACCAGGGGGATGTGATTCTCCTTTCAATCATGGAGCACCATGCCAACCTCTGTCCCTGGCAATTTGTGGCAGAGCAAACGGGGGCAACCCTGCGCTATGTCTATCTGGATAAAGAGCTCCAGCTGGACCGGGAGGATTTGCGAGCAAAACTAGATGACAAGGTCAAACTTGTTTGCTTATCAGCTTCCTCGAATGTCATCGCCACCGAGCCGGATATCAAGGCCATCATAGGAGAAGTTAGAGCCAAAGCACCTGAGGCCCTGGTGATTGTGGATGGGGCCCAGTATAGTTCCCATGATCTCTTTTCTTTCCGTCATTCAGGAGCTGATTTCTTTGCCTTTTCTGGGCACAAGATCTATGGGCCAATGGGCTCTGGGGTCCTGCTGGGACGGCGGGAGCTTTTAGATTCCATGCGTCCCTTCCTCTATGGGGGCGATATGATTGAGACCGTCACAGAGGCGTCGTCTAGTTACTTGGAGGCCCCGGGCCGTTTTGAAGGGGGGACCCAAAATGTCCAGGCAGTCTATGGCCTGGCGGAGGCCCTTCGCTACGTTACTGGCCTGGGTTGGGAGGAAGTCCGGACCTATGGGGCCCACCTGGCCGACCTAGCTGAGAAAGGTCTCCGGGGCCTTCCCCATGTTCAGGTTTTCCGGGCCCAGGGAGAGGGACATAAGGCCCCCTTGGTCTCCTTTGCCATTGAGGAGGTCCACCCCCATGATGTGGCGAGCCTCTTAGACCAGGACGGAATCGCCATTCGGGCGGGCCACCACTGTGCTGAACCCCTCCACCGCTACCTGGGTGTGCCCAGTACCTGCCGGGCCAGTTTTGCTATTTACAATACGGAAGAAGAAGTTGAAAAGTTCATCGAATCGGTGAGCCGGGTCCGGGCAGCGATGGGCCTGGAGTAGGGCTGTTGAAAAGCCTGTCAAAAGGCTCCCAAGCCTTGGCAAGCCCAGACTGCTGTGTTGATTGTTGCCTAGCCCTGCAAGCGCTGGCTGTTATGAGGCTGCTATGTTGATAGTTGCCAAGATCCACCTAGAAGGAGACCATCCATGGACGAAAAATTTGCTAGAATGATTGTCTTAGAAGAAAGCCGGAACCAGGATTATTTTCATCCCCAGGAACCGCCGGCTAGCTTCTTTGCCGGGAAAAATCCTTCCTGTGGGGATGACCTCGGTTTCTACCTCAAGGAAGAGCCTAAAGACCAGGTGAGTAGCTTGAGCTACCAAGGCCATGGCTGTGCTATTTCAAAGGCTTCTTCTTCCCTGATGTGCCAGCTCCTAGAAGGTAAGTCAATCGAAGAAAGTCTTGCTCTAGCCCGTCTCTTTATCCAAATGATCCAACGCGGGCCAGATTCCCTGACCGAGGAGGAGAAGGATCGCCTGGGCGATGCCATGGCCCTGGAAGGGGTGGCCAACATGCCGGCCCGGGCCAAGTGTGCGACCTTACCCTGGCATACCCTGCTCAAGGAGTATTTGCCAGAGGAGGCCCAGGGCATGGATGACGACCTGATCCCAGACGATGATGTGATCCCGGATGATGACATCTTGCCCTAGGAAGTCCCCACTTTCAGCTTGTCGCTACGGGTCGAATTTCGTCGAGTTTTGTCGAGAAATTCGCCCGTTTTCCCTTGCCAACCCCCGTTTCTTTTGCTAGAATGGTCAAGCATGTTGGAAATATTCCGGCACAATCCTGACCTCGCACAGGGGGAGCCCTGTGCCATATGTCCGAGAGGAGGTGAATCAATTTGGAAAAAGTCAATGAGTATGAAGCGATGGTGGTCCTAAATGCTAGACCTACCGACGAACAGATCAAAGACCGGTTCGAAAATTTCCTGAATTTAATTCGAAGCAATGGGGAATTGACCGAAGAAGTTGAAGATATGGGACGGCGGAGACTAGCCTATGATATCGAAGATGAAAAGGAAGGGTATTACTTCCTGGTACGATTCAAAGCCAATCCTTCTTTCCCCAAAGAATTTGAGCGTCAATTAAGAATTGATGATCAGATCCTGAGATTTTTAGTCATCCGAACTGATGATCAAAAAGACTAGGCATCGCAAGCTGCCCGAATTTTCTTGAACCGGTAGCCTGGGTTGCCCTTCCAGCATAGATTACCTGCGGTAGAGCGGCCGGGACCGTATTCAAGTTTGAGAGAAAGATGAGGATGATATGAACAAAGCTATTTTAGTAGGAAGACTGACCAGGGATCCCGAACTGCGGATGACCAATAGTAATATTCCCCTTTGTCGTTTTACCATCGCTGTTGATCGGCGGTTTACAAGTGCATCTGGCGAACGTGAGGCAGATTTTATTAATTGCGTTGCCTGGCGCAAGACGGCAGAATTTATCAATAATTACTTTTTTAAAGGGAAGCGTATTGGTGTCGTAGGCCATATCCAAGTAAGTTCCTGGACGGATGACCAAAATGCTACTCGCTACCGGACCGAAGTGGTCGTAGACGAGGCAGAGTTTGTCGATGATAAGCGCCCCAGGGAGGAAGGGTCCGACCGAGGACCAGCCCCGATGGATTCGCAGAAAAATGCCCGTTTGTCCCAAGGCTTTGATGATGGCCAAGATTTGAGCAATGATGCCTTTGAGATTATGGACGATTCTGGAGATGCAGCCCTACCTTTTGATTATTAGCTTTGTCTTAGGGGATCGCTAGACCGAGTAAGTGGCCTTGATCCCATGGAAAGTTACGGAAAGGAGCCAAGATGGCAATTCGTAGAAAAAGTAATTTTCGTGGTGGTGGGTTCCGGCATCGTCGCAAAATGTGCGAGTTTTGCAAGAACAAAGAGGTACCCATCGACTATAAGGATACAGTGGCTTTGAAAAACTGTATCTCTGAGAGCGGCAAGATCATGCCAAGACGGATGACCGGCTGCTGTGCCAAGCACCAGAGAGCTCTGACCTTAGCGGTAAAGCGGGCGAGACAAGTTGCTCTATTGCCCTACACCGATAATTAAGGCGCAGACCCAGAGATGAGGAGATAAGCCATGAAAGTAATTTTAATTGAACAATATCCCAGCCTGGGCAAAATCGGCGATGTCGTGGAAGTCAAGCGGGGCTATGCAGTTAACTACCTGTTTAAGCGGGGACTTGCTGTAGAGTATACGCAGAAGAATGCTAACCAGCTCAAGAGCCAATTAGAAGCCAAGAAGGCTAAAGAAGCAGCTGCCTTGGCAGATGCACAGGCTCTGGCTTCCAAGATCCAAGGGACTATAATCGAGATCCCGATGAAAGCTGGTGCCCAAGGAAAGCTCTATGGGGCTATTACGACCATGGATATTGCTGATAAACTTGGAGACAAGGGATTTACCGTTGATAAACGGGATATTACCATTGTTGACAGTGACACGATCAAGGAACTCGGCACCTATGCAGCTCAGTTGAAGCTGCACCCTCAGGTGACTGCTGAAGTCCAGTTGAAGATCGTAAATGAAGATGGAGAAGAGGCCAGTCCGGCTACGGAAGAAGCATAAAGTTGCTTGAAGAAACATAAAGCGACGAAAGCATAACCCTTCTTGCAGAAGCACAGATGCGTCCTTCTCAGAACCCCCAATTCAGGGGGCCCAAGGCAGCCTAGCTGGCTAGCCCAGATTGTATTTACCAGTTCTTGCCCCTCAAAGTGTCCCCCAGACGGACTTTTGCTGGAGCTTGCAACTGGTTTTTTTTGCCCGGGGAAAGTGAGCGGAAAGCCGGGCACCTTGGCTGGTATAGGAAGCTTCACATCAGCCTCGGTCCCTTATCCCCTGGAAGCATCCCCTAGAAAGAGACAATCATGCCGAGAAATGATCTTCCAGATCCTATAGTGCGTCGCATGGTCAATCAGACTATGCCAAATGATATACAGGCAGAGCAAGCCGTCCTGGAGTCGGCTTTTTTTCAAGAACAGGCTTTGCATGAGGCTCTTCAGCGTCTAACTGGGGAGGATTTTTACTATCCCGGAAATCGAGACATCTTTGAGGCCATGCAGGCCCTCTACCAAGAGAGAAAAGCCGTCGACTTGGTCACGGTGAGCAATAAATTGGATGTAACTGGAAAGCTGGAAGCCCTAGGGGGATACGATGCCCTGGCTATTTTTTCGGCAACTAGCCATAAATTTACCAATTTTTCTCATTATATCGACATCGTCTTGAATCTTTCTGCCATGCGCAAGTTGATCCGGATGCTCCAGGAGAACTTAGCAACTTGTTTTGCTAATACCGTGGATGCAGAGTTGGTGGCGGACCAGATGCTCAAGGTTCTCATTGACCTACGAACTAAACAGAAAAAAGGGGAAGGTTTGGTTGATATTGGCCGCCTAGTGGCTGAGAAAATTGAGTCCCTGGATGCCGAACGGCGGAACGTAAAACCCAGTCGGATTCAAAGCGGTTTCTCCTATTTAGACTATGTTTTAGGAGGTTTCCGACCTGGCGCCCTCTACATTATTGCGGCTCGCCCGGCCATGGGAAAGACAGCCCTGGCCTTGACCCTGGCTTACAATGCAGCAAGGTTTCAAGCTAGGAAGGTGGCTTTTTTCAGCTTAGAAATGGGCAAGGATGAGATGGCGGGTCGTTTTATGTCCCTTCACTTTGCCATCAATTCCAAAAAGATTGTAGATAATGACCTCAACGAGGAAGAGTTTACCAGTCTAGAAGATCATTTTGCAGAAGTTTTTGATATTCCTATCTATATCGACGATCATTCCATAGTTTCTCCCGTCAATGTCCTAACCCAATGCCGGGCCCTCCAGGCCATGCAAGGTCTAGATATGATCATTATTGACTACCTCCAGCTCATGGAATCAACCCGGTCTTGGAAGGACAATAAACAACAAGAAGTGGCGGAAATCTCCAGAAATCTTAAAATTATTGCCAAGGATCTTGGGGTTCCCGTCATTGCCCTCTCCCAACTTAGCAGGAGCTGCGAACTGAGAACCGACAAACGTCCCATGCTGTCTGACCTCCGGGAGTCGGGTGCCATTGAGCAGGATGCGGACGTCGTCTGTTTTCTTTATAGAGATTTTGTCTACCATAAGGAGGCCAATCCAGGAGGGAAGAATCCAGCCAGGGAGAAGGCAGAAAAGATGGGCATCGATTATGAACGCTTTTTGGAGCTCAATGTGGCTAAGAACCGTCATGGGAGTACGGCAACGGTTTATTTGGAGTGGAAGCCTGAGTTAACCACCTTCCGAAACCCACCCACCCCCTATGATGATGCCCCCGAGGCCCAAGGCTAGGGTATGCGATGCCTGGTCTAGATTTTACACGCTTAACAGATCCTGGGGAAATTCAGGCCCGGGTGGACCAGCTGCCGGCCTTTCTGCCAGACCGCAAGCAATTTTTTTACCGGGCGGCAGAAGATCTACGAGAGGCTGGCTTTTGGTGCTCCTCTGGCGCAGCGGGTGGCTCGGGTCCCAGCCGAATCTTTTTAGGGGTATCGGGAGGCCTAGATTCGATTCTCCTTCCTTATTTTGTCCTCTATCTTGCGCGACGCCTGCCCCAAATATTCCCGCACTCCCCTTGTATCCTTCACTTCAACCACGGTTTGCGCCCTCCCGCCGACCAGGGAGAGTCCCTATTTCTACGAGCTTTAGCCGACCACCTAGGTCTTTTATATGAAGAGGGAGAGGGGGATGTAGAGGGACTTGTATCTAGGTCCCACTTGGGGACGGAAGAGGCGGCTCGGACCCTACGCCATGCCTTTTTTGCTAGTAAGCTCACTCAGCCTGGTGATCGGCTTTTTTTGGCCCACCATGCAGATGACCGGGCCGAGACCCTTCTCTTAAATCTCCAGAGGGGGGTCGGCCTGCAAGGCTTAGGAGCTCTTCCCCTCCGCCGAGGGAATATTTGGAGACCTTTTTTACGCTATCAAAAGTCAGAACTGGAAGCTTTTGCCAGACAAGCGGACCTAGATTGGTGCGAAGATCAGACCAACAAGGAGGGCTTTTGTGCAAGAAATCGCCTCCGTCTGGACCTGATCCCCTCTTGGAATGCGATAGCAGGCTACGATATCCGCCCTAAGATTACTGCCTTGGCCACAGAGGTTGAAGATTGGATGGCTCTCATAGGTCCTGAGCTGGCTGAAGCCTTGGAGACTTGTCGCCTAGGCACTTCTTGTCTCAATGCCTACCAATTGGCTACCTATCCTTCTCCCCTCCGCCGCCTGGTCCTTCGAGCCTTTGTGCAAGATGCGGTTCAAGATCCGGGATTTTTTCTTCGCCGGGACCAGGTTTTCATGCTGGATCGCCTCCTAGAAGATCGTCTCCGGGAGGAGGGCAAAAAAAGGGCCGCCCTCGATTTGGGGGGCGGCCGATCTTTTCTACTTAATCAAGGGATTTTGGCGATCCTGGAGGGAGAACCTTCCCAGAGCTAAAGCAAGGGCTCAAGGGTCTAGACCTGGGCTTGAGGCTTTTTCGCAAATTCTATTATTTCCGGCGAAAGGCAACAATGAGGTCTTTGGAGGCGATAATGCCGGCATCTTCGTTTTTTAGGGGAGACATCCAGACAATTTGATTTCCCTCCTTGGGGAACATGGTAAACTGCAGGAAGGCTTGGTTGCTTTGATCAAAGATCATCTTACGACCGGCATAGATGATGTCTGTGTCTACGGCCCACGGATAAATCACATCCCAGCCGAGTAGGGTTTTGGCTACTTTTAACTGAGATGGGAAGTATTTTTGTCTTTGTATCGTGAAGATACTGGTCTCGTCAGATAAAGCAATGACCTGCGTAGTGGTTTTGTGCCTATTTTTAATATAGACCTTGGCATAATAGTCCGTTCCTAGTTTGAGCAATTCGTTGCATGCGTACTTGGTCAGAATGCTGTAGTGCGCGGGGCTGATTCCCAGGGCCTGACTTTTGTTGGCTAATTCTTTGTGTATAACGCAGGTGCTTCTTCCCGTTTCACTATAGCGAAAAATGGCTGTTTCCTTGTCATCCCAGCCTCCTTTTTTACTGGCAAGGTTAAATTTTTTTTCTCCCATATTTAAGCTTCCCGTTGGCTTGCTTTTCGCTAGCGGTTATGTAAAAGGCATCATCCGTGAGGAAGGGACTGGATTGATAACATTTCAACGTTCCTCCTTCGTATCCAGGATTGCGGGCATCAACATCCCCGATATTGGCTGTCATGATAGGCTCGGTTGCCCATTGCTGCGTTTGGGGATCATAGATAAAATATTTGGTATTTCCTGCTTCATCTAAGACGAGGGTTAGTAAGATCATGCTGGGCTCCAAGACCGTCAATTTATGGAACTTGGCACATTTAGGCTGACCTCCTAGAGAACGAATCCAAGCTGCTGCCCCACTGGCATCCAGAATATTTTCAAATACTTTACGTTGCCAGTCATAGCTTCCATATTGCCATTCATCTTCCTGGTCATCTCGGCTGGTCAAGTGAACTAAAAATTGTTGACCGCCTAGGTAGCCAATGATCTGACAGGCAAAACCGTTAAGGTCTTTGGGTACTTCCACAGTTTCCACCTCTAAGACAGATCTGGCGTCTAGGATGGGCCGGTTGAGTTTTATGACGGTCTCATCCGCTGATAGCGACTTTTGGCTCAGCTCCCCTGTAAGCTTTTGGGGATCGGCACTTAGCCTTTCTCTTGGGGCATCTCTAGGATCATCAGTTGTGGCAGTTGCTTCTGTCTCTAACCCATTTTCTTGGAAAGATAAGACCGGGCCGGATTGGGAGGAGGTCAATTGTGTTGCTTTTGTCTCTAGCCCATTTTCTTGGAAAGGGGCATCTGACGTGGTTTTTGTCGTTCCTGACTTAGAAGCTAGAAAGGTCATGGACTGGGTAGGCATACTTGTCTTGGTAGGCAAGTTCGCCATGAATTCAAGCTTGTCTTTCTTATGGGTGCTGATCAAATAGATGCTATTCCCCAGTAAAACAAGGAGTAATACGAGAAGGATGGGGAGGAGCCAGGGCGTTTTATTCATCCTCAGTCACATCTGGTAGGGGCCTCAAGCGTCCACTGATTTCAGTGAGGGTTCTGAGGCGGGCCAGGTCGGCGGTTTGGGGCCAGTCACTGGGACCAAACCGCCATGTCCAATTTCCGGTCGCCTGACCTGGAATGTTGATCCTACTGTCTCCCCGTAGACCACGCAAATCTTGGAAGGGGAGGATGACGGTGTCGGCCTGGGAGGTCCATAGGGCCCGGATCATTCCCCAGTGCCAGCCTTCTTCCCCGTTGAGTCCCAGGTAGGTCTTGACCTTTTGGGCCCGGTCCCCTTGACCATCCCGCATGAACTCGAGGAAGGTCTCATTGTCATGGGTTCCCGAGTAGTAGACCGTATGCCGGTCCACCAGGTGAGGCAGGTAAGGGTTGGTAGCATCTGAATCAAAGGCAAATTCCATAATGGCCATACCAGGTAAAGCGAGCGCATCTTTCAGGGCTATGACATCGGGAGTGATGAGGCCCAGGTCCTCTGCCAGGAAGGGGAGGGGGGCACCAGGTTCCACCAGGTCTTTTTGAGTCCTGATAGCCTCAAAGAGCTCTAGACCGGGCCCAGGCTGCCATGTGCCTTCTGTCGTAAACTGAGCCTCCCTAGGCAAGGCGTAATAGTGGTGAAAGGCAAGAAAATGATCCAAGCGAACGATGTCGTATAGCTTCATAGCCTGCCGCATTCGAGCGATCCACCACTGATAGCCATCTTTTTTCATAGCCTCCCAATCATAGAGGGGGTTGCCCCATAATTGTCCCTCGTCACTGAAGGCATCCGGAGGAATGGCAGCGACAGGGTCAGGTAGGCCGTCTTCTTGGCACAAGAAGAGCTCCCGGTGGGCCCAAACATCAGCCGAGTCTTCGGCGCAATACATGGGTAAGTCCCCTAGGAGGAGGACCTCTTTTTCTTTGGCATAGGTCCGGATCTTAGTCCATTGACGGAAGAAAAGAAATTGAATGAAACGTTCATATTCCATTTCATCGGTATGGTTTGTGGCAAAGCTCTTGAGGGCCTTGGGCTCCCGGTCCCGGAGGGGGCTGGGCCAGTCTAGCCAAGACTTGTGGTCCTGCGAGGCCTTGATGACCCGGTAGAGGACGAATTCTTCCAGCCAATCCTTTGCCTCCTCCTTAAACTCGGTAAAAGCCTCTTCGATCGGGGCAAAGCGAGCAAATTTAAAAGCCTCCCAGACCCAGTGCAAAATCTTGGTCCGCTCTTCCCATAGGGCCCCATAGTCTACCTGGTGGGGATTGGCCCCCCAAGAAAATTGTCTGGGTGCCGTTGGGTCGAGGAGCTTGTCGGCAGCTAGGGCATCTAGGTCAATAAAATAAGGGTTTCCCGCAAAACTAGACTGTGACTGATAGGGAGAATCGCCCGGGCCGGTAATGCCAAGGGGGAGTATCTGCCAATAGGTCTGACCTGCCTCATGGAGGAGGTCAATCCAGCGGAGGGCCTCACGACCGAGGGTCCCGATCCCATAGGGGGAGGGGAGGGAAAAAAGGGGGAGTAAGATCCCAGAAGTTCTTTTCATAGGCACCTATAAATAATGTTTTTCAATGAATTGGAGATTGGCATCGAGTTCGTAGAGCAGAGGGGTACCGGTGGCAATTTCAAGGTTCATAATGTCCTCGTCGCTGATCTGCTCAATATGTTTGGCTAGGGCCCGGAGAGAGTTCCCATGGGCTGCAATGAGGACGGTCTTGTTGTCCAAGAGGGCCGGGGCAATCTGGTCTTCCCAGAAAGGCAAGACCCGGTCGAGGGTGATCTTGAGGTTCTCAGCCCGGGGGATAATGTCCTGGGGCAAATTCGCATAGCGGGGATCATGGACTGCCGAAAATTCCGCATCATCTGCCATAGTCGGGGGAAGGGTGTCGTAGGACCGCCGCCAAATATGGACTTTTTCATCGCCATATTTTTCTGCAGTATCTTTCTTATTGAGTCCTTGCAAGGCTCCATAATGGCGCTCATTCAGCCGCCAGCTTTTCACCTCGGGGATCCAAAGCTGGTCGGCCTCTTCTAAGACGAGGTGGCCAGTCTTGATAGCTCGTTTGAGCACGGAGGTGTAGAGAATGTCAAATTGAATGCCCGACGCTTTGATTCTTTGTCCCGCATCATGGCACTGCCGGTAGCCCTCTTCGCTGAGATCGACATCAACCCAGCCGGTGAAACGATTTTCTAGGTTCCAGGCACTTTGGCCATGTCGCAGCAAAACTAGAAGTTTCCGGTCGGAGCTTGAGCGGAGAGGGGCCTTGGCCTGGCCTTGACTAGAAGTTACGGCCTCGACGTGGCCTTGGTCTGGGCTAAATAGTGGAGCAGCCATCTTGTGCCCCTGGGCAGCAGGGAAAGTTTTCATGGTATGGAATAGGGAATAAGTCATAAATATCTCCTTTTATAGTTCCTCGTTTATTGCTTCCTCCATCATACAAAATCTCCTTGAAAAAACCTAGGAGAAGGGGGCTAATGAACCCTTTGTTTCCTCCTTTCTTACAAATACTCCCATAAAAAAATCCTGGACATGTTTGCGGATTTTGTCGGAGGCTAAGTCCTAGGCTAGAAAAAAGACAGGGAAGTAGCTACAATGTTACGTAAGTGTGACATGAGCTTGGGACCTCTTGGTCTTTTGCTGTCAACGTCTTGGAAGAGAGGTGCTTATGTTTTTCCAAACTCATCCTTTTATGGTCTTGCGATCTCCGGATGCCGGGAAAGGAGGCAAGGCCTCCTCATCACCTTCGGTCGTAGCTTCTAAAGCTGTCAAAAAATCGAAGCCGTCTCATGTATCTAGCAAGACCCAGGCTATCAAGGGTGCCTGGGACTATGGGATGCCAGCTCTAAACTTGTTGCTTGTGACTTTCATGATCCTTAGTTTGGTTTTTCAGATCGCTGGCAATTGGTATGCCTATGTCCTCTATACCTTAGTGGCCTGCTTGGCTTTAGCTAGCTGTGTTTCTGTCGCTAGGAATTTTAGTAAGTGGAGACGCAAGATATCAGAATTGCCTCATCAAGGCTATGTGGGTGCCCTGGCTACCTTTGTTAGCCTATTTACCTTTCTGGGGGCCTATTTTCAGCGCATGTCCTGGGCGAAAATGAGCTGGTGGATCAGTCTGCTTGCAGGGGGCCTAGCCATAGCCGTCATGATTCAGACCATGTTTAAACCCTTACGTCCTCACCAAGTGACGCCTTCTTGGATGTGTTTTCCTATCTATCTAATGTTGGAGGCAGTGGTAAGCTCGCTGATGAACTGGACGCTCCTATCCTCTATCTTTATTCTTTTTGGCCTTTTGCTATCCTTGGGCGTCCAATTCTTTGCTCTTCGGAATTTTGCCTTGGCTGGCAGAAGAAAGCTGGTAAGTTCCCGAGACCTCTTACAGGCGGAATATGGCCTTCTTTTGACCCCTATCCCATTAACATCTCTCTATATTTTGGTGGCGATCCAGCCTGCGCAGGCCATCTGGGGCCACTTGATGTTCCTAGCCTGCTTGGGAACCGTAGTGTATTCGGTTTTTTCCTTTCTCTATGGCTGGAAAAAACAGCCCAAACGGCCAAGCTATCTGGGCCAAGGGCTTTTGCCAAGTTTGATGCCCCTGGTCTTGACCCTCTCGATTCCCTGGTGGCAGGGAATGGGCGGGATTAACATCTTTTGGATCAAAGTCGTTCAGCCCATCGTCTTAATCTATGCAGTTTTCGTTGTCTTTATGACCTTGGGAGCCTACTTAGAATTTTGCTTCACGGGCCGGGTGGCCTTTACAGAAGAGCCACTCTATGATCTGGGAGCTACTTCAACTGGGATCTCCATGCCGTCTCTATCCGACTTGGAAGCGATGAAGGATTATTTGCAAACAAGTCTGACTCAGCAAAAAGATAAGATCTTGAAGGGGACTGGAGGCGATTCCGAAGCTAATGAGAGTTCACGCAAGACTTATACGGATGAAGAGCTGGGGATTCGGGCTGTTTCTTTCAAAAAGCCTTCTTCTACACGGATTTCTTCCTCGAACGCTTCTTGGAACGATCTGGCTGGCAGCAACCCCAGGAATCCAGCGGAAAATCCTGGCTCAGCATCCAAAAAGGTCCGGACTGGTCAGAGTCAGCCCGAGGGGGGCATTGCCCAAGGATCTCATCCAGCGGGGCCTGCTCGTACAGGGCATGATGATGATTTGTTGAGCTAGGGGGCCAAGTGATGATAGGGATGTCTTGCTTCTCCGTCTGTCTTAAGAAAGGAAGAGTGGGATGCGCAGAATCGCACTGATTACGGGGGCGAGCTCAGGCATTGGCTGCGAGTTCTATTTTCAGCTGATGGCCCAAGATACCCTGGGGAAGATCAGCGTTGACGAGTTTTGGCTTGTAGCCAGGAGGCACGATCGTTTGGAAGCTCTGCCAGGGAGGAAGAAACGGATTTTTGCCCTTGACTTAGAAGCTCCAGAAGCCAGAGATGTAATTGCTTTAGCCTTGGCCCAGGCGAAGGAGGAGAGTCAAGAAACCCTCCAGATTACTTACCTCATCCAGGCTGCTGGCTATGGAAAGCATGGAGCCTTGGATGCCCACTCCCGGGGAGACCAGGTTGGTCAAGTTCGCCTTAACGGGGAGGCCTTGGTGGACCTGGCCTATATCTGCCTCCCCTATCTTGGACCAGGAAGCCAGGTCATCCATGTGGCCTCTGTGGCTGCCTTTTTACCTCAGCCCTACTTTGCAAGCTATGCGGCGAGCAAGGCCTTGGTTCACTCTCTAACATTAGCCCTCCATTATGAATGGAAAAAGAGAGGGATACAAGTTTTGAGTATGTGTCCTGGGCCGGTCGATACAGGTTTTGCCCGTCGTAGCCAGGAGACTTCCGCCGGTTTCAAGAACTCTGTCGGCACCCAGGGGCATGGCAGTTCCCCAAGTTTTGACAGGTCTAAGAGGGTGGCTAAGCACAAGGGGCCATTCAGCCTGAAAAGCTCAGATGGGCACAAAGGCCCAGGGGACGGGTTTTCTAGGGAGGATAGGACGATAGCTAGTCTGCTCGACCCGCCTTCAGGAGGATCCGACTTCCCAATGCCCTCTCTATCCGACAACCTTAGCAAAGGAGGAGTAGAGGACCTGGTATCCAGTGGACCTAATGACCAGGTGACCTTGCCAGAAACGGGAGCCTGGGGGGCTCCTCTTCCCTTGGCTCTTGGGGCAGATCAACCTGCGACGAGTAAACTTAAGAGCCTGGGCAAGGAGGATATCCACAGCATGGTCCGCCAAGCCTTGCAAAAGGTGAAGAAGGGGCGTAAGGTCTCCCTGACAACCTGGCCAGCCCGCCTTATATACTATGGAGGACGCTTCTTGCCGAAGAGTTTTATTTTCTTCTTGGAAGAAAAAACTGGGGTTTTTCGTGACTAAAAACAAAATCCCATCCTTGCACTTTCCTTCTTTTTTCCTTTCTGCTATGCTAAGAAATGTTACATAATAATAACAAGCAACCAGCTTCATAGAGATGGACCTGGTGATAGGAAGAACGAAGCAAAGTAAAGGCTGTGCCCTTTGGCATAGGCTTTTGCCATGATGAGGAGGAAGATAATGAGGAAGACGAGACGTTCCGTGCTTATCTTTTTACTTGCTATCATGTTTGTCCTTCCGGACATTCCTGCCTTGGCAAGAGAAGATAAGCTACAATCAGGCTCATGGCTTGAGATTAAAGATGATGTTCTTTACGTCTATAGTGATACTCCAGGGGATGAATGTCTTACCTTAGAAGATTTTGATCCGAAACTGGACTTGAAGGAAATTAGTTTATCAAGGTATAGAATGACCATTACTGTTCCCCAGACGCCCTTGGGGGCTGTAATGTTCGCTTTAGCCACGAATGCTTTGATCAACGAGGAAAGGGAACAGCGGGGCTTAAAGCCGTTGGCCTTTGATCCAGGCCTTACCCAGGATGCTTTCGTCAGAGCCCGTGAGTGTGGCCAATCCTTTAGCCACACTCGGCCGGATGGACAATCCTGTATGACGGCCATTACAGCCCGAGATGGGTGGACTATGGCAGCCGAAAACATTGCGGCTGGCTCATTTACCCCGAAAAAAGTGGTTGCTTCTTGGATGAGTTCCCCGGGTCATAGGGCGAACATTTTAAATCCTGGCTTGACCAGGATGGGTATCGGCTACTACTATAGCGGCGCAGGATATTTCGTCTATTGGGCCAATTTATTTGTGAATAATTGAAATAATTGATTCCTAAGCCACCCATGGACTTAACCCCGGATAGGCTTCATTGGAGCCATTTCTCCATTAGAAGCTCTTCTGGCCCAAAATCTATTCTCAAGGCTATCATTCAGTCAAGTACCACGCTTGGCTGAGATCAACCAATAATCCTAAATTTGAAAGGTAACAACAACATGAAGAAGTGGACAAAGTCTCTGACAAGTTTTTTAATCATCGCTCTCCTGGGCAGTGCTTGCCTTACTGTCCGTGCGGATGACGATGAATATGGCCATTATAACTCCTATAGGGCGAGCGAGTATGAGTATAGCAGCAGCGCTAATACGAATTCAGAAGCTCCTCGAACGGTGGCTGATTTTGACCCCAGTATCGACCTTGGCACCAATAACTTGTGCTTAGATTACAACGGACATCCCATTGTCTGGGCTAAAACTGATGTTGGGGTGGCCTACTACATTCAGCGAGTCTTTACCCTCATCAATGAGGAGCGGACAAGCCGTGGTCTGAATGCCCTCGCTTGGTCAGATGCTCTAGCTCCGGCAGCCAATCTTCGTGCTCAAGAAATCATCTATTCCTTTAGCCATACTCGTCCGGATGGCAGTGACTGCTTTACGGCCATTGAAAATCGTGGCCAGTTCGCGATGCTAGGTGAGAACCTAGTGGCTGGTTGCTTTACTCCAGAAGATGCGGTTAGTAATTGGATGAAATCTCCGGGACACCGCGCCAATATTCTGGAGCCCTCTTTTACAGAAATGGCCATTGGCTACCGTTATGAGTCTGGCACCCTCTATGGAGCCCACTGGACCAACTTCTTTGCGCAAAGATAAGTTTCTGTTCTTGATTCAAAAACGAAGGCAAGAAACACATTAAACGAGAAATTATAGGAAAGGCGGTTGACAAGACCGCCTTTTTTTGAGATAATAACAAAGATTGCCGCTCTGAAGAGGTCATGCCTATCAAGGCTAAGAAAATCCTGGAGGTCCGAAGTTTCCAGGATACCTCGTTTAGGCGAGCCCATGAAAGATGGAGGAAACGTTATGTACGCTATTATTCAAACCGGTGGCAAGCAATATAAGGTTACCGAGGGAGACGAAATCTATGTTGAAAAGCTCAACATGGAAGAGAACAAGCAGGATAAGATTGTCTTTGATAAGGTCTTAGCCCTCTTAGATGAGGATAAGAGTCAATTTGGAAAACCTTACGTTGCTGGGGCCAAGGTGACCGCTACCCTTCTCAAAGAGGGACGGGGCAAGAAGATTCGGGTTTATACCTATCGCCCTAAGAAGCATTATGCTAGAACCAAGGGTCACAGGCAGCCTTATACCAAGCTCAAGATTACGAACATCGAAGCCTAAGATGAGAGTGGGATTTCCGGCGAGGGTCTAGGGGCCTACAAAGTTCCCAACCCAGCTTGGATATTGTCATTGTCTCCTTAGCTTGGAGGAATATTACGTGACTCGCATTTCTTTTTACACCAATGCCGAAGGAGCCCTAACAGAACTAGCCCTTCAGGGCCATGCCGACTTTGCCGATTCTGGTAAGGATATTCTCTGTGCAGGCATCTCAACCCTCACGAATTTCTTGTTGCGCACCCTCTACACCTACCGTCGAGGTGCCTATTCCTTGCGGATGGACCCTGAGACGGCCGACCTCGTGATTACTTTTAACCCACCGATCCAGCGAGGTCCTGTCCTCCATGATCCCACATCCCTGAACTCTGAATCAATGGCAGCAGATGCTGGCCCGGTTAGTTCGAAATCTGCTAGTTTTCCCATCGGGGCCTTTTTAGACCTTTGGGAAGGTGAGGTTCGAGCTATGGCTTCTGAGTATCCTGACTATTTGTTGGTAGAACCCGCAAAAGACTTGGACGGAACGGGAGAGGAAGAGCAATAGGCATAGAAAAGAGGCTTAACTTATAGGACTAAACAAAGCCTAGAAAGTAAAGAAAAGCTGCAGATGGAACGAAGCCTCAAAGAGCAAAACAAAGCTAAGGAAATTGCTAAGACAAGCGCTAAGTTAGGCGTATGGCTTGGTAGATGCGATCCCCAAGTAGGCAGATCACCTAGGCTGTCAGGAGAGATCTCTATAAGCCTAGGAACACACATACGAAGGAGTAAGAAAATGGAAAGAATTAGTTTACAGTTTTTCTCCAGCAAAAAGGGAGTCGGCAGTTCTAAGAACGGTCGTGACTCTCGCTCACAGCGTCTTGGCCTGAAAATTGGCGATGGTCAACATTGCACAGCTGGAAGCATTATTTACCGGCAAAGAGGAACCAAAATCCATCCGGGCGAGAATGTAGGCCTGGGCAAAGATGATACCTTATTTGCCAAGATTGATGGCTATGTTAAATTCGAGCGGATCAATCGGGAACGGAGAAAAGTTAGTGTCTATCCGCTGACCGAAGCTGATCAGGCGATTGCCTAGTTGGTCACATTCGTTCGAATTGGTTTACATGCCTAGCATGTGGCCTGGTTGGTCTATCTCTGCGAGAGTATACTAAGAGGAAAGTGACTGACCAAGAGACCTGGCATTTCCTAGAGAAATGCTAGGACCGTAGAGCTCTTAGCCCTCGTGGCCAAGAGCTCTTTTTGATAGGAATAGGAATCAACCTAGCCTTAGGCCAAGGTCATTTTTTATAGAGGCAGAGTTGACGGAGCGTTAACTAACGGGCTTTTTTGCAGGGGCAGAAGTTAACCTTGGCCCTTGCCCAGCCCAGGGGCTGGAGACAGACATCAGGGGAGGTGGTCTATGTTTTTTGACCATGTAGATATTGAAATTCAATCCGGCAAGGGAGGAGATGGGTGCGTCTCCTTTAAACGCATTAAATATAATCCCAATGCCGGTCCAGACGGAGGAGATGGGGGTAAGGGAGGTTCGGTCTTTTTCCAGGCAGTATCCAGCAAAAATACTCTCCAAGACTTCCGCTTTAAACATCATTTCCGAGCTGAAGACGGTGCACCTGGCACAAAAGACCGGTGTTTTGGAAAAAATGGGGAGGATTTGGTCATTCAGGTCCCCGTTGGAACCCAGATCTATGACCAAGAGACGGGCCAGCTACTTTTTGACCTAGACCAGGACGGGGAGTTCGCCCTCTTGGCCCGGGGAGGCGATGGGGGGCGGGGGAATTGTCACTTTGCCAATTCTGTCCGTCAGGCCCCCAATTTCGCTGAGGCAGGCTTTCCTGCCACGACCTTGCAACTGAATCTCCAGCTAAAACTTATTGCCGACGTCGGACTAATTGGTTTCCCCAATGCGGGCAAATCTACCCTCTTAGCTAGTCTCAGCGCCGCCAAGGCCAAAATTGCCTCCTATCCTTTCACTACCCTGCAACCCCAGTTGGGTGTTGTAACCTACCAAGACAAGAGCTTTGTCTTGGCTGACCTGCCCGGCCTTATTGAAGGAGCAGCAGAGGGGGTAGGCTTGGGCCTGGAATTCCTTCGCCATGCCGAGCGGTGCGCTATCCTCCTTCAAGTATTAGACTGCTCAGAATGGGAGGGGAGGACGGCAATCGAAGATTATGAGGTCATCCACCAAGAATTGGACCAATATGGGCGGCGAGAGGGGACCGGCATGGGCCAGGCCCCCAAGCTCCTTGATAAGGCTATCCTGGTCGTTCTCAATAAAATCGATGTCACTCCCAAAGAACGTCTTGCAGAAATTCAGGAGTATTTTAAGAAGCAAGACATCGAGACCGTGGCCATTTCAGCAGCCACCCGCCAGGGCCTAGAAGATCTGCAAAAACATATCGTCCGCATTCTCACGGCCCAGGGAAAATTTGCAGAAGAGGAAGAGCGGACAGGAGCGGGGACGGCTCCATGGAAGAGAGGACTGGCTGAAGCAAGTGGGGCTCAGGATCCTGCAGCTCTGAAGAAGAAAGTCGAATTTACGGAAGCGAAACGCAAGGCTTTGGCCGAAAAGGGAATATTTGAGGAAGAAATCACAAATAGCAAGGGAGAGAAAATCCGGGCTTTGACCTACCGGGCCTCGTCCCTCTTTACAGTTGTGCGCAACGAAGATGGGGAGGTGGAGCTTCAGGGTGATTGGATTGAACACCTCTGGGCGTCCACCAATTTTAATGACCTTGAGTCGACCCATTATTTCCAGCGACAACTGGAGAGTAAGGGGGTGAACCGGGCTCTCAAGGATTTTGGGATCCAAGATGGGGATACGATCCTCATTCAGGGTGCTCCTCTAGAGTTTACGGATGAGGATGCCAGCAGCATATTTTAGATGTCTGGCTTTTCAGACATCTTTTCAATTAGCTGGCGGATGGCGTGGTAGACATAGGTCGGTCGATTGGCGCAGAGCTGGGCAAAGCGCTCAGCCGCTTCAGGGTTGGTAAAGTCGTAGACCAGGCTGAGCCGCTCGGGCGTATTGGCCTCGAAGGTGACGGTTTGACCTCGGTCTGAGGAGGCGCTGACGTTCAGAGAGTGTTTGTAGGCGAAGGCCTCCGACCCACCTAGGACCCCAGACAAATATTCCTTGACAGCTGGAGGAATCTGTCCCCCATAGGCTTCCAGGAGGGATAGCCCCAGGGGGGCTACGCTGATCCGGGCAATAGGATCCCCAGTGCTAGTCCGTACTCGCTCGTTCTTCTGGATGAAGCGGTCGAGGAGCTTACGCTGGAGGGCGTCATCGAGGAGGGTGGCCGCCTGGAAATAGTCGAAGTACTGGCTTTCTACAAGGGCCGCTTTAAGACTTTCAGGGTCGGCTGTTCCTAAGAGTTGGGTGACATAGACTAGGACTGTCAAGCGGAGCAGGCGGGGGAGACTGCCTTCAGGCTCCCCGGGTAGGCCTTCCGTCTCTTCGAGAGCGGCAAAACGGGGGGGCATGTCCGGGGCAAGATCAAAGGACAGCCCCTCTGAAGGATGGGAAGCATCTAAAGAAGCCACTGAAGAAGCCTCTAAAGAGGCCTCTGAAGAAGAATCATTGGAAGAGGGGTCGAAAGAATCATGAATAGAGTCAGGGTCGATGATTGGCATAGAAGCCTCCTTACCGTAAAAACACCGTCGAAGGGACGGTAAAAAATGCCCACCATAGTTGGGCGTCTAGGCCCCATTCTAGACGAAAAATCGGGGGGAGACAATTGCCAGCGAGAATATTTGTTGAGGAAAAGATCTAGTTGAGGAAAAAGACCCAGTTGAGGAAAGTTTGCGATTGAAAAGAGCATACTTGCAGGAATATTGGGGAAGGAGAAGGATATGAAAGTTTTATTGACAGGGGGAACAGGCTACCTGGGCAGTCATACGGCGGTAGCCCTGGCAGAAGCAGGATACGACCTCGTTTTGGCGGATAATTTTGCCAATAGCCAACCCCAAGCTTTGTCTGCCCTGGAGGAGCTCCTGGGGAAAAAAATGAATTTTTGGGAGGTGGATTTTCGCTGCCAAGAAGCCGTAGATGCTCTTTTTCGCAGAGAAAAGCCCGATGCGGTGGTGCATTTCGCAGGCTATAAGGCGGTGGGCGAGTCGGTGGAAAACCCCCTGAAATACTATGAAAATAATCTTTTATCGGGGATCCGCCTTCTTCAGGCCATGGATCGCCATGCCTGTCAGATCCTGATCTTTTCTTCGTCGGCCACGGTCTACCGTCGGGACCAGGGGCCAGTCCTAGATGAGGGAATTCCGGTGGCGCCCTATAACCCATATGGACAAAGCAAGGGGATGCTGGAACAGATTATTTGTGATTTTGCTAAGACAAAGCCCGGTTTTGCGGGAGTGAATTTGCGGTATTTTAATCCGGGAGGGGCCCACCCGTCAGGCTTGATTGGAGAAGATCCCCAGGGGATTCCCAATAATCTTTTGCCCTATCTCTGCCAGGTTTATGGTAAAAAACTCCCTGAACTACAAGTTTTTGGGGATGACTACGATACGGTCGATGGCACTGGGGTCCGGGACTATGTTCATGTTTGCGACTTGGCAGAGGGGCACGTGGCAGCCCTGGACTATGCCTTCCACCATCCGGGGGTCGAGGCGATCAACCTGGGGACTGGTCACGGAACTTCCGTCCTACAAATCATCCAAGCCTTTTCCCAGGCAGCTGGGGTCCCTATTCCATATCGTATCGGGCCCAGGCGGCCAGGCGACTTGGCCATCTACTATGCCGATGTAAAAAAGGCCAAAGAGGTCCTGGGCTGGGAGAGTAGCCGGACCATTGATGACATCTGCGCTTCCTGCATCCACTATGTTGATGAAAGGAGAAAACGAGGGCAGTAGGTCGGGCAAGGGTTTTTTCATAGCAAAAAGAGGCGAAAAATGGTATACTTACTGCAATCCATGTCATAGACAGGTAGGTCCAATTCCTGGAAGTTTGCCAAACATTTGTTTTTGCCCCTTGGACTCCTGCAGACCCCAGCCTTCGTTAGAAGGGCATGTCCCTACCAGAGGCAGACTGAGTCGGTTGGCCCCGGCCCGGTCCTAGCGTGCTTTCTGGTGTGCCTGCGTTTTTGGGTTCTGGCCCGCCTATACCGGGAATAGGAGGGTTTTACCAGCGGCTTAGCGAATAAGTTAGCTTGAAAGAGAGAAAGGTCCGCCATGCAAAATATTGATCCGAATTTACATGATGATGCTAGTATGTCAGAATCACCATTTTTTCAGCCCCAAACGTCCCCTAAAACCTCGCTTTTTCGTGACATGTCCTCTGGCCCCGTGCCCCCGTACGGAGCAGAGCCCCAAGCAGGAGATGAGCTACCGGACCAGGCTGAACCGAGCGAGGCGAATTATGCCAATCAAAAGAGCTTTTTTGACCCTGTAGGACCGGGCCAGGATCCCTCGAGCCCTGAGCCCTTCAAAAGCAAGAAGGCCTTCGCCTCTGGCAATTTTCAGTCTGCCACGAAATCGGAAAATGAGGCCTTTCAGCATCTGTCTCAATCCAATTCTTTCTTTGGCCACCATCCTAGTTCGGTCCCCTCGGAGGGACTGGATGATGAGGGAGACCTCCCTGACATAGCGACGGCAGACTTGCCTATGACCGGGCTGACGGACTCTCTGACGTCCCGCTCCATTCCATCGGAGGGTGTCTTTCAGGAAGCAGCCTTCCCAAATTCGCAGCAGGCTTTCTTTGATCAGGGGGAAGCCCCGGATAGCTCTTCTCAATCTAGCCTTGACAGTAAGGTTGTGAATCGAGCCCGGGAATATCAAAAAGAGCTGGCTTCCACCCCTGCCTGGGGCAAGAAGATCGTCCCAGATTTTGCTTCGCCTTCGGAAGAACCAGAAGACCACGAGCAGGGTCATCCTCTGAGTTCAACCTGGCCAGGCAAAGCGGGCCTGAGCCCCGTGTCCGTCAAGGCCCCTGCGGCCAGCCTTGTTCCTCGTCCCAAGAGCGTCCATAGTGATCTGGCAGACATCCAGGAGGCCGCCCTGCAGAGCAAAGCTTCCTTAGAGGCAGCTGCGGATCGGGTTGCCTCCAATCCTGAGTTAGAAGAGCGGAGCAGGAAGCTTCTAGAAGAAAAACGCAAGACTGACCTGGCCATGATGCAAAAAATGAAAGCTCGGGAGGAGACGGTTGAAGCTGAAGAAATGACTCGCCGTCAGGAGCTCCAGCGCAAGCAAAGAGAGCGTCAACAGGCTATACTCCGGGCGGAGGAGTTAGACCGCCTCAACCGTGAACGCTTTTTCAACAACAATCTAGAGGTCCCTTCCCAGGAGACTGAGGAAAACTTCACAAAGAATAGACAAGGCTTAGCCTTTGAGTCCCTGCCTACCCTGCCGAGCGAAAAGGCGGATCGGGCAGCAGCCAATGCCCTAGAACAGCTGGAACATCAGGCCTCGCCTTCGCTAACGGATCCCGACCTTGCTCCCTCGTCAATGAGTTCTACACCGACTTCTGTTCATTCCAGTCCTTCTTCTGTAGCACCCTTCGCTCCAAGCGAGACAGTATCCAAGGATGAGAGAAAGTCTTCCGAGGCCTTGCCGACTCAAAGCTCTGACTTAGCGTATTCTGGGCCGGGAGAGGCTCCGACAGCCGCAGTTTCTCCTGTTCCTCCCGTATCTTCTGTTGAATCTTTGTCTCCTATGTCTCCTGTGGCCCCGGTATCTCCTGTGGCCCCGGTTTCTCCTGTGGCCCCTGAAAAGGCATCTGAGCCCTGGGGAGAGTCGACGGCTCCTCTAAAAACCGACAAGGCTGGAGAACATCCTGCCAGTAAGAAGACTCCGACCTCTGCTGACAAGGCTGTTGCCCATGATGAAGATAATAAACCCGTTCGCAAACATATGGATCCCTTGGATATCGTGGACCAGATCAATGAGGCAACCACGACGAGTGAGGGAGGCAAGCGAGATCCTTTTGAGGCCCTGGATAAGCTAGAGGCCATGGGAGTTTCCCTAGATAGCAGTGCCTTTAGCCTCCGTAAACATACTGACTACTATAATGCCCGGCAAGCAATTGATGTCAGTGGCGATGAGGTAGCCAATAAGAATACACAAGACTGGGTCGCCCCCTGGGTCCAGGCCGCTCGAGACCAGGGGCGGACGGTCCGTCAAGGTCCTATGAGCACCCCAGTGCCACAAGATCACGGCAAGGCTGGTCAAGCCCCTGCGGCGTCCAGCCCAGGGGCCAAAGAAGAGCCTAAGGCTAAGTCAAAGTTTTCACTGCCCCACTTTGGGTCTAAGCGTCAGGAGGATGAGGAGCCTGTAGCTTCCAGCTCAGCCCCTGCACCCGTAGCTAAGACAGGTTTTGGCTCTGCCGACAAAGCTGAGCAGGCCCCTGCCGGTGTCCCAGCCGACAAGGCCCTACCTGCCCAGGAAGGGACCCTAGCAGAGAAAGATCAAGATCTGAGCCCGTCTCCCAGCCATGAGGCGAAGTCCTTGGCTGCCCTCTTGGGCTTTGGCAAGAAAGAAGGCAAGAAAGCGACTTCGAAAGAGTCAGAAGCTAGCAAAGACGAGGCCGTGGCATCGCAAGCTCCAGAAAAAGAAGTGCCCAAGCCCTTCTTCATGGACCAAAAAGAGCCTGCTCCGGCCGAGGTCCAGACCGACCTGGAGAACGAGCCCAGTTCAGAGCCCAAGAAAGAAGCGGATAAAGGCTTCTTTGGTCTGAAAGGTAAATTCTCCCTTGGCAAGAACAAACACGAGGAGAAAGTTGTCAAACAAGAACAGGCCTTCGATATTGATAAAGCTGCTAAAGAGGAACAGGATAAGCAGGATAATCAAGCTGACCAGATGAGCAAAGCAGGACAGGCAGCTAAAGAAGAAACGCCTTCCGAATCTCCTGCCACGCTAGCATCTAGTAAAGCTGACTCCATGTCATACTGGTCCAAAATTCCTTCGAGTGGGCTTACTTCTTCTGCCATACCTACTTCATTCCCCAACCCTGCTTCAATGCCTAGGTCGGCTTCTTCTACACCTGCTATCCCAAGTGGCTTAGCTCCTGCGGGACCGGTAATGCCGCCCTTGGCAGAAAAGCAAGCCGCTCTTTCAGACTTAGCCACTCCTACCAAAAAGCCCTTTGGCTTAGGGGAAGAGTTTAAAAAGGAGCAGCAAAGCCTCTTGGCAGAAGATTTTACTGAGGAGCATCATAAGTCGGCCTCAGCGGAAGTACGCACGGAGGAAGAGGGGCCTGAACAAGAAAAGAAGGCTCAGGCGTTCCCAGGGGCCCCCTGGCTGCAGAGTGTGGCTGTGACAAGACCTCCAGTCCCTAAAGCATCCAAGGCTCCAGCTCCATCCCCTTTGATCCCGCCAACACCAATTCCAGAAAAAACTATTTTAGAGACAGCAGTTATGGATGTACCTGTTTCTAAGGCTCCTGCCCCGGAAAGTCAGGAACTGGAGATGAAAGACCCTGTTTCCAAGCTAGCTCCTGAAATTCCAGCCCCTGCGAAGCAAGATCATGCAGACGATAAGGCAAGTGACCGGGAAGCTCCCGAGGCAAGCTTTCAGAATGCCCCCAAGGACGTCAATGAGGAAGTCTCCTCAGAGAATACTGAAACATCAGCTCAGGAAGATCCAAAGGCCAGACTAGCTCCAGCTCCAATGCCGGCTGATGACAATATTAGCTGGAACTTCATGGAACAGCTCAAGGCTCAGAAGACACCTGTCACCTATCAGTTTGTCGATTGTCTGATTAATATCCTACCTAATATGGGAGCTTTTAGCCCTGTGGATGCCCGGGGAACGGCAGCTATGCTTGACCTCTTGAAACTTCAGGGCTGCCAGGCTCTGTGGATTTGCCCCACTTTCGATCCACTAACCATGAATCTGGGTCAGTTCCTGGATCGGAGGCAAGATGCTTTTGATGGGATTAAGGAACTTTTAGACGAAAGGGGCATGGATTATTTGTTGGGGGCGGAAATGGTCTTAAGAGAAGGACTCACTGATTTGCCCAACCTTCAGGTCCTATCTATGGGAAACAAGATGTACATGGCGGTGACCCTCGGCAAGGATGGCCATCTGGAGGACTATCACATCCAGCTCCTAGCGGCTCTCCGTACCAAGTATCAAGTCACCCCAGTCCTCATGCACATGCAAGATACGGAATTATTAAAACGCAAGGAAACCCGGACGGTGCTGCGGAGTTTGGGTTGTCGTTTTGCCATGGATATCAGCGCCTTTAATGAATCCGGCTTTGGACGAAAGCGCAATTTGGCCAGTTTGGTCAACGACGGCGAAATTGACTTTATGGGAACGGGAGCCAGCGATATGTTGAGATTCCAGCCCATTATCCGGCCAATTATGGATAAGGCGATTAAGTCGATCCATACAGATGCCTATCAAAGAATCTTGGACGGTTCTTTGGCAAGTTTCCGCTAAGGAACGGGAGGAAAGCTTAGCTTTTAGTGAGCCCCTTTGTGACGAATTCCCCACAAGGGGGCTCTTTTTCCCCCAAACAAGTCACGGCTCTTTGATTTCGAGTTTTTTTGATTTCAAGCTTCTTTGAACTCGACGCTTTGGATGGTCTAGGCTCTTTGATGTTCGAAGTTTTAGATGGTTGAGCGTCTCTCAGCTTCGAGGTTTTTCATGTTTGAGGATCTATACAATCTTTTATTTGCTAAAGAAAACGGAGCTACTTTCTGGGAAAGACCTTGGGTGGCAGCCTCCTTCTTCGTCCTGGTCTTAGTTTCTATCATGACCTTGTGGGCCAGTTCCCATCTTAAGGACTTGGTTGAATCTGGGGAGCGGGGACACTTGGATCCCAGTGCTCCAGGGAGAGACCAGGTTCAACCCGTGATGGGAGACCTAGGTTCAGAGGAGAAGGGGACGCCAGTCCAGTTAGGAGAATCCTCTCAGGAGGGGGACCGGGGCCGTCAATATCGGTCCGAGGCGACCCCCCTTTATGAAAAGCAGATTACCTCAGTTTTGCTGATCCTATACAATAGCTTAGAGGAAAAGGTAGACCGGGGTCCAGCCTTGGCCTATTTGTTGCTTTCGATTAACCAGGCCCAGGGGACGGTGAAAATGATTTCGCTTTCTCCGGAAATGGCCGTATTCTTGCCCAAATCGGAGACCTTAGTCCCGCTCGGCGAGCTTTCGGACAAGTTGAGCTCAGCGGAGGTTTTGGGCCTACTGGGAGACTACCTGTCCATGGACCTCATGAAATTAGGGACGCTGACGGTTCGAGATCTGGAGGAGCTTATTGATCTTTTAGGGGGTATTGACCTTGACATAGAGCCAGGAGCCCTGGGCACGGTCAACCGCTTGATATTGGAAACCAATCAGACTCTGGCCAAGACCAACCAGACGCCCCCCCTTGCCCAGGCTGGCCTCCAGAGTCTTCAAGGCCGTCAAGTGGGCGCTTACGTTCGTGATAATCTAGATCCCCTAGGGAGCTTGGGGTCCCAAGATGCCCACATGGCCCGGCAGCGCCTGGTCATGCAGGCCGTCCTCTACCGGCTTTTGGACCTAGACAATGCAAGCCGTTTGGAATTAGTGGAGCCCTTGCTCGATTTATTTCAGATTAACTTTGATCCCAATGACTTTATGACCCTCCTCGCTACGGTCCTTCCTGCCTTGGACAAGGAAATTGGACAAATGGCCCTTCCCTTAGATGGCTATGCGGCCCTCCAGCCTGGCGACCCAGCCCCCCTCCGCTGTAATTTTGCAGCCATGGTTCCCGCCATCCAGAACTTCCTCTATGGCAAGACCTATGTTTTTCTGCCAGGTCCCGAAATTCCTGGGGCCCCTGTCGCTCCGGAGACAAGGCCTGAGCCCTTGCCAGATCTGGTCCCCCCTGAGAAGCCCCAGAAGTAGGGCCTTGGGAGTCTTTTTGGAAAGGAACATCCCCGATGTTGGTTGACTGTATTTTTACCTTTTGCTTTACCCTGATTTTGGCTAGGGCCTACCAGCGGGGGGCCCTCTATGAACTGACTTCCCTGATAGGGCCCGTGGCGTCTACCTGCTGCGCCTTTTTACTTTATCCTGTCTTTCGCGGACACATATTCCATCTCTTCGAGGCCAAGGGCCTTGTCACTCACCTGGAGGCCTTTGCTAAATCCCAGGTCCAGGAGCAGTTTGGTCTGCCTATTTTAACTGACCAAATATTCCGAGGCCTCGCCGCCCAAGCTCTCCAGGCTCTGGCAGCCCTGGCGAGCTTTCTCCTTCTGTTTCTCTTGCTGAACGCCTTGAGCATCCTCTATCAGCTCTGCCTCCACCGCTTAGCGGTGGCTGACCGCCCCCTCATGGACTCCCTGCTTGGCATGGGCCTGGCCTGCTGCCGGGTGGCCCTCTGCACTTTTTTTATTCTCATTGCCCTGGTGGCCTTGGGGATGGTCTTCCCCAAAGTTTCTGCCCTCCTTCAGAATTCTTTCTTATTGGAAGGCTTTTTGAAGGCCCCCTGGCTTGACCAGATGATTGTAAAGTTTTTAGGATTCTTCCTATAGGGGCGGGAGTATTTGCTGGAGAAAAAGGTAAATTCTCCTTATTTCTTGGTATTTTGTCTTATTTTTAAAAAGTTAAAAAAAGCCTTGACAAGACCTGGGGAATAGGCTATCATGCTCTTGGCACTCGGAACTGAGGAGTGCTAAACTCTTCTAGTTCAGCCCCTATATCCAACGAGAACTTGGTTCCCTGATGGGGACAAAGATATAGATAGAGAAAATACGAGTAAGAATCAAGGGAGGACATGTAATGAATATTCAACCTTTAGGAGATCGCGTTTTGGTCAAGATGGAGAAGGCAGAGGAGACCAAGAATGGGATTATTTTGCCCGGCTCTGCCCAAGAAAAACCCCAGATCGCAGAAGTGATCGCTGTCGGACCAGGTGGCATGGTCGACGGAAAAGAGATCAAAATGGAGATTGTGAAAGGCGATCGGGTTATTGTGAGCAAATACGCAGGGACCGAAATCAAGGTCGACGGAGAAGAGTATTTGCTGGCTCGCCAGAGCGAAATTTTGGCCAAGGTCCAGTAAGTTAGACCTGCTAATCATGTATTTTTACGGAATGCGGAAAGGAAAATAGAAAGTATGGCAAAAGATTTAAAGTATTCAGAGGACGCGAGAAAGGCTTTGGCCGTAGGGGTCAATAAGCTGGCAGATACCGTTAAGATTACCTTAGGGCCCAAGGGCAGAAACGTGATTTTGGATAAGACCTATGGGTCGCCCGTGATCACGAACGACGGGGTCAGCATTGCTCGGGAGATTGAGCTTGAAGATCGTTTTGAGAATATGGGTGCTCAGTTGATCAAAGAAGTAGCCGACAAGACCCAGGATGTGGCCGGAGACGGAACCACCACAGCTACCCTCTTGGCCCAGTCCATGATCACCGAAGGACTCAAGAATATCGCCGCCGGTGCCAACCCCATGATCATTCGTAAGGGGATTGAAAAGGCCGTTGCTGCGGCTGTGGACCACATCAAAGAGACAGCTACCGAGATCCAGAATAAGCAGGATATTACCCGGGTTGCGGCCATTTCTTCGGACGACCAGGAAGTTGGCCAGTTGATTGCCGACGCTATGGAAAAAGTTGGCAACGAAGGGGTTATCACGGTGGAAGAGTCCCAGACCATGGGCATCGACCTGGAAGTCGTCGAGGGCATGCAGTTTGACCACGGCTACATTTCAGCTTACATGGTAACCGATGCCAGCAAGATGGAAGTTTCTTATGATGATCCTTACATCCTGGTGACCGACAAGAAGATTAGCTCTGTCCAGGATATCCTCCCCCTCTTAGAGCAGATCATTAAGACGGGCAAGAAACTTATCATTATTGCTGAGGACGTAGAGGGCGAGGCCCTTTCGACCATCATCTTGAATAAGCTCCGTGGCACCTTCCAGTGCGCTGCCGTGAAGGCCCCTGGCTTTGGTGACCGTCGGAAAGAGATGCTCGGCGATATCGCTGCTTTGACCGGGGCAACCTATATTTCTTCTGACCTTGGCAAAGAGCTTAAGGACACCATGCTTGAAGATCTAGGTACGGCTCGCCAGGTGAAGATGAACAAGGATTCTTGTATCATCGTCGATGGTGGTGGCACTAAAGAGGCCATCGAAGAGCGGGTCAACCTGATTAAGAGCCTCCTGGAGACCACCAAGAGTGACTATGATCGGGATAAGCTCAAAGAGCGTTTGGCTAAACTGAGTGGTGGCGTGGCCGTCATCAAGGTCGGTGCTTCTACCGAGACCGAAATGAAAGAGAAGAAGCTTCGCATTGAAGATGCTCTTTCTGCCACAAGAGCTGCTGTGGAAGAGGGAATCGTTCCTGGTGGCGGGATTGCCTTCATGAATTGCCGCAAGAGCGTCCAGACCGTGGTCGACGCCTGTGAAGGGGATGTCAAGACCGGGGCCAACATTGTCCTGAAGTCGCTGGCTGCTCCCCTGGCCCAGATTGCTGAGAACGCTGGCCTAGATGGGGCCGTCGTGGTCGATCGGGTCGCCCAGGAGAAGGACGGCATCGGCTTCAATGCCCTGAACAATGAGTACATCGATATGGCGGCCGAGGGAATCGTGGATCCTGCCAAGGTAACACGGTCTGCCCTGCAGAATGCAGCCTCCATCGCTTCTATCCTTCTTACCACAGAAGCAGCCGTGGCCGATATTCCAAAAGAGGAGCCCGCTATGCCCGCCGCTCCCATGGGTTACTAAAGGCAAGAAGTGAGATAACATCAATTGGCCGAATGACCGCAAGTAAGTGCATAGACCCTAGGCTAATAGAGCCGCAAGCATGTGCATAGACAATGGGCCGGATGGCCGTAAGCAGGATCTGGATTCAGGTCCTGCTTTTTTTGCAAGGAAATGCCCTAGGAGCTAGCTGCGAGCCAAAAGGGGTTTTTCATAGCTTTGATACAGGTACGTAAGAAAACACTCTTCTACGAATATTGACAGGTAAATATCCCATACCTATACTATATCTGAGGTCTGAGAAATAATATGAATGCCAACGAAAAAAAAGATATTCAACGATTTTGCTTGGCGCCAAGTGCAAAAAGTTTGGATACGAAAAGAAATAGCATTCAAAGGAGGTGCAGCATATGAAAAATAACAAAAAAAGCATTTTGATGGTATCTGCCTTGCTTGTTGTGGCCTTAGCCTTCATGTTCATGATTTCTAAATTTGAAGCCCATCAAGGAGAAAGTGTTTTTAAAACGGCTGACGGAAGCATTGTCAAAATCGTTCGTGATGATAAATCTGTCATCAGACAACCAGACACGGTAGAAGTCGCTCATAACGATGAAGCTGATGATGGCGAAGTATACTACGGGAAAATCATCAAACGCAACGGCAGTGTTGAGAGGGTCTATGCGATTTCCGAGGATGGCAGTTTTATAACGGAAGTCCTAGAAAATGAAGATCAGAAGTAGGCATCCGATAGATTAAAACGAACACATATTATGGGTCCCATGGACGACCATGGGCTAAGCTCCCTTCATGAGAGTCGGTGAAAAGTACACACCGCCACCCATGGAGGGAGCTTTTCTATGAACAAATATTCCCGACGATTTTACATGGACTTTACATTTTCCGGGTGAAGACTTGACTGGACTGCCCTAGAATAGCCCTGTAATTGCGAAAGGAAGAATTGTATGAAAGTAAATCAAAGAATCCATCATCCGATTAATTATAATCAGAAACCAGTCCATTTTAAATCTGGCCTATCCTATGTGTGCCTTGCCCTGGTGAGCCTCTTATGTCTGGCCCCCCTCTATGCATGCTCCCAAGAAACCAAGCCAGGTCCCACGACCTCCACAACAACTGTGGCCGAGCCTGCCACCAGCAAGGCTCAAGAGACAACTGGTGAGCAGATGCCAGCTGCTGCCAACAATGCTAGCACGGCTGAAGCGGCTACGCCCCAGGCAGACGAAAAAAATAGCGAAGCCACGGCTCTTTCCTCAAAGACCTATAGCGGAAATATTACCCAAGCTGGATCTTCCGCCCTCCTACCCATGGCTAAGGTTGCTGCGGATCTTTTCTCGAAGATGAACGACGGCTTAACCATTGATGTTACGGGAGGCGGGTCAGGAGCCGGTCTCAAGCAACTTGCAGATGGAAGTATTGACATCGCAGACTCAGACGTCCCAGCCAGCAGCAAGTTAGACCCAGCCTTTGTCGAAAAGTTGCAAGAATATAAGATGGCGACCATGACGGTGGCAGTGATTGTCAATAAGGCCATGGCTGATCAAGTGAAAAACATTACTACAGAGCAATTGATTGGGGTCTATCAGAGCAAAATCACCAACTGGAAAGAACTTGGCGGTCCAGACCTGCCCATTCAATTGATTACCCGCCCCGCCACTTCCGGCACCAGGGCCCTCTTTGTGGAGAATGCCCTGAACGGCCAGGAGGAAGAGGTAGGAGATGCCCTGGAGACAGACGACTCCGGTACCCTAGTACAGACAGTGGCAGACAACGAAGGGGCCATCGGCTATGTGGCCTATCCCTACCTGGCAGAGAATGCCGATAAGATTGCAGGCCTTTCTATTGACGGCGTTGAACCTACTTTAGAGAATACAGCTAGCGGAAAATATAAGGTTTGGGGATACGAGTACATGTATTGTCTAAAAGATGCTCCAGACCATGTGAAAGCCTATTTGGACTACATCTGCTCCGAGTCCTTTGCCCCAGAGATCAAAAAAATGCACTATGTGCCTCTGACTGAGATGAAAGTAGAAAAATAATCATCCCTCCCAGCTATTGGTATGCAAAACGAGGTCAAGGGAACCTACTCGGCTCCTCTGACCTTGCTTTATATCAGGCCCCTAAGACCATTCTTTGATCACAGAGAGGACTGACGCCAAGCCCCCCGATAGAGAGAGGGTGGTCGATGCTAGAAAGAGATCTTATTTGCATGTTAGACATATCTATGAGAAAACAGTCCGGGAGCGCCCCCGACCCCAATGCCTATGCCCAGGCTGTCAAAAAAGGCAAGGTCCAAGATTTCTTGATCCTGGCCTGCGGCCTCCTTGTGATCGTAATTACTGTTGTAGTCTTAGGCTTTTTGTTATATCGGGGCCTAGACACCTTTACTAAATACAACCACAACTTTGGAGAATTTTTCTTTTCCACCAAGTGGAAGCCCGTGGACGGGACAGCCGGAGGAGGCTTCATTGGGTCCGCCTCCTATATCGTTGGTACCCTTGTCACTTCCTTTTTGGCCCTCCTTATTGCAGGCCCCTTGGCAGTTGCCATTGCGATCTATGTATCCGAGATGGCCACGCCTCGAATGGCCAATCTGGTCCGCTCGGGCGTAGAGCTTTTTTCAGGCATTCCCTCGGTCATCTTTGGTTGGATCGGCCTGACTGCTCTGGTCCCCTTTATCAAGAAGTTCTTCCAGATTTCTAATGGATTTTCTCTCTTATCGGCTTCGCTCGTTCTTTCTTTAATGATTTTGCCCATTATTGCCACGGTGGCCTGTGATGCCATGCTCTTTGTTCCAGACACCAATAAAAAGGCTGCCTATGCCCTTGGCTCCAGCAAATGGCAAGTGATCTCTAAGGTCTGCCTACCGACGGCTAAGACGCGGATTATTAGTGGCATGGTCCTCGGCCTAGCCCGGGCCTTTGGCGAGGCCCTCGCCGTGGCCATGGTTATCGGGAAGTCTCGGAACCTGCCTCGTAGCATTCTGGATTCAGCCAACACCCTGACCGCTGCGATCTCGTCGGATATGGGCTCAGCCATGGAGGGGGGCGAGTACAATGCCGTCCTTTGGACCATGGCCCTCCTGCTTTTCCTGATGTCGGCCGCCTGCATCCTCCTCATCCGCTATATTAGCCATAGAGATCCCACCCGAATCAAAAGTGACCACGTTTAAAATTTTTTCAACAAATATTCCTTCAGCGACCGTCTATTCTTTCACAAAAATTTATTTAGTGATCGTCTTTCGTTTCAAAAAATACTCCCTCAGCGACCGCCCGTCGCTTCTATCATTTTGATTAAAAAAGATAAGGAGAACCTATGAGTACCAGTCATGTTTATGCCCAATTGTTAGGGGCAGAGGCCGGGATGGAAAGCGAAATTTTCGTCGACCGGGACAGTGCCAGAAAAAGAAAATTACTTCGAAATGCCCGGGCTGTGAGCCGGGCTCAAGTCGTGAATGCCCTATCCTTGAACCTTGTGAAATTTGCCGTAGCCTTTGTCCTGGTCATTCTGATCCTTTTTATAAGCAGTGTAATGGTGAAGGGATTATTTGCTTATAAGCCAGGATTTTTAGCTTTTGATGGGAAGGGAATTGGCAACCAGATCTTCAATACCTGCTATCTCTGCCTGATTTCTCTGCTCATTTCAGCTCCTCTTGGTGTTGGAGCGGGAATCTATATGTCTGAATACGCCAAAGAGGGAAAATTGACGGATCTGATCCGGCTTTGCATGGAGAGTTTGTCTTCCTTGCCCTCGGTTGTCATCGGGCTTTTCGGCTACCTGATGTTCATTTCCCTCCCCCAAAGTAGGTGGAATCTCTTGTCGGCAGCCCTGACCTTGTCCATTATCAATCTCCCCCTCATTGCTAGGAATACAGAAGACGCTGCCCGCCGGGTTCCAAAGGCGGTCAAGGCCGCTTCTTATGCCCTGGGGGCAAGTAAGTGGCAGACGGTCAGCCGGATGATTGTCCCCGCGGCTTCTCAAGGGATCTTGACCGGGATTATTTTGGCCGCTGGCAGGGTCTTTGGGGAAGCAGCTGCCTTGCTGTATACGGCAGGCATGAGTAGTAATATCGATTGGTCAAGCGTCTACCAAGTCGGCAAGTCCAGTTCGCCCTTCAATCTCTTCCGTCCGGGCGAGACCCTGGCCCTCTTTATCTGGGCCCAGAGAACTGAAGCTCTAGGGGCAGATGCCGGTGCCAAAGCCTCCTTTGCCTCGGCCGTTCTTCTATTGTTGGTCCTGTCCTTCCTTATTGGAGCCAGACTCCTAGAAAAGAAAGTAAGAGGGAGTCAAAGCCATGTCTAAAGTGATAACACCAACCATGACTCAGCAAGTTAGCATTGAGGCCCCGAATCCGAAGATGGCCCTTTCAGTCCGTAACCTGGACCTCTACTATGGGTCCCACCAGGCCCTATTTTCCATCAATATCGATATTCCCAAGTATGAGATTACCGCCCTCATTGGCCCTTCTGGTTGCGGTAAATCCAGCTTTCTCAAGTGCTTGGACCGTTTGGTCGAGCTCGATCCCCATACCAGGGTAGACGGGACTATTTGGATGGAAGGGAAGAATATCTATACGGAATTTGACCCCATGATCCTCCGTCAAAAGATCGGCATGGTCTTTCAGCAACCAAACCCCTTTCCTATGTCGATTTTCGACAATGTGGCCTATGGACCCCGCCTCCAAGGAATCCGGAAGATGAATGAGCTCCAGGAGATCGTGGAGAAGTCTCTCCGGGATGCGGCTATCTGGGATGAGCTCAAAGACCGGCTGAAGCGGTCTGCCCTGGCCTTGTCCGGGGGTCAGCAACAGCGTCTTTGCATCGCAAGGGCCCTGGCGGCCAACCCCGAGATCCTCCTCATGGATGAGCCGACCTCAGCCTTGGACCCCATTTCTACAGGGAAAATTGAGGAACTTGCCGTCAAACTTAAGGAAAAATACACCATCGTGATTGTCACCCACAACATGCAGCAGGCCAGCCGGATCGCCGACCAGACCGCCTTCTTCTACCTCGGCCAAATGCTCGAACTCGCCCCCACCGCCCAACTTTTCACCCATCCCCAGCACCCCAAGACCCAAGAATACATCGCTGTCTAAGGGTCGGCTCGCCGCCTTGCCTCCATTCTGCGATTCATGGTCTGTGCGCCCCTTCAAGTTTGTGCGTCCCTGCCCCATTTCGGCCTATGAGCCACCACCCTTCTTAACAAATATTCCTGCTCCTGTGCTACACTTCAAGCAACGAAACTTTCGTCTTTGGAAAGGAAGGAACCATGGAACGTTCAAGTCTGTCCATTTCATCCCGTCAAGGGATGATTTATATTTTGGAAGATAGCAAAAGTATCCGCGATCTCATTGCTTACACCCTCAGTCACCAAAATTACGGGGTCCAGTCCTTTGAACGACCGAGCCAAATGAAGCAGGCCTTGAAAGAGGCCCAGGCAGAGGACCGGCCCGACCTTTTTCTTTTAGATATCATGCTGCCCGAGGAGGATGGGATCCAGGTTTTGAAGGAACTGCGGGAATCTCCTTTTTATGAGGATGCGGGGATCATCATGCTCACGGCCAAGGACAGTGAATTTGACAGGGTTCTTGGCTTAGATGAGGGGGCGGATGACTACCTGGGGAAGCCCTTTGGGATGACGGAGCTCCTTTCACGGATCCGGGCCGTTCTGCGCCGGACCTCGAAAACTTTCAAAAATTCCAGCAGCCAGGGCCAAGCAGGTCTCATAACCAAGGCTGGAATTACCATTGATGAGCCCAAGGCCTTGGCCTTTTTAGGTGATCAAGTCATCGACCTGACCCTCAAGGAATATGAACTTTTACGCTACTTAATGGTCAATGAGGGGGCGGTACAGAGTCGGGACAAGCTGCTGACAGAAATCTGGGGCTACGATTATGTGGGCGAGAGTCGGACAATCGACGTTCATATTGCCAGCCTCCGTCAAAAATTGGGTCCAGCGGCCCCTGCCATTCGCACAGTCCGGGGCTGGGGTTACCGCTTTCTGGCCCAGGAAGATCCCCAGTCGAAGGCCTAAACGATGGGAAAAAGAATCTTTGCAGCCATCTTCTTTGTGGCCGTCTTAGCGACCCTCCTGGCCACCTTCCTTTCCATCAATTTCATGTACCAGCGGAACAATGCCGTTCTCGATGCAAAACTTGCCTACGAGGCCCAGCTCATGGCCTCCCTGTTTGAAAAGGGAGGTGAAGAGCTCTTAGCAAATATTCCCTTAAGCAAAGAGCGCTTGACCCTGGTCAAAGCGGATGGAACCGTAGTCTTGGATACCAGCCAGGATCCCACTACGATGGACAACCATGAGGATCGACCGGAGGTCCAGGAAGCCCAAAAGAATGGGGTGGGCCATGCCATCCGCCATTCTGCCACCTTAGAGACCAATATGGTCTACTATGCCTACCTCTTAGCCAACGGGGACGTCATTCGGATTTCCGACATCCGTGAGAGCTATGGGGCCTATCTCCAGGGCAATGCAGGGAGTATTGCTATTACATTGGTCCTCGTTTTATTGATCACTGCCTTTGTGTCCCCCATCTTAATTGCAGGGATCCGCATCCCCCTTTTGACCCTGGACCTGGACCATATTGAAAACCAGGACCTGGATTATTTGCAGATTTATGAGGAGGTCCGCCCCCTCGTGACCCGGATTCAAAAGCTGAAACAAGGCCTGCAAGAGGAGCTGAAGAAGACGGATAAGGAGCGACAGACCGTTCAGATGATCACCAATAACATGAGTGAGGGGCTGATGATCTTAGATGGAGACCTAAAGGTTTTAACGTGCAACCAGGCTGCCCAGGGCTTTTTGGATCGGATTCGCCCCCAGGGGGAGGAGGCCCAGCTGGCGCATAGAGATCCAGATACTCTCGTAGCAAAGCCCCTGGCCGACCTCACCCAGGACCCGCAAATTCTCCAGGCCTGCGAGAAGGCCATGAAGGGGGTTCACGGGGTTTACCTTCTAGAAGCCCATTTTTTGAGTTTGGAGATTCTGGCGAGCTCCGTCCGAGACCAGGCCAAGGGGGAGGGGCCTATCGGGGTCATTCTCTTACTGACGGATGCCAGTGAAAAAGTTTCCCGAGAGCGGCTCCGCCGAGAGTTTGCCGGAAATGTGGCCCATGAACTGAAGACCCCGCTTACGGCGATTTTGGGCTATGCGGAACTGCTGAAGGAGGGGATCTGTGATCCGGCCGATGTCCCCGCCTTTATTGACCATATTTATCATGAGTCCCTGGTTATGCAACGGCTCTTGCATGATATTTTGCAGATTACCCGCTATGACGAGCTACAAAGCCGGCAGCTGGTGGATCTGGCCCAACTTTGCCAGGAGTCGCTCCGCCGCCATGAAGCCCTGGCTCGACAGAAAAAAATTATCCTAGAAGGTCAGCTGGATCCGGCCATCCTTTATGCCGATCCCGAAAGTATTCGGGAGATTGTAGATAATCTTTTGGAAAATGCTATTCATTATAATAAGGAGGAGGGGAAGGTCTGCCTGACTACGAATTCGGATAAGGAGGCTAGTTGCTTGACCGTATCGGATACCGGGGTGGGGATTGCCTTGGCTGATCAGGACCGGATTTTTGAACGTTTTTACCGGGTAGACCGATCCCGGTCGAAAGAGCCCAATGCCTTAGGGGGGAGTGGCCTAGGCTTGTCCATTGTGAAACATGCGGTTCAAAGCAGCCAGGGGCAGATCCAATTAGAAAGCCGTTTGGGTGAGGGAAGTACTTTTCGGATTATTTGGCCCAAAGCAGATCAAGAAGCACCTGATCTCAACTCAGAGCCTAGTCCATCGGAGGGGGATGATTTTGCCTAATCCGGATCAGTCATTTGTAAAGAAGGGCCTGATTTGCTAAAATAGTGCGGTTACTAAGCTTTTATATGCCAGTATTTCAAGCTCAGTGGAGCTGGGAGAGGCTGCCTCACGGATCATGGATGAAGAAGTTAAGCGGATACCGCCTCAATCAACGGATCAATCTCAGTTTTCCGCCCCAGGAGGGCAGGAACAGGCTGAGCCCAGAAGGGGCAAAGCGCCCAAGGAATATTGGTACTTGGCCTTTGCTCTCTTTGTTATTCTCCTTCTTTTTTCCTCCCTGGCAATGCGCCTTGTCCTGGCCAATTTCACCTTAGCCAAGAAGAATCTGCCTGGGCGGATCCCCTCCGTTAACTATTATAGTCCTCGCCAGGGAGACTGGCAGGCCCAAGCTGGCGATCAAGGGGCCAGCCTAGGCCCCATCGTACCGGCTGAAGCTCCTGCTACCGGGACTTCAGGGGAGAAGGACTTAGAAACCCTGCCTAGCCAAGGCCCGGCCTTGGCAACCCAAGCCGGGGGGACCAGTCCCAAGGCCCTGCGTTTTATTCGTCAGGCCTATGTCTCCAAGGGGGCGGCAGAGGGCATTGTGACCCTCCATGGCCAGGTCTATAGCTTTGACCAAGACCGCTATTATGTGAGCGATGATAAGGGGATTCTCCGCTATACGGGCCAGGGATCTTTTATGGAACCGATTTTAGTTTCATACAAGGACTATACCCTCATGGGAGACCGGCGGACCGGGCAGATGGTCCTTTTACAAGGAGATACCGAAGTCTTCCGAGCGAAGTTAGAGGGGGCCTATGCGGCAGGGACTATTTTTGAGGCGGAAGGGACGATTTGTTTAGCTGTCTTGGATGAGAATCGGGGCCAGGGGTCTGATGTGGGGCAGGAGTTGACCCGGGCACCTGTGGCGACCGACTTCAGCCTCAAACTCTTTTCTCTGGCGACTGACCGCTATATTGATATTCGCTTTGGGGATTTTCAGTATCCCCTTAATGTGAGTTTTCAGGCAAAAACCGGCCTGGTCATGGTGCTTATGCAAGACCTTAGTGGGGGCCGTCTTGCCCCTTATATCCGCCTCTATGATCTCGAGGGCAACCTGGTTTCCACCCCCTATTTGACGGACCAAACGGATATTTACACAAGCATCGTGCCTTCTAGTCAAGATGGGTGGGAGCTCATCTCAGATCGAAGCTATTTGCGTCTGAATGCCGAGTTTCAGCCGGTCTATGAGACGACCTTTCCCCATAATTACCGACTGATTACGGTGGGGAAGAATAATTACCTCCTGGCCCTCTCAGCCACCGGGCAAAAGCCGACCCTCTTTACCTGGGATCCAGCGGGGAACGAACTCGTTCCTCTCGCCACCCTCCCAGAAGTCTTTACCAACTATACCATTTACGGATCTTATATCGCAGGACTCACCGACTCTTTCTTTTGTATTTATGATAGCAGTCGGCAAAAAATGATCCTGCAAACCACCTTACCCTACCGTTATAGCGATTTTTCTTTTGTGGACGCCCAAAATATCCTCTTTGTGCGTACCAAGGAACTGGATCTTTATACCTTGACCTCACGCTTAGGCTCCTAAGAAGGCATGGGTGCCTAAGCTGGTGGGAGCCGAGTGCAGGACGGTTTTTCAAGGCAAAAGACGAAGAAAGGAGGCTCTGATGCCTGATTGTGATCTATGTATTGTGGGAGGAGGGGCAGCCGGCCTCATCGCAGGGGTCTTGGCCGCTCAGGCTGCCAAGGAGAGAGAATTACCCTGTCGGATCCTTATTTTAGAAAAAGAAAGAGAAGTGGGGCTGAAGCTCAAAAATGCCGGAGCTGGTCGGGCCAACCTTTCTCATGTAGAGATGGAAAGTTCTAACTATTACTCGGATGATCCAATTGCCCTGGGGAGGCTCCTCCACGAGTATGATCCGGAAGCCTTTTGGCGCTTTGTCAATTCTCTGGGTTTGGTCCTCTATGAGGATGAAGGGGGCCGGTCCTATCCTTTGGCGGAGGAGGCCAAGGCTTATCGGGACCTCCTCCTTGCTTACCTCAAGGCTAACCAGGTCCGGGTCTTGTGTCAGACCCCGGTGGTCCGCATTGCCCCCGTGCCGGGGGCCCAAAGTTCCAATCAAGGCAGTGCCCAAACGCCAAATCCAGGCCGTGGCCAAAATCCACCGCAAGGATCTATTCCAGCCTCTGCTTCATCCACGGCCTCTTCCACAGCATCTTCAGGCCGAGTGGTGTCCATGCATCCCCAATCTCCGGGACTAGGCCCTTCTTACCAGGTCTTTTTAGGTGGGGGAAGGACGGTCCGCTGCCGGGCCCTCATTCTGGCTACCGGAAGTCCTGCCGCTCCCAACCTTGGCGGGTCTTTGGCCTCCGAACGCTTTTTGCAAGATTTGGGCCTAGGAGAGGACCTAGTCCCCTATCAACCGGCCTTGGTACCCCTTTGCTTAGAAAAAAATCAATTCTGCCATTTTGCCACAGGGTCCCGTTTTAAAGGAAATATGACCCTCCTAGCTGACCAGCGGATTGTGGGAAGCCGGTCTGGAGAATTTCTCTTCACATCCTATGGACTCTCTGGTATTGCTAGCATGGAAGCTGCGAGTCTCATGGCCTATGTCCGGGCCAATCGGGCCCTGGCTGGCCAGGCCCCTAGCAAAAGTTGGCAGGCCTTAGTAGATTTTTTCCCCGGCTTGACTGCGGATGACCTCTATAGGCTCCTCGAGCGTCGCTGGTTAGACTTTCCCGGGGAAGGCTTTGATCTGCTCTTGCTTGGCCTCATCAAGATGAAAATGGTGAAAGGCCTCTTGGCAGACCTCTTGTCTGATCGGCTTGGAGATCAGCGTCCAGCCTTGGTCCAGGCCTTTTCCCGTCGTCAGGAAGCCCTGCCCCATGGCCTCCAAGACTTATCAGCCCAAGACCTCCAGGACCTGGCTAGCTTACTCAAGGCCTATCCATTCCACATCATCGGTGATACTGGCTTTCAAAATGCCCAAACCGCCCTGGGTGGGCTCATGCTAGACGCTTTGGATGAGGATTTTTGCCCCAAGGACCGTCCTGGTCTCTACTTAGCTGGCGAACTCCTCTATGTTACTGGCAACTGTGGGGGCTTTAATCTGCACTTTGCCTTTGCCTCTGCCGCCAAGGCCGTCGCCAATGCCTTCCAAGCCCTCTATCCTGGGCAGTCGGAATAAAAAGGTGGTGAAAATATGAAGTGTCCATATTGTGAAAAAGAGATGGCATCGGGATACATTCCAAATGGGCAACAACCCGTTCAATGGATTCCAGATGGCGAAAAGCCCTCCTTATTCGCATTCTCAACATCAGAAAAGGGTGTTACTCTTAATAATAAATTTTCTCCACTAAAAGCGAATGGATATAAGGCGACTGCGTATTGCTGCATTGATTGCGGTGTTGTTCTTGCTCTAACGGCAAATAATAAATTGAAATAATCTAAAGCTTCTCACACGCAAAAGGCGTGCGGCCTTGCTAAATCAACCTGAACGCTGCACAAAAGTGACACTAGTCAAAATAGATTATAAAATTTTTCAAAAAATCCGGAATTTCCGGATTTTTTCTTGCACTTGGACCGCATTGAAGTGTCCTACGCAGACAAGAAATCCAAGACAAGAGAGAACACCATTGTCTATAACCTCATCGGTGCATTTGACTTTACACAGGCTATCTAAGATAGCCCTCAATACAACTGAAAAACAGCAAAAGACGGCATAGCCGTCAAGCTAAACCGTCTTTTACTTCAACGTTTTCTTATGTCACCGCCCCATTAGGGGAGGTTTTAATTGGCTGCCGATCCAGGATTTGAACCCGGAATAACTGAGTCAGAGTCAGGTGTGTTACCATTACACCAATCGGCAAAGTAGGGATGAGAAGGCAAGTGCGATCTCAAATCACAAGGGGTATTATAGGCAAAGCCAAAAGCTTTGTCAAGGACTTTTTTAGCTTATGGCAAAAATCTTCTCGCTGCCCTATGATAGAGGGAAATAAAATAGGGTGATGACCCTACCATCAATAGGAAGGAAGAAGAGCGCCCCATGTCTTTTGATACCCAACAATCTCAGCTGATTGCTGAATTTTTCTCGATTGTTCGTAAGTTCTCTCAAATGGGATTTCGTAATAAAGCAAGTTTTGTGAAAAATCCCCTTCATCGCAAGGACTTCAAGTCTTATAAGATCAAGTTAACGGGCTTCCTACCCCCTGAGGCAGAGAAGGACGAATGGGGCTTAGATCTTCCAACTCGGCCCCATCATGACCTCGTCTTTTATTTTGCCCCGGGCCGTGTTAACCTCCTGGGCGAACATCTCGACTACAATGGGGGCTTGGTCCTTCCCTGTGCCATTAACCTGGGCTGCTATGGGGGAGCCCTAGCAGATGCCGACACAGAACTTTGCAGTTTTACAACCCTTTCCCGGGCCGGAACCCCTCGCCCTTATACCATTCCCTATCCCATCATCAAAAATCACCGGCGGATCGTCATCAATAAGAATCCGGGCTGGTATAATTTGCCTCTGGCGGTCATCAAGTCCTTGGGGCATTTTGGCTATGTTCCCCCGGTGCCCTTTCACTTTGCCTTGACCAGTTCTTTGCCATCGGGGGCAGGCCTGGGGTCTTCAGCGGCCCTGGAGATGGTCCTAGCCTCTTCTTTGAATGCCCTGTTTAGCTGGCACCTAAGTCCAACCGACCTAGCCCAGATCTGCCAGCATGCGGAGAACCAATATGGGGATGTTCAATGTGGGATCATGGATCAGATGACCGTAGCCCTAGGTCGCTCCCGGGAAGTTCTCGTCTTGCAGACCTCTGACATGGCCTATGGTCACCTGCCATTGGACCTCCCAGACCTGTGTCTTCTGGGAATCAATAGCCGGGTTCACCGCAAATTATCCACTACCCCTTACAATCAAAGAACCCAGGAGGCAGCAGCGGCCCTAGCCCAAATCCAGGACGCCTACCCAGCCTATCCTGATTTGGCCCACATACCCCTGGAGGATTGGGCCCAAGTCAGTAAGATTTTTCAAAATAAAAGAGACATTACTTTGAAGCGGCGGGCCCGTCATTGTATCACCGAGCAAAATCGCTGCATCTTAGCCCAAGAAGCCCTCGGCGGGTTCGATTATGCCAGCTTCGGCCGCCTTATGACAGCCTCGCACTTTTCCCTTAAAAATGACTATGAAGTCTCCTGCCCAGAGCTTGACTTTCTTGTCGAAACAGCCCTAAGCTCCGATGCCTGCCTGGGAGCCAGATTGACAGGAGCTGGCTTTGGCGGGATGACCATCCACTTAGTGAAACAGAATAAAGTAGAGGCCTTTAAAGCCTATATGACCGAATGCTATGAAGAACAGTTCGGAATCCAGCCAAACATTTACCTTCTAGAACCTAGCAACGGCCTAGCCGAAATGACCTACGAGATCAGCCCCTGGCCAGAGGAGACAGATCTGTGCTAGGAGAGAAGGGAGACCGTCCCATGCTAGAAGTCGAGCATCTGACGAAACTATACAGGAATAGCAGCAAGGCGGCCAATCAAGACATTTCCTTTTCCCTTGCCCCTGGACAAATGCTCCTGCTCGTCGGTCCCAATGGGGCAGGCAAAAGTACTTTGATGAAGAGCATCTTGGGCCTCCTCCGTCACGAGGGGACCGTTCGTATTGAAGGCAAGGCCCTCAAAGATCCAACTCAGACGAAAAAAGTGACTTACGTGCCTGAGCTGCCACGTCTGTACCCCCTCCTGACCGTGGGCGAACATATGAACTTCATGGCCCGGGCCTTTTCTCTGCGTGGATGGGAGGACCGGGCACAGGAGTATTTGGACCGCTTCGACTTAACTGCTAAGATTAATGACTTGCCAGGTGCCCTGTCCAAGGGGATGCGCCAAAAATGTTCCATTGTCTTAGCTCTTGTTCCCCAACCCGACCTTTTGATCCTCGACGAGCCCCTCCTGGGCTTGGATCCCAAGAGCATCCGGGTTTTGCAAGAAATCCTAGCCGAGGAGAAAGAGAGAGGTTGCGCCTTCATCCTGAGCACCCATATCCTGGCCACGGTGGGTGAACTTTGGGACCAGGTCCTGGTCCTCGAGGGGGGAAAGGTCCTTGCCAATGTGAACAAGGAAGACCTGCTAGGCCAGGACCTTCCCTTGGAGGAGTATTTTTTCCAAATTACCGGCCAGGGCGAGGGCGCAAAAGAGGCAGAGGGCACAGAGGAGGTCTCAGCCGAGGTGGATCCTACAGATGAGTCCGATCCCGCAGCCAAGCCTGCTCCTTCCAATGAGGCGGCTTCTTCTACTGAGGAGGATCCCGCATGAAAGACAAGGCTTCTTCGTCTAAACCTTCCTCGGGCAAGGCTCTCTGGTATCTATTTTGGCGGTCTGGGGTACACGCCTTTCAAAACAGAGACCGTAAAGATTTCCTGTTGCTCATTTTGTTTGGGTTGTTGATTAATCTCCCAATCCTTTTGGGGCAGGGTACGGCGGGCCCTACTTTTTTGACCCCGGAGGATACGGTTGGCGGCCTGGATGCCTGGACCAACCCATTTTTTCGGGCTAATTTTGTCGATGGGATTTTCTGGCTGACCTATTTGCTCAATTTTGTCATGCTGGGCCTGGGCGGCCTAAGAGGGAAACTGAAGCTCTTCCAAAGCGCTGACGTGGTTTACCTCTTTTGTCCCCCCTTGCGGCCTACTTCCGTCTGGCTCTTTGCCATCCTCCGCCAGCAGCGGGGGCGCTTTTGGAGCCTTCTGATGAGCCTTTATAGCTTGCCCGTCCTAAGTAAAATTCTTTTATCCCTCCCCCGGGCCATCTTCACCTTTGTGATGGGGGCTATCCTGGGGAGTTTTACCATTGTCCTAGCCACCTATCTCTTTGAGCACTTTTCTGAGTCTCCCAAAATACTCCACTGCCTTCAGGCGGCCTGGGTTGGCCTAGCTTTGGCCCCTACCCTGGTTTTTGCCTACTTTTTGGCCTCGTTGGAAAATTTTTCCTTTGCCCTCCATATGACCCTGACCAGTCCCTGGGTCTTAGCCCTTCCGGTCATTGGCCCTTGCCTTTATCTTCAGAAACATGCCTTTGTGACACCATGGAATATTTGGTTGAGTTTGGCAGTGGGCTTAGGGCTCTTGAGCTTGCTCCTGGTCTATCTTGCCATCCGCCGCTGGCCTCCGGATTTTGTTCCTGAGGTCAGTGAGAGCCTGGACCACGGCTTGGGGGATGAGAGCCTGGGTAGGAGTGCCCAAAATGCTATGAATGCGGACTGGCTGGCTAGTTACCTCAATAAGAAGGTACGGATCAAGGGGGAAACCTTAGCTCCCGGGGATGGTCTAGCGGCTTTGAAGGCCCGTCGCCACTTAGATTATAGGAGACTGGGCAAACATCCCTATTTTTCTTGGACCCTTTTCTTTATTTTCTCTTTCCCCTTAGTCGGCCTGGTCCTTCTGAGGCTCTTTCAAGGGGTCTGGTCTTGGCCTGATCCCTTGGGTCAGGATGACCAGGTATTTCTCTTTTTTTCCAGTCTCTGCTTGGATTTTTACTTAAGTATTAGCCGGATGCAGGACTTTCGTTCGGAGCTCATTTATCCTTATTTCTGGTTGATGCCTGGCTCGACCAAGGTTAAGGTCTGGACCTTTATGAAGGAAAATTATATCAAGAGCCTGACGCTGATCCTGCCTTGGATGGTCTTGGGCCTAGTTTTGCGCTTGGCTTCGGTTCCTCAGCTCCTGACGGCCTCCCTGCTTTTCCTTGCATTGCACTGGATCCAGATGCCCCACAATGTTCTTTTGATGGGACGCTTTGACCTAGGGCAGGGAGACTTTTTCCAATTGATCATGGCCCTCTTGATCCGCCTCCTCTTTTGCCTACCCTTTGCCTTTCTCTTTTTGGGCTTATACCTTAGCCTGTCTGCTGTCGGGGAGAGGGAGCTGGCTTTCCTCTTTGCTGGGACCTGGGTGGGTGCCCTGAGCTTCCTCTATAGCCTATTGTGCCTACCCTTGGGCTGTCAGGTCTTAGAAAAGGGCATGCAACAATAGGGCTTTTTTGATTTTTTCCATGAGCTTTTGTAGAATAGCACTCATGAAAAAAAATGGTCGCCCTGGCTGGGTGGAGTCGGCGGATCGACTCTGGGGCCGGTGCTAGTGAAAGGTAGGTTTATAGCATGACAAAATTTCAATCTCCCAAAGGCACCAAGGATGTCTTACCTTCTGAGAGTGGAGTCTGGCAGTACCTTGAGTCCGTATTCTATGATGTAGCAGACTATTTCGGGTTTTCTGAGATTCGGGTGCCAACCTTTGAGCAGACTGAACTCTACCAACGCGGGGTAGGAGAAAGCTCCGATGTTGTCCGTAAGGAAATGTACACCTTTGATGATAAGGGAGGGCGGTCGATGACCCTTCGGCCGGAAATTACCGCAGGCGTGATGCGGGCCTTTATCCAAAATGGGATGAGCAGCCTCCCTGCTCCTCAGAAATTTTATTACAATTGCTCGTGTTTCCGCTATGAAAACATGCAAAAGGGTCGTTTGAGAGAATTCCACCAATTTGGCTGCGAACTCCTAGGGGCGGAGGGCCCCTTGGCTGATGTGGAACTGATCAGCCTCTTTGTCGTCTTTTTGGAGAATCTAGACCTAGAACTCAGTGAAGAAGGCGGGATCGAGCTTAGGATCAACAGTATAGGCTGCCCTAAGTGCCGGAAGGCCTATACAGAAAAGCTAAGAGCTTTTTTGCAAAGCCATGATGAAGAACTTTGCCAGGACTGCCTAGAACGGATGCAGCTCAACCCCCTCCGTGTCTTTGACTGCAAGGTCGATAGCTGCCAGCATATCTTGAAGGAAGCCCCCCTCCTTTTGGATAATCTCTGCGAGGATTGCCAAAAGCACTTTGAAGAGGTCAAGAAGAATCTTACGGCTCTTTCGATCCCCTTTGTGGTCGACCCCTATATTGTCCGAGGCCTAGACTACTATACCCGGACCGTCTTTGAATTTGTCTCGACAAACGTAGGGACCCAAGGGACTATTTGTGGAGGAGGCCGCTATGACCCCCTCATTGCGGAAATGGGTGGACCGGATACTCCAGGTGTCGGCTGGGCCATGGGCGTAGAGCGACTGATCCTGGAGTTAGAGAGTCGCCATATGCTCGATGAGTACAAAGAGGTCGGGGCCCCAGATATTTTTGTAGTCAGTCTGCCTGGCTATGAGACCCAAGCCTACCAGCTGGTTATGAACTTGCGCCGGGAGTATATTGTGGCTGAGGCGGACCTCATGGGACGGTCGGTGAAATCTCAGACTAAGGCAGCAGACCGCCTCAAGGCTAGCTTTATTACTTACATTGGCGAAAAAGAATGGGAGAGCCAGACCGTGGTCCTGCGCCAGATGGAGACAGGAGAGGAGTGCTCTGTTGAAATCGACAAGATTGGGGATTTCATCCAGAGCGTCCGTCTGGGTGCGCTGGATATTGACTTTGCCGACCTTCTCGGGGAGGAGGAATATCCCGACGAAATCGAAGAGACAGAAGAGACCAGCTTTAAGCTATATAACCTAGGTAAAAACCGGAAAAATCAACAGAAGAATGCCGAAAATGAGGATGAGGAATAGGAACCATGATTGATACAAGTAGCTTTAAGCGGGATGGGAGAATTGGAGAGGTCGTAACAGCTGAGCGAGTGGGCCAGCGCCTCTGCTTAGCGGGCTGGTGCCATAAGCAAAGAAACCTGGGCAATCTCCTCTTTATTACCCTCCGTGACCGGTCGGGAGAAGTTCAATTGCTGGTTGGCGATGACGCCCCGGAAGAAGTTAAGGAAATTGCCGGATCGATTCGGTCAGAATTTGTCGTCTATGCGACGGGGACCCTGCGGGAGCGGAGTGACCCTAACCCCAATATGCCAACAGGTCAATGGGAGCTGGTGGTCGAAGACCTGGCGATCGTCTCCAAGTCCAAAACCCCTCCTTTCTATATTGAGTCCGACTTGGATGCCAATGAATCCCTCCGTTTGACTTACCGCTATCTAGACTTGCGTCGGCCAGTCCTCCGGGAAAAAATTATGTTCCGAAGCAAGGTCAACCAATTTACCCGGGATTGGTTTGCGAAACGTGACTTTATTGAGATAGAAACCCCAACCTTCATTAAGAGCACTCCGGAAGGGGCAAGGGATTATTTGGTGCCATCCAGGATGTTCCCTGGAAAGTTCTTCGCCTTGCCCCAGTCTCCCCAGATCTATAAGCAGCTTTGCATGATCGCTGGTTTTGACCGCTATATGCAGCTAGCTCGCTGCTACCGGGATGAGGACCTGCGGGCTGACCGACAGCCGGAGTTTATCCAGCTCGATTTGGAAATGAGCTTTGTGGATGAAGAAGACGTGATGGGTATGACGGAGGCCTATATCAAAGAGATGTTTGCAAGCCTCCTCGACTATCATGTGACCGAAGCCTTCCCTAAGATTAGCTGGGATGAGGCCATGCTGACCTATGGGTCGGATAAGCCCGATCTGCGCTATGACCTACCTATTCGTGAGGTGGGCGAAGAGGTCCGTCCCCTGGGCTTTGCCCCCTTTGAGGCGGCCCTGGAAGCAGGAGGGGCCGTGCGGATGTTGGTTGCCCCAGCTGGGGCACAGCTTTCCCGGCGTCAGCTGGATCAATTGACCAATGAAGTCAAAGAAAATGGTCTGGCTGGCCTAGCCTACCTTCTGGGTAAGGAGGAGGGCTGGAAGGGCTCTTTAGCTAAAGTTATGACCGATGAGGTCGTGGCTGCCCTCCAGAAGAAACAGGACTTCGGGACAGGTGATGCTATTTTCTTCCTGGCTGGGCCTAAGACCCAAAAGGTGGCGGAAACAGCAGGCCGTCTCCGCCTCTCCCTTGTAGATCTCCTGTCCATTCCCCCGAAGGACAAGTTTAAGTTCTGCTGGGTCTACAACTTCCCCTTATTTGAGTTCAGCGATGAGGAAAACCGCCTGGTGGCTGTTCACCACCCCTTCACGGCACCTAGGGACGAGGACCGTCAATATCTAAAGACTGACCCCCTCAAGTGCCATGCGAAGGCCTATGATATGGTCCTTAATGGAAATGAAATTGGCGGCGGTAGTATCAGGATCCATGAAGAAGAGATCCAAGATCAGATATTCCATATCATCGGCCTTGGAGAAGAAGAGTGTAAGCGTCGCTTTGGCTTTTTCTTGGAGGCCCTCCAGTATGGAACCCCGCCCCATGGCGGTCTAGCCTTTGGGATGGATCGGGTAGTCATGCTGATGACCGATAGTCCGAGTATCCGGGAAGTTATCGCCTTCCCCAAGGTGCAAAACTCCTCCTCTTTGATGTCTCAGTGTCCTTCTGTGGTTGATGAAGACCAGCTGAAAGACTTGGGCCTGGCCCTCCGGCCCGAGGCCCTCAAGGCCACCCAGGCAGAGAAGGCTGAGTTCGCCCAGGAAGATGAGTCTCATGATTAAGCTGGAAACGGTAACCTCGGAGTCCAAAATTATCCAAATCCTGGACCTCCTGCGCTTTGCTCTCCTTGTTACTTTTTTATCCCTTTTTTTTGTCACCTTTATTGGGCAAAAAAATACGGTCGTGGGCTCTTCTATGTACCCGACCCTGCATGACGGGGAGGGAATATTTGTTGAAAAATTTACTAAATATTTCCACAAGATTCCCCGGGGAGCCATTGTGACTTTGGAGACCACTTCTTTCCCCTACTATGACGGAAAGGCCACCCGGCTTATCAAACGGGTGATTGGCCAACCGGGCGATACCATTGAGATTGGCGAGGGTGCGGTCTATGTCAATGGCAAGCTTCTCGAGGAGCCTTATCTTGGCCCGGAGGTGGTGACCATGCCCCATAATCCCGCCTATGCTAAGGTAACCCTGGGTCCTTGGGAGTATTATTGTATGGGGGATAATCGTTCGAATAGTAAGGATTGCCGTGACCTGGGCCCGGTCAAGATCCGCAGTATCATTGGCCATCTCAAGTGGCGGATCTACCCCTTTGATAAATTTGGCAATCCGGATACCTATATGAAGCAAGAAAGAGCCAAGGAGGATGTACCGAAATCATGAGCAATCCCAAGAATCTCTATGATTCTGTCCCTATTGACCGGGTGAGAAATTTTTGTATTGTCGCCCATATTGACCATGGCAAGTCGACCCTTGCCGACTGTCTCATCCGCCATACGGGTCTCGTAACGGAGCGGGAGATGACTAACCAGATCCTAGACAACATGGACCTGGAGCGAGAACGGGGGATTACGATTAAGGCGCAGACCGTCCGCATGACCTACAAGGCCAAGGACGGGTTGACCTATGTCTTAAATCTCATCGATACCCCAGGCCATGTAGACTTCAGTTATGAAGTTTCTAGGTCTTTAGCGGCTTGCGATGGAGCGATTTTGGTGGTGGATGCCTCCCAGGGGGTGGAAGCCCAGACCCTGTCGAATGCCTACTTGGCGGTTGATGCTGGCTTGGAAATCCTGCCTGTTATCAATAAAATTGACCTGCCAGCTGCCCACCCGGAGGAAGTTCGAGAGGAGATCGAAGAGATCATTGGCCTGGATGCCGAAGAGGCACCCCTGATTTCGGCGAAAAATGATATCAATATTGAGGCAGTCCTGGAGGCGGTAGTAACGAAGCTTCCGCCCCCCAAGGGGGATGAAAAGGCCCCCCTCCAGGCCTTGATCTTTGATGCCAAGTATGACCCTTATCAGGGGGTTATCGTTAGCTTGAATATCAAAGAAGGCCAGTTCAAAAGGGGAGATACCCTTTACCTCATGAATGGGAAGTCTCAATTTGAAGTGGTTGACCTGGGCTACTATGCACCCGGAAAGCTAGTGCCCAGCGACCGCCTGGTTGCGGGGGATGTTGGCTTTTTCACGGCAGCCATTAAGACTGTAGCAGAAGCTAGGGTTGGTGATACTGTTACCATGAAGGCCCGCCCTACGGATAAGGCCCTTCCTGGTTACAAGCCTGCTATCCCCATGGTCTTTTGCGGGCTCTTCCCAGCTAATGGAAATGACTATGGGGCTCTGAAGGATGCGTTGGAGAAGATCCAGTTGAATGATGCGGCCCTATCTTTTGAGCCGGAGACCTCGGTGGCCTTGGGCTTTGGTTTCCGCTGTGGCTTTTTGGGCCTCTTACACTATGAGATCATCAATGAGCGGATCGACCAGGAGTTCAACATCGATACCATAGCCACGGCCCCTTCGGTTATTTATAAGGTGGAGCTAACTTCTGGAGAAGTTCGGGAGATCTCTAACCCGGCCGACTTCCCTCCCAGGGAAAAGATTGCAGCTATCGATGAGCCCATTGTCAAAGCTTCTATTATTACTCCGACTGACTATATTGGCGATCTGATGAGCCTGGCCCAGGAGAGGAGGGGGGTCTTCATCGACATGCCCTACCTTGACCCTAAACGGGTTAGCCTCAACTATTATCTCCCCCTCAACGAGATTATTTATGACTTTTTCGACGCCATGAAGTCAAGGTCCCGGGGCTATGCCTCTTTAGACTATAGCTTTTACACCTACCAGGCCTCAGACCTGGTCCGCCTTGACATCCTAATCCAAGGGGAAAAGGTTGATGCCTTGAGCTTTGTCGTCTTCCGTGACCATGCCTATGCTAGGGCAAGGAAAATGTGTGAAAAGCTGAAAGCAAATATTCCCCGTCAGCAGTTTGAAATTCCCATCCAGGCCAGTGTTGAAGGTAAAATCATCGCTCGAGAGACCGTCCGAGCCTTCCGCAAGGATGTGCTTGCCAAGTGCTATGGCGGCGATATTTCCCGGAAGAAAAAGCTTTTGGAGAAGCAAAAAGAAGGAAAGAAGCGGATGCGTAGCGTAGGGAGTGTGGAGATTCCCCAAGAGGCCTTCCTCAGCGTCCTTAAGTTGGATGATACGTAAAGACTATCCTTGCCTGGGGACACTGGCCTAGGAAGATTAACCTAGCCAGGCCCTTGCATGTTTTTTCAGATCAGGCTATAATCTAGCTTACTGTTGTCCATGTGGCCCATCGGGCAACTGCTAGATGCGGACGTGGTGAAATTGGCAGACACGCTAGATTTAGGTTCTAGTGAGAAATCATGCAGGTTCAAGTCCTGTCGTCCGCACCAGATGACCTCTTTTGCCGCAAGACAAAAGGGGTTTTTTTGATTGGCAGGATAAGAGGAGAGGAGGCAAGTGTGGAAAAAGCAAAATCCTTAGCGGGTCAACAGGGGGAAGACACCCTGGCTCAGCCAAGCAAGTTTTTGGAAAAGCTCTTAAAAAAGGTCTTTTCGAAGCAGTTTATTGTATATTGCATCTGTGGTGTCATCACCACCCTGGTCAACTTCTTATTTTTCCAGCTCTTTGCCAAGCGCTTTGGGGCCGACCAATGGTTTTTCTATAATTTTCTCCCCATCATTATCTCCATTGCGGTGGCCTACCTCCTAAATCGCACCCTGGTTTTCCACTCGCACAACGCCATCTTTCCGGAGCTTGTAAAATTTGTTGGGTCCCGGCTCCTAGTCTCGGTCATCTTTGAGTATTTTTTTATTTGGTTGATCTATAATGTAGGGGGATGGACGTTTGAGCTAAATATATTAGGCGTCAAATTGCTTTTTGCTAAGGTCCTATCCCAAGTGGGTGTTATTTTAGCAAATTATCTTGTCGGGGTCCTTTTCGTATTTACGAAGAAGAAGGCCTAGGTGCCGTACAAAGGACAAGACCTAGGTGCCGTACAAAGGACAAGACCTAGGTGCCGTACAAAGGACAAGATGAAACATAGAACCGAAAGAGAGGCGGATGTTATGAATTATCACGAAGCGATGAGTTATTTAAGTAGCGCTCGGGAATTCGGGGTTAAACTAGATTTGAGCCGGATTACGGAGCTCTTAAACCTCCTTGGTAATCCTCAGCTATCCTATAAGGTGATCCATATTGCTGGTACGAATGGGAAGGGGTCTGTCAGCTCTTATTTAGCCCACATTTCTGCGGCTGGAGGCTATAAAACGGGCTGGTATACTTCTCCGTATTTAGAGAATTTCAACGAAAGGCTCCGGATTATTGACGGCAGGAAGGGCCTAGCAAACTTCAAACTCAACCCCAGGGCTCCAGAGATCTCCAATAAGGAATTTGCCGATATCATGACCTTCATTGCCTCTAAGGTGGACAACATGTTAAGTCGGCACTTTGATTGTCCGACCGAGTTTGAACTCATTACGGCGGCAGCCCTTATGTGGTTTGCCATTCAAAAATGCGATATGGTCATCCTAGAAGTGGGCCTAGGGGGTCGGCTCGATTCTACTAACGTGGTTCCCAACCCCATCTGCACCGTCATCACCAGCTTGGGCTATGACCACTGTGAGCGCCTGGGCTATAGTCTAGAATCGATCGCCTTTGAAAAGGCAGGGATCATCAAGCCTGGCGTGCCCTGCGTAGTCTCCAATCCCTTTGATAGTTACCTGGTTCAGCCCGATGAAGCTGCTAAAGCCCTGGCCAAAATCCAAAGTATCGCTGCGGCCAAGCATGCCCCCATTGACTTGGTTATGAATAAGGAGATCCAAGTCTTATCTTATGACCAGTACGGGCAAAGCTTCCATTTCCGAGATCCTAAGCTGACCTATCGGATTTCTCTATTAGGGGACTACCAGCGGATGAATGCTGCCCTTGCCATCCAGGCCGCCAAGATGTTTACCTTTGATAATGTCATTTTGGAAGGACTCAAGATGGCCACTTGGCCGGGTCGCCTAGAGCTCTTGGATGGGAACCCCGAAACCCTGATTGATGGGGCCCATAATATCCAGGGCTGCATGAGTCTGGCCCAGTGTCTCGAGCAGTTTTATTGCAATCGGGGCCTAGTCTTTCTTGTGGGCGTCCTAAAAGATAAGACCCACCTGGCAATGATGCGGGCCATCTTGCAAAGTCACAGCTACCACCCCCTGGCAGTAATCTGCACGAAGCCTCCCATCCCCCGGGGTATGATGGGAAAGGAGCTCTCCTTGGAGGTAGCCTCGATCTTGGGCCAGATAGGCCGGGATCAATTTGGCATCAAGGTGGACATGGCTGCCGATATCAACCCCAACCGTAAGGGAATCACTCCATCGGGCCGTCCCCAAGCCCTTATCCAGTCGATTGAAGACATCTCTTTGGCTGCCGACAAGGCAATCAAATTGGCACGGCATTTCAAGGCACCGCTGATTGCCTTTGGGAGCCTCTACCTGATCGGCAATATCCGTGAGACCCTTGTGGCAGGGTCGACGGGCCAGACCCAAGTCATAGGGAAGAGTCAAAGTCGGGATGAAAGCATCCCCCTTGACTTTAAGCCGGAGGAAATCGAATCAAAGGAATCGATTGATCCTAATGTCCAAGTTCCACCACCAAAATTCCGCTTTGACCAGGGGCATACCATTGAGGGGGCGGTCAACCTAGCCAAACTCAAGCCCCAGGATCTCCCAGGAAACTCCAGCAAGGAAGATTGATTTCTGCCGATGAATATTTACCGCTTCCTGGATGATCTCACGACCCTTTCGGAAGATGACCCCTATGTCCTGACTCATCTAGCCATCCCTGATCAGAAAACCCAGGCCATCTACGCTTACAATACAGCCCTCGAAGCCCTACGCAAGCGTCATAAGAAGGAAGCCTTGGAAATTTGTGACCAATTGGTCTATGACACGCCATCTTTTGCCCAAGCCCACCTTCTTTGTGCCCTGATTTATGCCATCGATCACATCTATATGGCAGCTATTGATGAACTAGAGGACTGTAGGTACTATGTCCATCCTTTAGACACAAGGACCCAGGACTTGGCCCGGCAGGTGGCCGATGTCATTTTGCCCCTGGCTCTCCAGCAGAAAAACCAGCAGGAGGGGCAGGAGAATGCGGAGCGCTACCTGGATGCCCTGGTAGCCAATGAGACCCTTCCCAACATCCTGGAAGAGATCACGGATAAGTCGGCAGAGGCCAACTTGGCTGAAGCTAGCCTCCTGCAAAAACTTCTTCGTCACGAGGTCCAAAACACCTATTATTACCAAGATCCGACGATTTTACAGAATGAGCGCCGCAAAACCCACCGTCTCTTAGTGGCCTCGGCGGCCTTGGTGATCTTTTTCTTTGCCCTATACTTTTTCTATCTCCGCCCGCAGATTATTTTGACAAGTAAGGTCAATGAAATTCGGGCGGATAAGTTAAATTGGCTGGAGTCAGAACTTCAAAATCGGGCGAGCCAGGATCCCGGGGTCTATACCCTGCTCGCAGACTATCAAAATTATGTGGAGCAGATTGCGCAAGAATACCCTGCTCTTGCCACAAATACTCCCGCCCCTGAGGACGACTCTCTCTCTGACATAGGGACCGCTACCCAGGAGACGGCTCAAGGGGCGATGCCCCAGGGAGAAGCTGAGAAGACGGACCAGGGAGAGATGCCCCAGGGAGAAACGGTCCAGGAGGATGCTCAGGGGGAGATGGTCCAGGAGGAGGCCACCAGCCCAGGCCCCGCTGAAGAGCCTGGTGCCACCACGATCAAGGAGGATTGATGCCTTACCAGAGTACGGAGGGTACGGATAAAAGCTATACTTTTTCTGAAGCCCTCTCCATGAATCGTTGCCCAGAGGGCGGACTCTTTGTTCCAGTGGACCTGCCCGTCTTAAGCCCTACCGATGAAGCGGCATTGCGAACCTTAGACTTCGTAGGCCGCTTTGCCTATCTTTTAGGGCTGTTTACCCAGGGTGACCCCTTGATGGACCCCAAAATCAATCAGGACCTGGCCCCCGATTTTCTAGACAGTCTGTGTCGAGAGGCTTTTGCTGATTTTAAGCTTCCCGATTTGGACGTTATGGTCCCCTGTCTCAACCCCTATGCCAGCCGAACCCGGGAGTACCTTTTTTCTTTAGACCAGGGTCCCACTGGCTGGGTTGGAGATTATACTGCAGCCCTCCTGGGGGTCCTTCTGCGCCGAGTCTTGCCCCAGATTGCCCCAGCCCCCCACACCCTGGTGATTCCGGACTTACATCCTTTGGATGTCTGTGCTCTGGCCAGGGCTCACCAGGATGATGATAGCTGGGTTCCCCTCTTCGTTCTGGGCAAGGATCAGGTAAGCCCGGACTTCCTTTGTCGGCTAAAAACCCTGATGCCCTTGGAAAATGCCCATTTCTACGGTCTAGAGGGGAATCCTTGGGAGGTAGGCCAAGCCCTTTTGGGTCTCTTAGACCATGAAGAGATCCAGAGCCATTTTGCTAAGGCGGGGATTCACCTTTTGCTCTTTGGGCAGACGAGCCTCTTGCCTGCCATCGTGGCCTGCGTCCTCATGGGAGTCGGCCTCTCCTACTGGGGAGAAAGCCCTGACTTGGACTTAGAATTTGCTAGTTACAAGGATATTGCCTTTCCGGCTCTGTCCATTCCCTTCCTTCTTGGGGGCCTCTATCTGAAGGCCATGGTCCCTAGCCTCCAGCAGGTTTTTGTGGGAGGAGGGCCCAACCTACACCTGATGGAGTTCCTTCAAAAGGGCCACCTAGATACCCGGGCCCCTTGGCTCCCAGCCTTGACCTTGGGCCAGGGGATCCCATCCCTTGCTCAGATGTCCCAGCTTACCCACTATTTAACTGGGGGCACGACCTACCTGGTCCAAGCCTGCAAGACCCGCTTGATTGGCCAGGGAACTTGCCTATTAAAGAAGGAATTACAGAAGGCCTGGCACCGTTATTTGAAGGCAATTGACTTGCCGGAGGCTGACCTCATTCCTTTTGGTCGAGAGATCTACGATGATTTAGACTATGGCTTCGACGCCGACACCCTGACCACTTTCTTTGCGGTTCGCTCCTACTTTCAAAAGCCCCATGCTCTCCGAAGTCGCCAACATGTCCTTTATATAAGTCCCAGCCATCCCTTAGTGACGGCTGAATCAACTTCAGCTATCCAGGGGGTTCCCTGGAATCCCACAGCCAGCTATGAGGAGAGGAAAAACGCCTATAATCTCTTAGCCCAGGAGTTGGGCATTGACGTCCCTCTTGGCCTCCATGGGGGAGAGCTAGCTTACCCGATTGAAACCCTTAGGGCAGAAGACTTCGCCCAGGCGATCCTGGGATTATTTGCTGAAAACGAAGGGTAACAGAATACGGGACGGCTGGTCCGAGCCTGGGACCTGTTAGGCCCTGTAAGAAAAGGAAGATCAGAGAGAAACCCTAAGGTAAAGCAGAGTTTTTTCTGAAATATTCCTTTTTTTTCCATAACATTTGTGATATACTTCATGATTGTACTGTAAAAATCAAGGGTACAAAGAACGAAATGAGAGGAAGGAATATGGCTAAAAAATCTTTTAGCAAGAATCAAATTCATGGTAAGAAATGGGCAGTATGGGTCATTCTTGCCGTCTTGGTTTTAGCTATTTTGCTTGCAATCTTTGGCTGGACCACCCCCTTTGCGATGAAGGCATCCCAGGGAAAATCCAGCAGAAGTTATGTGGATCCGGAGACGAACCGGTTCCGTTTGAAGTCTGTTAAAGAAATTCGATTTGGTATTGATATCCGAGGAGGCGTAGAAGCCGTTTTCGTCCCTGCTGATTACAATGGGACGCCCTCCGAAGAGGAGTTAAATGCGGCAGCCAAAGTCATCAATTTCCGTTTGGATTCACTCAATATTTTGGACCGGGAAGTGACCACAAGTCCTACCAGTGGACGCATTATCGTCCGTTTCCCTTGGAAGTCAGATGAGAAAAAGTTTGACCCGGCTACGGCCATCAAGGAATTGGGCGAAATGGCTCTCTTGACCTTTGTTGACCCCAGTGGCGACGTCGCCTTAGATGGGGCGGATGTCCAATCGGCCAATGTTGCTTTTGATCCCAATACCAAAAAACCCGTGGTCCAGCTCACCCTGAAGCCAGAGGGTCAGCAAAAGTTCCACGAGGTGACTAAGCGTCTCTATCCTAACCGTGGCATACTAACGATCAAGCTTGATAATAAGATTATCTCTGCCCCTCGGGTGAATGCTGAAATCAACAGTACGACCTCGATCATTGAGGGCGACTTTACCCGGGAAGAGGCCACAGATTTAGCCCAGAAAATCAACGGCGGTGCCCTACCTTTTGCTTTGCGGGCAGAAAATTCTAAGACGATTTCCCCGAAGCTAGGCAGCAACTCTCTCAATATTATGACGAAGGCTGGTATCTGGTCCTTTGTGATCATCTCGATCTTGATGGTTTGGGCCTATCGTCTCAATGGGGTCGTTGCCATCTTCTCCCTAGCCGCCCAGGTTGTGGGCATCCTTCTTTCCATCGCCATTCCCCAACAGACTTTAACCTTGCAAGGTATTGCTGGTATCATCTTGTCTATCGGGATGGGCGTGGATGCCAACGTCATTATTTCTGAGCGGATCAAGGAGGAAGCTAATAAGGGTGGGTCTTTAAATACCTTCCTCTATAATGGCTTTACCAAGGCTTTCTCTTCTGTTATGGATAGCAACGTGACCGTCGCCATCGCCGCCATCGTCTTGATGCTGATGGGCTCGGGCTCCATCTTGAGCTTCGGTTATTCCCTTTTAGTGGGGGTTATCCTCAACGGCTTGACAGGGGTCTATATGACTAGAACCATGATTGCCTCTTTGAGCGAGTATAAACCCTTGAAGAATCCCGCCCTCTATGGAAGAAAGAAGGTCAATGCATGAAAACTCCAAATATTCAATTTATTGAAAATCGGAAACGCTTTTTCACTTTTACCCTTATTTTGATTGCAGTCCTCTTTTGTGTTTCCCTTGTGCGGGGCTACCGGCTTGATATTGAGTTCAAAGGGGGCTCCTTGGTGGAGTACAGCTTTACAGGGGATCTTTCCGCCAACGATGCATTAAATGTCCTGCAAAAGACCATGGAAAAGCCCATCAACTGCCAGATTAGTAAAAACCTGGGCGATGACGCTAAAAAGCTCGTGGTCTCCGTTGCAGGCAGTGAGCCCCTGACTACTGAAGAGTTGGATCAGATTGGTAAGGTCCTGGAGTCGAGTTTCCCTGATAAATCCTTGGAACTGAGCAACTCCCTTTTGGTCAGCCCCACCATGGGTCGGGAGATGTTGACTAATGGTCTCTTGGCCTTGGCCATTGCTTCGGCCTTAATTCTCCTTTATGTCTGGTTCTCTTTCCGGAAGATGAGTGGTCCTTCGGCAGGTTGTATGGCCCTCGTTGCCCTACTCCACGACGCAACCTTAACCTTCTTAGCCTATGTCATCTCAGGATCGGCTATCAATGAGACCTTAATTGCCGTTATTTTGACCATCCTAGGTTTCTCGATCAACGATACCATCGTTGTCTATGACAGAATTCGGGAGAACATGGGGATTTATGGCCGGTCAAAGAGCCTTGATGAGATCGTTAATATTTCCCTTAACCAATCCCTGTCTCGGACCCTTATGACTTCAATTTGTATGTTTATCGCAGTCGTTGTCGCCTATGGCTATGCCCTGGCCTTTGATTTAGATAGCATCAAGGAATTTGCCTTCCCCATCCTCATCGGTATCATGTCTGGTACCTACAGCTCGATTGTCATCGCTGCCCCCTTGTGGGCCCTCTGGCAAAAGCATAAGCATCAGGACCAAGGACCTGACGCTAGTAAGGTCGAGTCTCAGAAGAAAGCAAGCAAGACTGGGGCGAAAACCTCATCTGCGGGAGCTAAGGCATGAGGGAAAAGCCAGATCATTTTCCCAAGCTACGAAGGACCCGACCCTACCAAGCTAAGGGGGGGATCCAGGCCTGGGGCCTAGGCCTTAGGACGATACTTATTACAAGCCTCGTCCTCCTGGGCCTTGGGCCCTTTTTATGCCTAGGAAAACAAGGAAATATGGGTTCTCATCCTGTCTGGGCAACTACCTTGTCGGAAGAGTCCCCAGCTGAACAGGGGGAAAGTCTTGACGAGCCGGCTGAAGGAGAGGCCGAAAGAGATGCTGAAGGAGAAGAAGGGGCCACTGATTCGGACTCTTCCCAGCCCCATTCTGAGGAAGAGACTACGGCCGCCACGAAACCCTTTCCTAGCCTAGGTCGCTGGTCAGACTATTTTGATGGCCGGGTCGGAACTTGGCCTTCCCTGGAGCAAATTGGGAGTCGGGCTTACCTGGTTATCGATGCCGATACGGGGGAGGAAATCCTCTCCCACAATCCGGATGGGCCTGCCTATCCTGCAAGCATGACCAAAATTTTGACGGCCATTACTGTCCTGGAACACCCGGAATATTCGCCGGACCGACTCATCCACTTCTCTGAGCGAGCCGTTGCCATGCCTAGTCCTGAGTCCTCGACGGCAGGCTTTGTGGCAGGAGAGGAGTGTCCGACCATTGTGGCCCTCTACGCCATGATGATCCGCTCGGCCAATGAAGTTGCCAATGCCCTGGCGGAGAATTATGGGGGTTCCCTGGATGGTTTCATGGAACTGGCAAACGCCAAAGCTAAAGAGATTGGCTGCGAAAATACGCACTTTGTCGATCCGGCTGGCTTTGGTCTGGAAGACCACGTCACCACAGCCAGGGACATGGCTAAATTGGTTGCCCATGCCATGAAAAATGACGTTTTCCGTGACATTGTCACCACCAAGTGTCTTATCCTTCCTGCAACAAATATTCACGTCTTCAATGGGTGGTTTACGGTCTTTAATGGCAATGGTTTAATGATGGGCCAGGATGCTGGCTACCAGAGCAAGTATCTAAAATCCATTGACGGGGTTAAGACCGGGACCACGGATATTGCAGGCTATTGTTTGTCTTCAGCTGCGACCACCTACGACGACCGCCACCTAATTTGCGTGATCTTTAACGCCCACCTGCAAAATTCGGACTATGAATATTTTGTCAATCCTAGCACATTCTCTTACGTCCTCCTTCAGGAGGCGGCTATGCGTTTGGGATGCCCGGAAGGGAGGCCGGATTATTCGGATAAGGACTATCGGATGCAGTGGTCAGCCACCCCGCCAGGGTCTTTTACAGAAGCCACGGAGACAGAGACGGTCCCGACAGAAGCTCCAACGACCATAGCCACTCAGCCCACACCGACTTCGGACCCTACGGGGATGCTTGTGCCTAAAACAGCCATTATCCTTAAGACTTGGCATATCCTCCTTGTCATGTTGATTATCATCCTCCTTGTCTTCACTGCCTTCCTCTTGGGAATGAAGGCCCGCCAGAAAGAGCAAAAATCCATGAGTAGAAGCAAAGACAAGCGAGGGCAAGGCAGCCAGCGTAGGTCACATCAACATCGGAAAAATCGCTCGGCTGACTATGACAGATACTCTGACTCCTATCGGTCCGACGGAGATTGGGCGAACGAGTATGACCAGGCTGGGGATCGCTCACGGATGCCAAGGAAACCTGGCCCTCGGAGCTCTAGACGTTGGGACAATGACGAATCCACTCAGTCCATCCGTACAGAAGGTTATTATCAGAGACGGCCCCGCCCACAAAGACGCCCTGATGACACCTGGACTCAGGCCCCAGCAGACTATTGGAAACAGCCTCCTGAGGATCCTCGAACACCGGTGGATGACCGGGCCTGGCGGGGGCCAAGGGAGGAAACTTGGTCTTCTGATCCCAATCAGGGATCTCGGGGAGGACAAATTGCATACCTCCACCCCGACCAGCAAGGCTACTATGATCAGTCCCAGGAGCCTTACTATGACCAGCCGCAGCAGACCCAGCCTGACCAGGCTCAGCGGCCCCAGTCTTCCTACTGGGATCAACCAGATAGGCTTGGGGGTCCGGCAGGTCCCAATAGGCCGACCGGTCCCGACCAAGGTCCCCAGGCTCCTCAGGGCTACGGTCCCGATGAGGGACACCAGGGCTACGGTCCCGACCAAGGTCCCCAAGGCTAAAGCATGGTCTTTCGTGTTTGGCGATGGACTATTTGCGCAAGATAATTAGAAATTAAACAAAAAGATTTGAATTAACCCTTGACTTTTCCTGGAAAATTGACTAGGATGTTAAGCGTCGCTGTGAAGCGTAGTCGCCTCTTGCGGGCGCAAAAGAACAATAAATAAGGAGGACGCAGGATGAAAACCTTTGCGGCAAAACCAGCAGAGATTGAAAGAAAATGGTATGTGGTCGATGCGGAAGGCCAAACCCTCGGCAGACTAGCTACCGTTATTGCTCGCATCTTGAGAGGCAAAAATAAGCCGGAGTTTACTCCCCACGTGGATTGCGGGGACTATGTGATTGTCATCAATGCCGAGAAAATTCAGGTGACAGGCAAGAAAAGTGAGCAAAAGACCTATTTCCGTCATAGTGGCTATGTGGGCAATGAGAAGTTGATCCCCTATGCCAGAATGCAAGCCAAATTCCCTGAGCGGATCATTGAACTTGCAGTGAAGGGCATGCTTCCGAAGAACGCCTTAGGCAGAAAGACCTATAAAAAGTTACATGTCTATGCCGGCCCCGATCACAAGCACCAGGCCCAGAAGCCTGAATTGTATCCATTAGACTAGGAGGACTCTCATGGGATTTGATGATAAGAAATTCGCATACGGCACAGGCCGGAGAAAAGAGGCTGTCGCCCGTGTCCGTCTCTACCCCGGTAATGGAAAATTTGAAATCAATGGAAAGTCGCTAGAGGAGTATTTCCCCATTGCGACCCTACAGTACATTGTCATGCAGCCTTTGGTCCTGACTGATGCTACCAAGCGTTACAATATCGTGGCCAATATCCGTGGTGGCGGAATCTCTGGTCAAGCCGGTGCCCTCCGTCATGGGATTGCCCGGGCCATGGTCGAAGATGACGCAGAGCGTTACAAGGGCCAGCTCAAAAAAGCAGGTTTCCTAACGAGAGATGCAAGAGAAAAAGAGAGAAAGAAACCAGGTCTGAAAAAAGCCCGGAAGTCCTCTCAATTCTCCAAGAGATAGGATTCGTCCCTGCTGGGACAACGATATATATGCATGGGTTTTGCTGCCTATGCGGGAGAAAAAGATGATGTTCGGATCAGGTTCGCTTGTTCCAGCATCATTCTTTTTTATCAGGACTTTTATCAGGAACTTTATAGAGAATTTTATCAGGAAAATATGAGGAAGACAGGTATTAGGATAAAATGAGGAAGACAGGAATAATTTTTAGGACCCAGGCCTTGGAGGATTTGGATCTGATTGCACAATGGATGCACCAGTACCTGATTCGCCCGGGCGATATCCTCTTGGTAGAAGCCCCTATGGGAGGAGGGAAAACCACCTTTGCTAGGTCCTTAGCCGCTCAGTATGGTCTCAAGGGAGTTTCGAGCCCCACCTTTACCATCTCCAACCTCTATCAGGCTTCCGGAGCGGACCTTTCCATGGTCCACCTAGATTTATACCGGCTGGGCTCAATGGAGGAGTTTTTCGATGCTGGCCTGGATGAGACCTTGGAAACCCTGGAAGAGGACCGTGCCTTTGCCTACATGGAGTGGCCAGACCTTCTTTGGGAAGGACGGGGCTTTACCTCTTCCCTGGGGTCTTGCGCTTTGAAGGTCCGCCATTTACAAATACTCCCTCACCCCGCTTCCGGCGACCTGGTCCGTTCTTATGTTCTGGACCTGGCTTCTTGGCTTTCGGACCCTCATTTCCCTGCTGGGCCACGGGAGCTGTTGTTGCCATTGCTTGACGAACCGGAACGGGTCGGCGAACTTTTTCCCGCCCTTCAGGCCTTGCTTTCTTTGGATGAGGAGGATGAATGATGAAGTGTTTTGCTATAGATGGGACCCGACAAGGCCTTTCCCTAGCCCTAGCCGTAGATGAAAAGCTTCAGTGGCATAGGACCTATGACCTGGGTAAGAAGACCTCCCGGATCCTCTTGCCTGCCCTCGAAGAGGCCCGGCGTCAAGCAGGTCTGACCTGGGAGGAGCTGGATCTTCTAGCTTCCACAGCTGGCCCCGGCTCGTTTACAGGTATCCGAATTAGTCTCATGACGGCCAAGACTATGGCCTATGCGAGCAAGAAGCCCCTGGGCTGTTTTTCCAACTTGGAACTCTATTACCGGGCCCTAGCCTTTAGCTGGCTGCAAGATAACCAAGAGGGTACTGCAGCATACAAGCCCCATGAGATCTGGTCAAGTCGTTCAGACCTCCTTGCTCCCCCTCCTGAACAAATATTCCCTCTCATCTTACTTGAGGCTGGTAATGACCGGGCTTATTCTTTTGCCCCTTCTTGCCCTCAGCCGGACCTGGCCCCGGAGGGGGTCCACCACCTTCTGACTTGGGCTTATTATTTAGAGACTTGGCACAAGGCCCATCCTCAGGCGAAGATCCTCCTAGCTGGGGATCTTGGGGCTAGTTACCGCCTGGGTGCCCTGGCGACCGAGCACCTGCTATTTTTCCCCTATCACTATGAAGATGCCCTCTATACGGCCTCTGTGCCCTCCTTGGCAGGAGCGGCGGCCCTAGCAGCCCTTGCCTCGTATCAAGCTGATCCCAAGGCCCCCTTTTTCCAGGAGGCCCACCCCGTTTATCTGGCTCCAACCCAGGCCGAGCGCCTGTCCCGCCAGGATAAAAAGGAGGAACGTTTCCTCCTCCGGGTTGGTGCGGGCCTCCAAGAGTCCTATGCCTTAGCTTCCCTCTATGAGGCTTTTCCTAGTAGGGAATTGGCCCAGGACCGGCCCAAGTCTACTCCTGCCTACCCCTGGCGAGCCAAACATAATCTCTGGCTCCCCCTAGAAGAATCTGTCAGCTTGCCCTCTGAAACCGCCCTAGGTCCCAATGAATCTGACACGGCCCTAGCCCCCAATGAACTGGAAGCTTTTGTCTTGTCAGGCAATCAGGTCGTCTCTGCATGTCGGGGGGTCTTGCCAGATCCTAGCAGTTTTCAAATCCAGACCTTGCAGACCCAAGAGCCCATGCGCCAGCAAGGTCTAGCTGGAAGCCTCTGGCAGAAAGTCGGTAATTTCCTCTTGAACTTTTTACCTGTTGAAAAGCTGACTTTGACCCTAGCTAGGTCAGCCTATCCAGCCCTCGATTTCTTCTTTAACCGGGCCTTTACCGTCGACCAGTCCCAAAACCTCCCCCCAGGAGATCAGCTAAACCTACAAGGAGACCTATGAGCCCATCCGACCCACATAAGACCCAGCAGGCCAACCAGGACAGCTTCCAGGCAAAACAGGGAGCCCAGCAGGCTGATAAGGCGACCCAGCAGGTTGACCAGGGACCCTTGCCAAGCTCCCCCAAGGAGGCCCGGGCCCTGGCCATCTTAAAGAGCCTTCCGGAGGTCCATGTGGGTTCCCGGGCGGCCATGGAGAAGGAAGCCTCTCGGAACGGAATTCGCTTTCAGGCAGACCTGGCTCTCATTCCTCCGAAACCCGGGGTCTACCTAATGAAGGACGATACCGGCCAGGTCATCTATGTGGGCAAAGCCAAGGTCCTTCCCAACCGCCTGAAATCCTACTTTTGCGCCCATCCTGCGGGCACTGCCAAGGTCCTGGCTATGATCCGCAACATCGCCGACTTTTCCTATATCCTCTGCGCCAATGAGCTGGAGGCCCTGATCTTAGAAAACAACCTCATCAAGGAGTATCAGCCCAAGTACAACGTCCTTCTTCGGGACGACAAGGAGTACCCTTATCTCAAGATCACCTGGGGAGAGACCTATCCCCGACTCCTACATTCCTTCCATGCCCATGAAGCAGGTGATGAGGCGTCGGAATATTTTGGCCCCTTTTTGCCTTGGAAACTAAAAGAAGCCATTCAAGCTATTTACCAAATATTCCCGATGAAGCGCTGCCGTTATGAGTTTCCGGCCGACCTCGGCAAGGTGCGTCCCTGCCTCTACTACCATATTGGTAAGTGCCGGGCTCCCTGTACCGGTGAGGTCACCCCTGAGGCCTATCGGAAGGATTATGAACAGATTGCAAAATTTCTCCGTGGTTCTTATGATGGCCTGATCCGTGAACTTGAAAAGAGTATGGCGGAAGCAGCCCAGGCCCTGGCTTTTGAAAAAGCTGGGCAGATCCGGGACCAGATTAAGGCTCTCAAGGCCCTCATGGAAAAGCAAAGTATCTATAATGTACAAACCAAGGCCAACCTGGATATCTTGGGCCTGGCTCGGAATCAGCGGGAGATTGCTGTTCAAGTTCTGGCGGTCCGCGAGGGCCGTATGATCCACACGGCCTCCTACTTTTTGCCAGACCAGGAGGAGACGGCGGAGGAAATCCTTCAGGCCGTAATTCCCCAGATCTTTGACCAAAGGGGGCGTCTGGACCTCGACCAGGACGGGACAGATCTCTTGGATTTGCCAGAGGAATCATTGGAGTCTTCCGCCCCAAGGCCCCGGAAGAAAAATCCTGATTTGATCCTTGGTGTCCCCTTGGATCCAGATTACGAGGCCCTTTTGGAGGGCTATCTGGCTAGAAAGCTCGTCCATCCCCAGCGAGGTTACAAGAAAGACCTCTGCGAGATGGCTGAGCGCAATGCCCGGGAGACCCTCTTGCATAGAAGTCTGACAGGAGCCGATAGTCAGGGACTTTCCTTAACTTTAGACCTTCTAGCTGCTCTTACAGGCCTTGATCACCGGCCCGACCGGATTGAGGCCTATGATATTGCTAACTTTGGGGCGAGTACCCGGGCTGCCTCTATGGTTGTCTTCGTCCAAGGTAAGCCTAAGCGGAGTGAGTATCGGCACTTTACCATCCAGTCCTTTGAGGGTATTGACGATTACCAAGCGATGGCAGAAACCTTAGACCGCCGTCTTAAAAACTTCCAGGAAAAGACCTTTGGCTTTACGGAAGCTCCCGACCTGATCTTGATTGACGGGGGGATTGGCCATCTTCACAAGGTCTATGACCTGATCCGGGCCGCCCTGCCCGAAACGGCTGTCTGTGGAATGAAAAAAGATCCCAAACACCAAAGCTCATGCCTGGTCTTTGCCGATGGAAGCGAACTGGAATTGAGAGAACCTTTTCCGGACCGTTTGTCCGATCATTTCAAATCCGAAGAAATCTATAGCAACCGCCTCTATATGGCCGAAGATCCGGCCCATGAGCGGGCCTACCGGCTTAGTCTCCTGCGCTTGATATCCGCTTGCCAAGATGAGGCTCACCGCTTTGCTAACCGCCTCAATAATAGTCTACATAGGAAAAAATCCATGCAATTTAGTCTGGAAGATATTCCTGGCATTGGACCAGCCCGCCGCAAAAAGCTCCTCCAGACCTTTAAAACGGTTCAGAAGGTGAAGGAGGCAACGGCTGACGAAATTGCCGAAAAAACAGGCCTGTCCATGACCTTAGCCGAGCAAGTCTATACTCACTTTCACCTCAAGGAGGAAACATAATCCTATGGCCTTATTTGCCATCTCAGACCCCCATCTTTCCCTAGCCAAACCTAAACCCATGGATATCTTTGGACCAGAATGGCGTGACGCCGTAGCCAAGCTCGAAGCCGGCCTCCGGGCTCATGTGGGCCCCGAAGATGAACTGCTGATCCCTGGAGATATTTCCTGGGCCATGACCCTGGAGGAGGCCTTGCCGGATCTGCACTTGATCCACTCTTGGCCGGGACGGCGAAAAATTCTCCTGCGAGGCAACCACGATTACTGGTGGCAGACTACGGCCATTTTGGAGAAAACTTTTGCGGCAGAGGGGCTGGATGATTTGGTGATTTTAAAAAACAATGCCATCTTATCTTTGGATGAGGCCTATATCGTGGCCGGAACCAAGGGCTATAACTTGCCCCAGACTCCCCAATTTCGGACCGATGACCCGACGGATATGAAGCTTTGGAACCGTGAACTGGGGAGGATGCGTCTGTCTTTGCAGGCAGCAGCAAAATTGCAAAAGGCCCATCCTCAGGCCCGTTTGGTTGTGATGACGCACTATCCCTGCCTGGCCCGGGGTCTGGAGGAAAACGATTATACGAAACTTTTTGCTGAGTACGAGGTACAAGAAGTGGTTTTTGGGCACATTCATACCAAGAATCATCTTTATCATTTAGAAAAATATGTCTATAATGGAACCTGCTATTCGCTCGTTTCTTGTGACCAGAGGGATTTTATCCCGCTCCGACTAGATCCTGGGCCAGAGTGTCAAAGCCTTTCTGAGTCCTAAGGATAGACAAAAAGAATTTGACAAAATAGCAGAAATATATTAAGATAAAGCAAGAATTGTCGGCTTTATTTGTCTCGTGTGGACAAGTAACACAAGAAATAACGGTAGACAAAGATTTAGCTCCATTCATTGATACTTCCCCAGATCCAGCCCCACCAGGGGCTTTGCCTTTGTTAGCTAGGAAATGGGGAAAGATTTCCGAATAAGAAAGGATTATTCATGTCAGATCAAGACTTTATTCAGATTGGTCCCAGCAGCCTTTGCTCCAGGAAAAAAATTGTAGGCCTGGCTTCCCCCGATTCGGCCCCTGTGCGCCGCGTCATTCAAGAGGCACGAGATCGTAAGATGCTCCTCGATGCCAGTGCTGGCCGTAAAACTCGGTCCGTCATCCTCATGGAGAGCAACCACGTGATTTTATCGGCTTATGAGATCGAGGTCCTGGCCGCTATGCTGGGAATGCAAGAATCACCAGAAGCATAAACCCGAGGGAAAAGAGGGAGACATGGAAAATCAAAGTATTGTTATGGTCGTCTCTGGTCCTTCTGGTGTGGGCAAGAGTACGGTGGTCAAGGAGTTTATCCGTCGCCATCCGGACTTTAAAAATTCTGTCTCAGTGACCACAAGGCCCCAGCGGCCTCAGGAGATTGAGGGAAAGGATTATTACTTCAAGACCCAAGAAGAGTTTATGGATATGTTGGCCAAAGGAGATATCCTAGAATTTGACCAATTTGATGGAAACTACTATGGGACACCGAAACCTCCCATCCAGCAGGCTTATGAGCAAGGTGAACATATCATCTTTGAATTGACTGTGAAGGGGGCCCTGAGTGTGAAAAAGAATTTCCCCGGGGCTATCTCTGTTTTTCTCATGCCACCCAGTATGCATACCCTCTATCGCCGTCTTCATGACCGGGGCACCCAGACGGCTGCCAGTATGGTTCGCCGGATGACCAGGGCCCAAAATGAGATCTTAAGTGCTAAGCAGTTTGACTTTGTTGTGCGTAACGCCGAAAACGACTTAGAACATAGCATCTCCCAACTTGAAGCGATTGCTGAAGCAGAACACCTTAAGTATCGGATGCACGTCGGGATGGAAGATGCGATTTTAGCAGATTACGAGGAGATTTTAGCGGCAGCACGTGCCCTAGGGGAAGAAGAGGCTGGGTCGGAACCAGATTCCATGGCCTAGGCTAGATCGAAAAAGGAGAATTTGGATGCTCATTGAACCACAATTGGAAGAATTGCTGAAGCGGGTGGATAATCGTTACACCCTGACCATGTTTGCGGCAAAGAGGGCCCGACAATTAACAGATGGGGGCCAAGCCTTGGTGCGCAACGTGGACAAGGAGGATAATGCCCTTTCTATCGCTGCCAAGGAAATTGCCGCCAATAAGATTGTGGCCCTTCCCGGGGATCTCGACGTTATTATTCCGCGAACGGTGGAATATGAGACCGGGGAACTAGCTAAGGCCTATCGGGAACGCGCCGACCTTGGCCTTGCGGCTAGGAGTCCGGAAGAATTAGCAGCCTTATCGGATACAGAAGCCGGCCGGGAAACCAAGGAACAAAATGCCAAAATGCAACGTCTCATCGGGGCAGAGTATGCCCGGCAGTATGAGAATATTTTGAGCACGGAAGACTTTGAGGATGATCAGCTTACGGAGGCCATCGACGATGCTGTAGGCGAATACCTGGCTGATCAGCCCAAGACCCGAAAGGAAAAGAAGCTTTTGGCCAATGCAAGGCTGAAGGCTGAGCAGAATCAGGCCGAGGCGGAAATGGCAGCCAAGGCAGCCGAGAGAGACCGGGCCGCAGAAAAAGAGCAAGACGAGCTCAAGGAAGACTACCATGAGCGCAGAAAAGCCTATATGGAAAATGCGGCAACGGAGAACCTAGAACTAGCAGGATACAGCTTTATCAATGACTTAAAAATTGGTAAAAATTACGCTGCTAAAGTTGGCTTCGGCAAGGCCAAAGCACGGAATAAGGGCCCCTTGGTCGAAGGCAGAGAGGAAGAGGGAGGCTCAGTAGGGCATCTCGACTTGGAGGATGATGGCTTAGACGATATAGCTGCCCAGGAAGATTTGGCAGAGAGCCTGGTGGAAAATGCAACAGAGGGAAGTGAGATCAGTGAATAATACCGAAAAAACGATGGAAAAACTTGTGGCACTGGCCAAGACCCGAGGCTTTGTCTATCCTGGATCCGAGATCTACGGAGGCTTAGCAAACGCCTGGGATTATGGCCCCTTAGGTGCTGAAATAAAACGTTCCATTAAGGCAGCTTGGTGGCAGGCCTTTGCCCACCACAAGCTCAATGTAGGTCTCGATGCAGCCATCCTGATGAACCCCCAGGTTTGGGAGGCTTCGGGCCATATTGGAGGATTTTCAGATCCCCTCTTAGACTGCAAAGACTGCAAGGCTAGGTATCGGGCTGATAAACTCGTAGAGGATTATTTGACTGAGAAGGGGCGGCCCTTGGAGATTCATGGGAAGTCCGTCGAGGCATCGACAGAGGATGAACTTAGCGCCTTTATTGCTGAAGAAGCTATCCCATGTCCCCAGTGCGGAAAGGCTAATTTTACGCCGATCCGTAAATTTAACCTCATGTATAAGACCTACCAGGGAGTGACGGAAGACTCTAAGTCAGAGATTTACCTGAGACCGGAGACGGCCCAGGGAATTTTTACCAACTTCCTCAATGTGCAGCGGTCTAGTCGCAAAAAAATCCCCTTTGGCATCGCCCAGGTGGGTAAGAGCTTCCGTAATGAGATTACTCCAGGAAACTTCATCTTTCGGACCCGTGAATTTGAGCAGATGGAAGTTGAATTCTTCTGTGAGCCAGGGACCGACCTTGAATGGTTCCACTATTGGAAAGATTATTGCGAGGCTTGGCTCAAGGCCTGTGGCCTGACTGGGGAAAATCTGCGGATGCGTGACCATGAGAAAGAGGAACTCTCTTTCTATTCTGTGGCAACCACGGACTTTGAATACAAGTTCCCCTTTGGCTGGGGCGAACTCTGGGGGGTGGCTGATCGGACCAACTATGATCTCGGCCAGCATATGAAATATTCCAAGCAAGACCTCCAGTATTTTGACCCGGATAAGCAGGAAAAGTACATCCCCTATGTGATCGAGCCCTCTTTGGGTGCAGACCGGATGTTCTTGGCCCTCCTGACTGAGGCCTATGATGAGGAACAGCTAGAAGATGGGGAGACAAGGATTGTTCTACGCTTCCATCCCTATTTCGCCCCCGTTAAGGTGGCCGTCCTCCCGCTTTCTAAGAAATTAGCGACTGAGGCGGAAAAGGTTTTTGATCTTTTGAATCCTCTCTTTACCTGCGAGTTTGACGAACGCCAGTCCATTGGAAAGCGCTACCGTCGCCAGGATGAGATTGGAACCCCCTATTGCGTGACCTTTGACTTTGATTCTGTTGAGGATCAGGCGGTCACTGTCCGGGAGAGAGATTCTATGAGTCAGGTACGGATGCCCATTGCCTCCTTGCCGGAGTATTTTGCCGGACGCTTTGATTTCAAGCCTGAACTCCCAATTTCCTCTGCCTCTTTATTATCTTAGGCATTCTGCCGTCTACTTAGGCATTCTGCCGTCTACAGTAAAACCTAGGGCTGTCAAGAAAGCACCACAAGGAGCTTTCCTACCTATACGAAAGCACCAGCAGGTGCTTTCCAGACCATAGAAAGTCTATTTCTCAATCAAGGAAGGAAAAATAGAAAAAACATGACCAAGTACGTTTATAATTTTAGTGAAGGCAAGGCCGACATGCGCAATCTCCTAGGTGGCAAAGGTGCCAACCTCTGTGAGATGACCAACTTAGGCATGCCGGTCCCCCGGGGCTTTGTCATTACCACAGAGGCCTGCACCCGGTATTATGATGATGAGAAGCAAATCGCAGAAGAGATCAAGAAAGAAATTGAGGAGCATATTGCCACCCTAGAAAAACAGACGGGCAAGCAGTTGGGATCCGTTGAGCACCCTCTTCTCGTTTCCGTACGTTCTGGGGCAAGAACCTCCATGCCTGGGATGATGGATACCATCTTGAACCTGGGTCTCAATGATGAAGTGGTAGAGGGCCTAGCCAAGCTCACTGACAATCCTCGCTTTGCCTATGACTCCTATCGCCGTTTCATCACCATGTTTAGCGACGTGGCCATCGGGATCGATCGTCAGCTCTTTGAAGCGGAGATTGATAAGATTAAAGAGAAAAAGGGCATTGAGACCGACCACGAGATGGATACGGAAGATATGAAGTTCCTGGTCAAGACCTACAAGGAAATCTACGAGAGAGAGCGCAAAGAGCCTTTCCCCCAGGATCCTCAAGTTCAGCTCTTCCACGCCATCGAAGCCGTATTTGGTAGCTGGAATAATGAACGGGCCATCTACTATCGGAGGATGAACAATATCCCTGGTAGCTGGGGCACCGCTGTCAATATCCAAGAGATGGTCTACGGGAACATGGGAGAGAACTCTGGAACCGGCGTGGCCTTTAGCCGGAACCCAGCTACAGGAGAAGACAAAGTCTATGGCGAATATTTGATGAATGCCCAGGGCGAAGACGTCGTCGCTGGTATTCGGACTCCTTTCCCCATGGATCACATGGCTGAGCAGTTCCCTGACCTCTATAAGCAATTCGTGGATGCTGCCAAGAACTTGGAAAAACACTATGGGGACATGCAGGATATGGAGTTCACCATTGAAAACGGTAAACTCTTCTTCCTCCAGACAAGAAATGGCAAGCGGACAGCTACCGCTGCTGTAAAAGTCGCTGTGGACATGGTCGAAAGTGGTCTAGTTTCCAAGGAAAAGGCCCTCATGCAGATTGACCCCAACAGCTTGAATGCCCTCCTTCACCCCAGTTTTGATACCAAGGCCCTAGCTGCCGAGAAGCCCATCACCAAGGGTCTGCCAGCTTCTCCTGGTGCGGCATCTGGCCAGGTTGTCTTTACCGCAGCCGATGCCCGGGCTTGGCATGAAGCTGGTAAAGAAGTTATTTTGGTCCGTTTAGAGACCTCGCCAGAGGATATCGAAGGAATGAACTTGGCCCAAGGTATTTTGACAGTCCGTGGTGGGATGACCTCCCATGCAGCTGTGGTAGCTAGAGGCATGGGTAAGTGCTGCATCTGCGGCTGCTCAGAAGTTTCTATCGATGCCAAGGCCAAGACCTTTACCGTCAATGGTCACACTGTCAAAGAAGGCGATGAGATCTCCTTAGATGGGACTGCTGGAACGGTCTACCTGGGCAAGGTGAAGATGGCTCCGGCAGAAATGAGCGAAAACTTTAAAAAGATCATGGCCTATGCTGACGAAGTCCGGGTGATGAACGTTCGTGCAAACGCCGATACCCCCCAAGATGCGACCAATGCAAGAAACCTAGGCGCAGGCGGAATCGGACTCGTTCGTACTGAGCACATGTTCTTTAGCAAAGATAGGATTTTTGCCTTCCGGAAGATGATCCTAGCCAAGACCGCCGAAGAGCGGGAGAAGGCCCTTGCGACCATTCTTCCCATCCAGCAGAAAGACTTTGAAGGTATCTTTGAGGCCATGGCCGATCTCCCTGTAACGATCCGCCTTCTGGATCCACCCCTTCATGAGTTCCTGCCCAAGCAAGAAACTGAAATTAAAGAGCTGGCTGATGCCGCAGGACTCCCCGTTTCTGCTATTCACCAAGTCATCGAGGAATTAGCGGAGCTCAACCCCATGTTGGGTATGCGTGGTTGCCGTCTGGCTATC
>CAKZWV010000037.1 GCA_937922005.1 uncultured Clostridia bacterium | reverse complement strand
AGGGGAATATTTGATAGGCATGGCTCAAACTTAATGAGCAAGGGGCAAATGGAAAAAGCAAAATGCTTGCGCTAAATCAATGAGCAAATTTACTGATCTTCCTACAGAATTGGTGGGCGTAGTAATCATCCCAAATTGAGTACGTGGTATGCAAGCCATTAAGTAATAGCATAAGGTAAAACATAATTCGTGCTCCTTTGGCATATTTTTCTGTAACGCCTAAATGACTACATTTCTTGAGGATATAGTCATAATAAAGGGGACCCAGAAAGAACCAGGATACGCAAAAGGCAATAAAAAAGCCAATAAGTCTTAAGATTAGGCCTTTCTTGGAATAGAGGGCCCATCTTATTTTTCTAGGATAAGCAATAGGAGAAGAAAATACCGCCAGGCACATACCTAAAAAGATAGGATAAAATGTTGTATCGCTTTCCAAGGTATACATCCCCGTCCTATTATTGCCCGCAGTTAGAACAAGCCCAACAATAGACCAAACTGCTAAAATAATCACGAATATTCCTAGATAAAAATGGAAAATAGGATTATTTATTTCTCTCCTTTTTTGAAAATCTTTGATGGCCAGATTAGCTTGGTACTGCTCTTCTGGATTTAAGAATCGAAAATTCTCTTCCACTCGTTCTCCACAATCAGGGCAACAGATATTGGTCTGTTCCTGGTCTAGGAACTTATACTTGCAACCTTCTGTTTGGCAAACCATAATGTGAGTATTCTTTTTCTTACCAAGCACGGAAAGACCTCCCCCGGAAATAAGCTATAACGCACGGCAGTCCGGATAGTTGATAGAAAAGCTGATAATATAAGTCAATGCGCAAATTTACTGATTTTCCTACAAAATCGGTGGGCGTAGTAATCATCCCAGGAAAACCATAGAAACCACAAGCTATTTAATACTAGCATGCTGTTGAAGAATATCTGTGCTCCTTTTGCATAAAGTGCCTTGACCCCTAAGCGTTCACACCCCTTGAGAATATGTTGGTAATAAAGTGGACTCAAGAAGCACAAGAATAGGCAAATAAGAATAAAGAACCCGACAAGTCGTAAAATTAGGCCTTTCTTGGTATAGAGGGTCCATCTCATTTTTCTAGGATAAGGAGTAGGAGTGGAAAATAATATCAAGTACATGGTCAGGAGAGTAGGGTATGCTGTGGCATCTTGCTCAAGGCTTAAAATGCCACGCTTAGTATTTCCTGCAGTTAGAACCTGGTCCACAACAGTCCAAATGACAAGTATAATCACAAAAGTTCCTGCATAAAAATAGAAAATACGATCGTTTCTTTTTCTCCTTTTTTGAAAATCTTTGATGGCCAGATTAGCTTGGTACTGCTCTTCTGGATTTAAGAATCGAAAATTCTCCTCTACTCGTTCTCCACAATCAGGGCAACAGATATTGGTCTGTTCCTGGTCTAGAAACTTATACTTGCAACCTTCTGTTTGGCAAACCATAGTATGATTATTCTTTTGCATACCGAACATGGAAGGACCTCCCCCGGACAAGCTATGAAGCTCGGCAGTCAAGATAGTTGATAGAAATGCTGATAATATAAGTCAATGGGCAAATTTGCTGATTTTCCTACAGAATTGGTGGGCATAGTAATCATCCCATGCAATCCATAGAAACCACAAGCTATTGAATCCTAGCATGATGTTGAAGAATATCTGTGCTCCCTTTGCATAGAGTGCCTTGACCCCTAAGCATTCACACTTCTTAAGAATATGTCGGTAATAAAGTGGACTCAAGAAGCACAAGGATAGGCAAACAAGAATAAAGAACCCAATAAGTCTTAAGATTAGGCCTTTTTTGGAATAAAGGGCCCATCTCATTTTTCTGGGATAAAAATTAGGAGAGGAAAATACAAACAAGTATAGGATCAATATAGTAGGGTAATCAGTAACATCTGTCCGTAAGGTATACATGCCAGTCCTATTATTTCCCGCAGTTAGCATCATATCCACTACAATCCAAACGATATGTATAATCCCAAGAGTGCCTAGATAAAAATAGAAAAAGCGTCTATTTCCTTTTCTCCTTTGTTGGAAATCATTAATGGCAAGGTTAGCCTGGTACTGTTCTTCTGGATCTAAAAAGCGAAAATTCTCTTCCACTCGTTCCCCACATTCGGGGCAACAGATATTGGTCTGTTCCTGGTCTAGAAACTTATACTTGCAACTTTCTGTTTGGTAAACCATAGTATGATTATTCTTTTTCATACCGAACATGGAAGGGACTCCCTCTAAAATAAGCTAAGAAACCCGGCAATCCAGATAGTTGATATAAAAACTGAACTTCTAGTAAATGGAACCCAGATAAATCCCATCTTCATACCTGTAATAACGTAGAACTCGTTTCCCTACCCGCATATTGTTCGTAATGATCAAAGTCGTCCACCTTGCTTTATCATAAAAGTCTTTAAAAACATGAGAATAAAAAGCAACCGTGTAAGCCTTAAGAGGAGCAAGTAAGCCATCCAAGGAACTATCAACATAGGCTATAGCTATAGCAACGCAAGTTCCTACTGCTAGATCTTGTAGATCTTTGTCATAATCCTCTAAAGCTAGAGTTTTATTGAGCTCTTTTACAAATAATTTGGGATCGTCATTATTATGTAATGCATTTTTTATAGCGGGATAGTTTTTATTTATCGTAGAGCCAGAATCCCACATATCTCCTAAATCTGATGCAGCATCTACTTTGTTCTTTAGGGTTTTGAGTGTTTCTAATCCCTTCATATCTTTCCAAGCTCCCGCCGCTGAATAGATGCTTGTAACTATCTGTGAAGTCGCCAGAATGGCGGCACTCATATTGGCATTTTTAAGTAAATGTCATACTGTTGACGGTCTTTGTCCGTAATCCAGGCGGCAAAATAGCCATCATCTGACCTGGATGGCACTACTTGATACTCCGGGCCCGATTTTATATCCACATAATGAGACATATACATGTTTTTCGCCTCTTCATAGATCTCATGATCGCTAGGTTCAGCTTCTGGTAAGCCCGCTTCTTTTCTCATACGTTTCAAATTTAACTTCGCTATATCATAGGCATAGCCCCACATGCTGGCGCTTACCTTAGATGCCTCACTAATTTTAGGGTCATCATCAGGGTTAAATACCTTTTCCCAGTCAATATTCGTATTTGATCCTGCAGCTTTGAGAGAAGGATGATTATCCATAGCCTGGTTCTTGGTCTGCTCTTCAATGAGGATTTCTTTGAGTCCATCATAGAAGGCTTGAGATTTCACGGGAAGCTCCTGCAAGTCTGAAAAAGTTAACCCGCAAGGCTTAAGCAGGGCATTAATTTCCATAATCTCTGCGATAACTGCATTTGCATACTCGGCGTCTGATAACTCTTCTTCTGCGTTTGACGTACTTGCAGACACAGAGCTAATCCAGAAGAAGGGTGACGCTGCTAAGACAAAAACCACTAAGTATAACGATAATCTTTGAATTTTGCTTTTCATAAGCATAGATCCTTTCTATCATCCCCGTTGAACGATAAGTTAAAATGATTATATCACTTTCGAAAGATTTCCACAATATTTCAACATACATCACTAAAAACGTCTGCTAAGTCCATTGCAAACATCAACAAAATGCCCGCAAAATATAGTGGGTTAGTTTTTTGACAGAATACAGTCGATTTGTTCAGAGGTTCCTTAACTTTGTCGGAAATATCGGGACCACTATGGCTTGGCACTTAGATCAAGACGATAGCAAATAAAGCAGCCTGGCCCTTGCCCCACCGGGGGAAGATGACCAGGCTGCTTTTTACTACTCGTTATTATTTTTACTACTCGTTATTATTGGGCAATAATAATATAAGGTTCCGTAACGGAGTGGGCGCTCGACCAAGCAATGCTTGGATTGACGGAATGCAAGGCAAAATGTGAGTTCATCGAGTCATTAATGGAACTACCCCAATAACTTGAAATTTGCCTGTCCCAATGTCCAGCGCCTGGGGACATGGGCAGCGCCGCTTCACACCAACACGGGGTCTTGCCAAAAGGAGGTAAGGACGCCAGGTTAAACGGGTAAGGGGAATATTTGATAGGCATGGCTCAAACTTAATGAGCAAGGGGCAAATGGAAAGAGTAAAATGCTTGCGCTAAATCAATGAGCAAATTTACTGATTTTCCTACAAAATTGGTGGGCGTAGTAATCATCCCAGATTAAGTACGTGGTGTACAAGCTATCAAGTAATAGCATAAGGTAAAACAAAATTCGTGCTCCTCCTGCGTATCGTTCTGTAACGCCTAATTGGCTAGCTTTCCTGAGGATATAGTCATAATAAAGGGGACCCAGAAAGAACCAAGATATGCAAATGGCAATAAAAAAGCCAATAAGTCTTAAGATTAGTCCTTTCTTGGAATAGAGGGCCCATCTTATTTTTCTAGGATAAGCAATAGGAGAAGAAAATACCGCCAGGCACATACCTAAAAAGATAGGATAAAATGTTGTATCGCTTTCCAAGGTATACATCCCCGTCCTATTATTGCCCGCAGTTAGAACAAGCCCAACAATAGACCAAACTGCTAAAATAATCACGAATATTCCTAGATAAAAATGGAAAATAGGATTATTTATTTCTCTCCTTTTTTGAAAATCTTTGATGGCCAGATTAGCTTGGTACTGCTCTTCTGGATTTAAGAATCGAAAATTCTCTTCCACTCGTTCTCCACAATCAGGGCAACAGATATTGGTCTGTTCCTGGTCTAGGAACTTATACTTGCAACTCTCTTTTTGGCAAACCATAATATGAGCATTCTTTTTCGTACCAAACATGGAAAGACCTCCATCCAAAATATGCTAAGATACCCGGGAATCCAGATAGTTGATAGAAAACTGATAATATAAATTAATGAGCAAATTTACTGATTTTCCTACAGAATTGGTGGGCGTAGTAGTCATCCCAGCAAACCCATGGGAAACACAGGCTATTGAATACTAGCATGCTGTTGAAGAATATCTTTGCTCCTTTTGCATAGAGTTCCTTGACCCCTAAACGTTCACACCCCTTGAGAATATGTTGGTAATAAAGTGGACTCAGAAAGCACCAGGATAGACAAACAAGAATAAAGAACCCAACAAGTCTCAAGATCAGGCCTTTCTTGGAATAAAGGGCCCATCTCATTTTTCTTGGATAAGGAATAGGAGTTGAAAATAAAGACAGGTACATGGTCAGAAGAATAGGGTATGCTGTGACATCTTGCTCAAGGCTTAAAATGCCACGCTTAGTATTTCCTGCAGTTAGAACCTGGTCCACAACAGTCCAAATGACCAATATAATCACAAGGGTTCCTGTATAAAAATGGAAATAAATACGATTGTTTCTTTTTCTCCTTTGTTGAAAATCTTTGATGGCAAGATTCGCCTGGTACTGTTCTTCTGGATTTAAGAATCGAAAATTCTCTTCCACTCGTTCCCCACATTCGGGGCAACAGATATTGGTCTGTTCCTGGTCTAGGAACTTATACTTGCAACTCTCTT
>CAKZWV010000036.1 GCA_937922005.1 uncultured Clostridia bacterium | reverse complement strand
CCTGAAAGTTTTTGAACTCCTAACCAATATTGGTCTTATCTTTTCCATAGGGAATTATTTAAACGAACTGGTCAAGGGAAGGAACCCGATTCAAGAATTTGTGCTTCAGATGATAGCCATTATTCTCGTCAAAGTTTTGATTATCAAATTTAACTTTTATATTTCCCACAAAATCTCCAATCGGATTAAGAAATCTTTGCGTCAGAGGCTTTTTAAAAAAGTCTATGGCTTTAAGATGGAATATGGGGAAAAGATTTCTATATCAGAAGCGATCAACCTGAGTGTAGAGGGCATTGAGCAACTGAATATTTTCTATGGGGAACTCCTGCCCCAGCTTGCCTTTTCACTACTCGGGCCGCTGATTTTATTTATCATCATGTCCTTTGTCAATGGGAAGATTGCCCTGGTTGGACTGGTCTTTTTGCCCTTTATTCCCATTGCCATCATGATGGTACAAAAGCTAGCCAAGCGTGTGGTGAAATCTTACTGGAAATCCTATGCCAACCTGGGGGAAGTCTTTATAGACTTCCTGTATGGCCTTACCACCTTAAAAATATTCAATGCAGATGAAAAATACAATGATAAATTAAATGAGATGGCGGAAGATTTCCGGCTTAAGACCATGAAACTCCTTATGGTACAGCTGAATAATATCACTGTTATGGATCTGGTTTCCTATACTGGAAGTGCCACCATCATTTATATGACCTTAAAGTATTTTTCTATGGGCACCATATCCATTTTCACAGGCTTTGTCTTCATTCTTCTGTCTCAGGAGTATTTTAATCCCTTGAGGAGGCTAGGTGCCCTGTTTCACGTTGCCATGAATGGTATTTCGGCGGCAAGCACCCTCTTTGAAGTGCTAGGAATGGAAGATCCCACAGACGGCACCCAAGTTATCGGGGAAGAGCAGGTAGACGTCGAGTTGAAACATTTAGATTTCTCTTACGATAAGGAAAAAATCTTGGATAAGATAGATCTCACTTGCAAAGCCCATGAAATTACCTGTTTGGTGGGAAAAAGCGGGTGCGGAAAATCTACGATCGCTAAATTGATCTCGGGCATGCTTAAAGATCCAGATGCTTCCATTTTCTACAATGGTAAAAACGGTATCAAATCTGATAGTATCATCGAAAACATTTGTATGATTGACAATAATCCCTTTATCTTCAGCCATAGTCTGCGATATAACCTGCTCTTTGGTAATCCCAACGCAAGCGATGCAGACCTGGAGGAGAGCTTGAAAACGGTAGGCCTCTACGAATACTTTGCTAATCAACATGGCCTAGATACCATTATGGAAAATCAAGGAAATAACTTATCAGGTGGACAAAAACAAAGGATTTCAATTGCTAGGGCCCTCCTTAGAAAACCTAAAGTTTTGATCCTAGACGAGGCTATTTCAAATATTGATATAGAATCTGAACAAATCATCCTCGGTATCTTATCAGCCTTAAAAAAAGATATGACCATTATTCTCATCACGCACAGACTTAGAAATACAGAAAATGCAGACTATATCTACTTCCTCAAAGACAAGAAGGTAATAGAAGAGGGAATATTTGCAGAAATGAAGGATAAGGAGAATTTCGGAAGTCTTTATCATTCACAGATGGATTTGGAAATGTGGGGTGTCCAATGAGAAATCTAAAAGAAAGAAAAGAGTTGTTGCTAGATCTTTTGCATTTGGTGAAACCTTTAAGTTTACCGATGTTTTTTGCAGTATTTTTTGGGTTAACGGGCCATGTTTTTGCAACTTTGATACCTGGCCTAGGCGCATTTTTCTTTGGGAAGATTTATATGGGGGAAGGGGTCAACCTTTTGGCAAGCTTGCTTATCTTGATCAGCCTTGCTATTTTACGGTCGATCTTTAAGTATACGGAACAGCTTTTTAACCATTATGTTGCTTTCAGGACTTTGGCGATTATAAGAGATTTAGTTTTTAAAGCATTGAGAAAGCTTTGTCCGGCCAAGATGGATACGAAGAACAAGGGGCAACTGATTTCGATCATCACAGCTGATATTGAGCTGCTTGAAGTCTTCTATGCTCATACCATCTCACCCGTCCTCATTGCCTTTTTTCATACCCTGATCTTTTTTGTTATCCTATATCAAATTCATTGGGCCTATGCCCTTTGCCTCTTGTTATCCCACATCGTCCTAGGCATCGTTGTTCCCATCCTGACCCAAAAGATCGGCGAGCAACTGGGGGACGATCAAAGAAACAAATTATCCAAGCTGAACCTGTCTATTTTAGAAAGTTTCAAGGGGATCAAGGAGCTTATCAATTTCTCTAGGCAAGGGGAAAGAATGAAGGAAGTTGATGAGTTGACCAAGGACTTAAACGAATCTGCTAAAAGCCTTGCCCAAAATATGGGGAACAACTTCTCCATATCTTCTACGGTGATCCTCTTAGCTAATTTAGCCTTTATCCTCTTAGGAGGGCATTTATATATGCGGGGAGATGTGGGTTTTTTAGGTCTCATATTTCCCGTAGCCATTTTTATTTCTTCTTTTGGACCGACCTCAGCCCTAGCCTCTTTGGGCAACAACCTTGTACTTACCTTTGCCTGCGGTAAGCGGGTGATGGCCCTTTTAAAAGAAGAGCCAGCGGTGGATGAAGTGGCCAACAAAAATGACATAAGCTATGAGGAAATCCGTCTAAGCGATGTAGGCTTTTCCTATGATGACACGGAGCTCATCAAAGACTTCAACTTAGCTAGTCAGTTAAATCATGTCGTTGGTTTGGAAGGAAAGAGTGGCTGTGGGAAATCCACGGTCTTGAAATTGGTCATGAGGTTCTTCGATCCTCATGAGGGGAGAATATCTTTAAATAGTATTCCCTTACAAGATATCAACAGCGTTAACCTAAGGGATAATATCTCTTATGTGGCCCAGGAAAGCCATCTCTTCAAAGGGAGCATCCGAGATAACCTCTTGGTAGCCAATGAAGAGGCAAGGGAGGAAGATCTGGTTGCAGCAACAAAGAAAGCCAATATCTATGACTTTATTATGTCTTTGGACCAAGGCTTGGATACGGAAATTGTCAAGGACAAAGCCCTGCTATCCACTGGACAGATTCAAAGGCTGGCCTTGGCTAGGATGTTTTTACGTAATGCAAAACTGTACATTATGGATGAACCCACGGCCAATATCGATGCTTACAACGAAGGGATCATCCTCAAGTCTCTCTATGAGGAAAAAGACGACAAGACCATCTTGATTTCTTCTCATAGGAAGAGCACCCTGAGGATTTGTGATGAAGTGATCCATATGCAAAGGAGTATTCATTCGTAGGGGAGGGGAGGGACTCCTCTATGGAAGTTAGAGGCATCAAGGGGCCTATTTCAGCCGGTCTGCAAAGTAGCCATCCTGGTAGTAGAGGGGGGCGAGGGGGTTGTGGCCGGTGACCCGGTCTTTGACGGCCAAGGTGGTGCAAGGGGCTTGGGAAAATCTGTAGAAGAGGGAGTCGTGGCCGACACAAAGGCCCATGACGATATTGAGTTCGGTTCCGGCCTGGTTGAGGAGGAGGGCTTGGGCGACAGGATTGCACATGGGTTCAAAATGGCCGGGTTTGAGTTTTTCCTCTTCTAAAATGCCTACTTCGGTTTTGTCGCAGGCCCCTGTCTTGCACATGACAGAAATGAGCTTGACTTGGTGTTTTTGAAAGAGCTTCACGAGGAGCCGGGCTTCCTCCCGAAATCCTCCACAAAAGGCTAGGCCAATCTTGGTGTAAGACATCTTTTGGATGAGCTCGAGAATCTCTCGTACCCGGGGCCACTGAGCATAGCCTTCCTGTTCGATCTGAGCGGAGGCCCGATAAAAGTCGTGGTATTCGGGACTTTCGACAATGGCCAGGGCTTCCTGGTAAACCGGGCCTAAGTCCATGGGGCAAAAGGGGGGCGCTGCGGCTAGGGCCTCTTCCCGGTCCGGGAGTTGACGACAGGCACAGACCCCACAGAGAGCACAGTTTGGAGAAAACTGCGGAGGCTGGGAAGGCTTCGGAAGCTGGGCAGGCTGCGGAGGCTGGGAAGGCAAAGAGGCCCCGTTTGGGGCCTCTTTGGATCCTGGTACAGTGCACCTTGTGGCGGACTTGTCACTAGGCTGACCAGGAAGTGGGGGGATTGAGGGATTATTTGCAGGATAAGACATGAGTCTCCAATCGTAAGGTTTTATGGCTTGGCACTTTCTTGAGGCTGACCTTGCTGGATGGCCTCAATCTGCTTTTCGATCTCCATGATCTTCTTAAGATCTTCTTCTAAGGTTTTGATATCTTCGGGGGTTAAGCTGTCCTTGACGGCCTCCATCTGGGTCTTCAAGAATTCGGCATAGGCCGTTCCTTCTGGCTGCACAGCCTGGTCTTTAGCAATCTTATCGAAAACCTTATTCCAAGCCTCGTGGTGGTCAGTGAAGAGTTTATTTTCCTCGCCAAGAAGGTCGATGACAGGATCCTTGGTGGGGGGCTCGGAAGCCATAGAAGCGGCAATATCCTTGCCCGCCTTGAGGTCGTCCAGCTGGGCTAAAATCTGATTTTGAGCTTTCTCATCTTCCAAGTTACCGACAATGGGGGTACCAATGATCTGGCCCTTTTTGTCAACTAAAATGGTGGTGGGGAAACCGAAAATCTGACTCTGATAGGCCAAGGCTTCATTGCCTTCGTTGATAAAAATATTCCTGTACGTAACTTCTTGTTTGGCAAGGATTTCCTTGGCTTCCTTGAGTGCTGCTTCGTTATCCTTAACTTCCACATTGACCCCGATGATTTCAGCGCCCTTTTCTTTTAGTTTGGCGTTGAATTTTTCGAGGGCTGGCATCTCATGGACGCAAGCAGAGCAACCGTTAAACCAGAAGTTGAGGAGGGTCAGGTCATTTTTTTCAAAGATGCTTTCGTCGACATCTGCCCCAGCAAAATCCTTGCCATGGAAGGAGGGGAAACGCTCAATGGGGGTTGTGGCGTCATCGGCTGCCTTCGCATCACCGGGCTTTTTATCCTTATCCTTCGGAGTCATTGGCATACCGGCCTGGTCAGCGGGAATGCTTTCAGGCACTACAGATTCCCCTGCTTGGCTTTTGCCTGCCTGCTCTTGAGCGGCGGTGGTGGTGGCCTTTTGGGTATCCTTGGAGGGGGTTTGTCCTCCTTGGAGTTTAGTCTGATTGTTGCCACAGGCGGCCATAGAAAGGGCCAGGGCTCCGGTGAGAATCAGAACGAGGGATTTACGTAGGCCAGCCAGTCGAACGAAACGAGAGGCGATGGTATTCTTTTGCTGCATGATTGATTATCTCCTTTTCTTAATCATAGGTCTTTTCATTATTTTGTGCGAATTAGGTATTTTGCGTTTGAAAAAAGGCTCTTTATTTTTGGGGGCGAACCCTGGGCTGGAGGTCGGCTTTAGTAAGGGAATGTGTATTTACTTGGGAGTCAGCCTTGGCAAGTGGATGCGTCTTTACTTTGGGGTCGGCCTTGGCTAGGCCAAAGCGCCGATGAATGGCTCCGGTGGGACAGACTTTAGCACATTCTCCACAACGGATACATTCGGTATGGGCGGCATTTTTGGTGATGTCGACATCCATGTGGCAGATGCGCTTGCATTTGCCGCAGCCAATACAGGCGTCGGGGTCCACTTCGTATTGGAAGAAGGACCATTTGTTGAGAAGGGCATAGAAGGCACCTAGGGGGCAGATCCACTTGCAAAAGGGTCGATAGATGAAAATACTCCCGACAAAGATAACAGCTAGGATCGCAAATTTCCAGGTAAAGAGGGTGCCCAGGGTCGCTCGAATGCTTTGATTGACGAGTGACAGGGGGATGCCTCCTTCTAAAATGCCCTGGGGACAGATGTATTTGCAAAAGTATGGGGCCCCCATGCCCACCTTGTCGGTGACAAGGATGGGCAAAGCTACCACGGCAACGAGGAGAATCAAGTATTTCAGGTAGCGTAGGGGTTTCACCTTTTGCGTACTTATTTTCTTGCTGGGAATTTTGTGTAAAAGGTCCTGGAACCAGCCAAAGGGGCAGGCGAAACCGCAGATTAACCTTCCGACCATGAGGCCGATAAAAATCAAAAGGCCTGTAATGTAGTAGGAAAAATTGAACTTGGAGGATCCTACGACGGCTTGGAAGGCCCCGATGGGGCAAGCGCCGGTGGCTGCGGGACAGGAATAACAATTGAGTCCTGGCACACAGACCTGCTTGATTTTTCCCTGATAGAGGGTTCCTTTCACAAAATTTGGGAGGTGGGGGTTAGTGAGGAAGGTGGCGATCATCTGGACGGTATTACGAGTGGTCCAGGCTGGTTCGGTTTTTTTGCGCCCTTGGGCTCTTTTTGAGCTTTGTTTAAGTTTTTCCCTGGCTTGGGCGACGGCCTCGGGATTCCAATCCTTAGCCAATGCCGACACACTCCAGGCAGAGGCGAATGGCCTTACCTAAGACCGTGGCCGCTTCTCCTCGGTAGGCCCCATAGACGGTAAAGCCTATAGCCAGTAGGAGAAGACCCCCTTGAACCATTCGCTTGGTATTTGCCTTCAATGGGCGGGAGCTCAGGCTTTGAGCTCCCCCTCTTTGTACATTCTCCATTTCTCTTTCTTACCTTCCTAATGAACTTGGGTGTTCCCGGTCTCTTCCGGGGACAGTCTTAGGATAGCAGAGCCAAATAAAATCCATGTTAAGAAATCTTAAACAAGGAGGACAGTTTCGATTTTTGAAAAAAATGTTTGCCCTTTGTATCCTAGGGGCATCAAATAGAGGGGGTGGGAGCGTATGCGCTTACTTGTGGTAGAAGATGAAGAGACCTTGTGCGAGAGCATTGCTCGTGGCTTGCGGGAAGATGGCTATGAGGTTGATGTCGCCATGGACGGAGATGCGGCCTGGGACTTAATTTGGATGGAAAAATATGATCTCATCCTTTTGGACCTCAACTTGCCAGGTATGGATGGAATGGAAATCCTCCGCCTCCTCCGGGAAGAAGATGAGGAGACTCCGGTCCTCATCCTGTCCGCTAGGGTCCAGCTGGAGGACAAGGTCCAGGGCCTGGACGAAGGGGCCAATGATTACCTCTGCAAACCCTTTGCCTTTGAAGAATTGGAGGCCAGGGTGCGGAGTTTGACGAGGCGGCGGGTCGTCCAGAAGAAGGTCATCTTGGAATTCCATGAGATTTCCTTGGATACGAAGGCGAGGACAGCTATGGCCAAGGGGGTTGACCTGGGCCTGACGAGAAAAGAACTGGGGGTGCTGGAGTATTTGCTACTGCATCAGGGAAGACCGATTAGCCAGGAAGAGTTGATGGAGCATGTGTGGGACGGAAGTGTGGACACTTTTAGCAATTCCATTCGGGTTCATATTTCGGCCTTGCGCAAGAAATTGCGGGCGGTCCTGGGATACGATCCCATTGTCAATCGGATTGGCCAGGGCTACCTCTTGGAGGAGGCGCAATGAAGGCGGACGTGAAGGGGGATCAGAAGATGGACCGGAAAGATGATTGGCATTCTGATCGGAATAGTGATCGGAGGCGTGATCGGAATACTCGTTGCAATACTGATCAACATACTGATCAGAGGCGGGGGCAGAGGTCTGATCCGACTGATGGTCATCGGGCTTCTTTACGGGAAAAGCTTTCTCTTCAGTGGCAACTGACTGTCTTGACGGCCCTTATGGTGATTGGGTCCTGCCTGACAATCAGTTACGTGGTGAGTAAGTCGGCTATCCTATACATGGGAGAAATTGAGGGTTCAGCCATTGCCATTTTACCGGATGCTGATCTGGCTGTGCCGATTTCTGGACCTATGACGGACTTGGGCGAAGGGGAGGACCTTGGCAGGGCAGCTGGCCTTTCTGATAGGGAGGAAGATGCTTTGCAGGCCCCGCCTCAGGAGCCAACAGCGCCCCAGGAATCCATGGCCGTTCATCCCCAGCTGGCCCTATCGGATATGGTTCATACTACCAAGGTGAAATTTTGGACGAAATCCCTCATCATTACCAGTTTGGTGACCCTCCTAACAAGCACCTTCATGTATTTTATTGTGGGCTATGCCCTCCAGCCCCTGCAAAAGATGATTGGCCAAATCGAGGAAATCCAAGCAAAAAATTTGAAAGAAGAGATTACTGTGGAGCCCAATTCCTCTGATCTGGTCCGCCTCACCCGGGCCTTTGACCAAATGCTCCTCCGCCTCCATAATACCTTCCTGGCCCAACGGCAGTTTTCAGCCAATGCTGCCCACGAGCTCCGCACCCCTCTGACTGTGATGAGGACGAAATTGGAGCTTTTTAACCGGCAAAAGGAGAAAAGTCCCCAGGATTACCATGAAATATTGGGCATGGTCCAAGGGCAAACGGACCGTTTGGCCCATGTCATTGACCTCCTACTTGAGATGACCAACCTCCAAACAGCTGAACATAAGGACAGCATCGTCCTTGAAGACCTGGTGGAGGAGGTTCTTTGCGATCTGGATGCGGTGGCTGAGAAAAAGGGAGTCTGCCTTGTCCAAGATCCCGGTCAGGCCCATATTACCGGCAACGACACCCTAATCTATCGGGCCATTTATAACATGGTGGAAAATGCCATCAAATACAATCGTCCCGGCGGCGAAGTTCATGTGTCTCTCTCTGACGCCAGGCCTCTTGCTTCCTCTTCCCTTTCCTCTCCCACCAACAAATACTCCCGCCCAGCTTTCGTCCAGGTCTTGGTTTCTGATACTGGCCTGGGGATTCCGTCCGAGGATTGGGATAAGGTTTTTGATCCTTTTTTTAAGGAGGATAAGGCACGCAGTGCGACGACAGGGGGGGTGGGCCTTGGTTTGGCCCTTGTCCAGGAGATTGCTCACCAACATGGGGGGGAGGCTCGGGTCCTTCAGAGTAGCCCAGCTGGGACCCAGATGGCTCTCTTTCTTCAATATTCCTCCACTTCATGGTATACTTAACAGACTATGATTCATAGAGGAGGGAATAACCATGTTACATCCAGTTTTGTTGCCCAAGTTGGGCCCCCAGGCAGAAGCCGTTACCTTAGTTGCTTGGAATAAAGCAGAAGGGGACCTAGTCCAAAAAGGCGAAATCTTGTATGAGGTGGAAAGTTCGAAGGTGGTCAATGAGATTGAGGCGGAATACACCGGGATCTTGACCAAGATTTTCCTGACGGAGGGCACGGTGGTCCAGCCGGGTGCTAAAGTCGCTGAATTGGATGTGGCGGACGAGGCCAGCGAGGAACAAGCTTCATGAGTCAGGCGGAGAGCCAGAGTTCCACTATTTCTGTAGCGGTAACCCATACTAAAATTTCCACCCAGCAAGCTGCCGAAGCCTTGCGCCGCCAAGCCTTGGCGAAACCTGCCTGGCTTAGGGTCCATTACAATGAAGAGCTGACCACTGACGTCAATGAGATGATGGTCCACGGAGGCCTTCATACGGTGTGCCGGGAGGCCAATTGCCCCAATCTTGGGGAATGCTACAAAAAGTATACGGCGACCTTCATGATCTTAGGGGCCAATTGCACCCGTAATTGCCGCTTTTGTAATGTCCGCTGTGAAAAACCAGAACCTGTCGATCCTGAGGAGCCCCAACACCTAGCCGATGTGGCCAAGCGCCTAGGGGCCAAACACGTGGTAGTAACCAGTGTTGACAGGGATGATCTGCTTGATGGGGGGGCAGGACAATTTGCTAAAGTCATTCGTGCGGTCCGTGAGACCGTGCCGGGTGCCAGCATTGAAGTTCTGATTCCCGATTTTCGGGGGGAGGATGGCCCCATTGACATGGTCTTGCGAGAGCTTCCGGAGGTTCTCAACCATAATGTGGAGACGGTTCCGGACCTCTATCGGACGGTCCAACCGCAGGCCAATTATGCCCGTACCCTCCATGTTTTGGCTCGGGCTGCGGCCTATGCCAAGGAACATAAGAGGGCGGATGGGACTCGAATGCTCGTGAAATCAGGCATGATGCTTGGCTTGGGCGAGAACAACGATCAGCTCAAGGCCCTGTTTGATGATCTAGTAGCCCATGGTTGTGATATTTTGTCGGTTGGCCAGTATCTTCAGCCGAGTCCTGCCCACTACCCCCTCCAGCGCTATGTGACGCCGGAAGAATTTGCAGAGGTACAGGCTTGGGCTGAAGCAGCAGGGATCGCCTATGTGATTGCCGGGCCCCTGGTTCGCTCTTCGTACCGGGCTGTGGATGCCCTGCGGGAGATGGAGGCCCGCCTGCGCCGGGAAGCCCAAGAGAATGGCTCGGTGGCAGCTGTGAAGGAGAAAGTGGATGCAGGGAAAGCATAGTGAAGAAGCGGGAGCCAAGCAGGACAGCGGCCTGGGCCAGGGGCTTGGGCAGAGTCGGATTGACTTGCCGATTGTGTATGTGCCGACCGAAAATCAAGATGTTTACTGGAATTTTGGCCTAGAGACCTACCTAGTAGAGGAAAAGGCCTGTACAGACCGGTGTTTTCTCTTGGTCTGGCGGACCCAACCAACCTTTATGCTGGGGCGCTACCAAAACCTTCTTAGTGAAGTGAACCTGCCCTTTGCCCAAGATCATGGGGTTTACCTGGTTCGCCGTCCCTCAGGGGGAGGCTGTATTTATACCGACCTCGGTAGCTGGCAGTTTTCCTTTATCCTACCGGAGACGGGGATTTCAGGGCCGACCGATGCCATTGACTTTGCCCCCTTTACCCGGGCTATTGTGACAGCCCTCAACAAAATGGGGATTCCTGCCGTGGCAGATGGGCGTAATGACCTACTCGTGGAAGGAAAAAAGATTTCGGGCAATGCCCAATATCGGAAAGATGGCTTTATCGTCCACCACGGTTCGATCCTTTTTAACCCTAATCTGGAATTTATGCTCCAAGGCCTCCAGCCGGACCCCTATAAAATGTCATCCAAGGGGATTGCCTCGGTCCGAGAGCGGGTGGCCTGTCTGGAGGATTACGTTCCGAAAGACATGACGGTAGTCGATTTCCGTGACCGCTTGGTGGAGTATTTGCTCGCAGGTCAGGAGAAAGCAGGGATGATGGATCCTTGCTACCAGTTGACGGAAGAGGAAGAGCAAAGGGCTGCGGACTTGGGAACCAAACGTTTTGCGGATCCAGCCCGGATTTTGACTATGAATCCCCCCTTTAGCTTGCAGGTTGACGGGCATTTTCCTGGCGGAAAGGTTTCCTTGTCAGTGACGGTGGAAAAAGGCCTAGTCCGACAGGCTAAGTTGGAAGGGGACTTCTTTGGCAATGTAACGGAAGAAGAGATTCAGTCCGCCCTAGCTGGGGTCCCTTATCGAAAAGAAGCATTGGTGGCGGCCCTGGAGGCCATCCATCTAGATGAAAAGCTTTATCAGGTCACGAGCCAAGAAATCATAGGCCTCTTGCCCTGCCCCTAGGGTTGATTTTGCGCCTGGGGAGGCCCTCTCGGGAATTTCCTCAAAGTTTATAATTGTCATTAGGCACAAAAAATGCCTCCTGCCAGAAGGCTAGGAGGCGTTTTGCTTAACTGCTCATCTTGTTAGATGTTTAGCTGCTCAGCATATTCAACATGATTATTGGTTTAGCAGCTGCCTTTTTCCCAAGTGGTTTCCGTCTTGATGGCGTGCTCAATGGTACTCTTCATGGGGCATGATTTCTCCACGACGGCGAGGAGCTTGGTCAGGGTCTCGTCGGACTCTTCACTATCAAAGACGACTTTGGTCTTGACGTCGAAGATGCCTTCCGGATTGTTGCCGTCGGCGTTCAAAGAACACTCGGAGGTGACGGTGAAATTCTTAATCGAAAGCTTTTGTTTTGCCGCTAAGATCTGGATAAAGGTAGCGATGCAGCCCGATAGGGCCTGCATGGTAAGCTCGATGGGGCAAGGGCCCTTGTCTTGGCCGCCAGCTTCCTTGGGTTGGTCTGCATAAGAGACGTGTCCTCTGCTCGTCAGCTTAATGGTGACGCCTTGCTCAGGGGTTGCTACGCCAATAAACTTTTTTACTTCTGCCATAATGTTCCTCCTTTTTCATATAGAAAATCGATATGGGGCCAGGATCCTGGCCTCTGGGGAAAGGACCCCATGAAGGGACCTTTCTATTTAGCCCTTTTTTATGGATTCAGTCAGGGAGACGGGTTGAGCTATTTGCCTTGCACTGTCTGCCCAACACTTTTATCCTAGGGGAAAGCTCCGGGAATGTCAATTCCTTAGAAAGTATGAGAAACGCCCGTGTACTACTATATTTCTCCCAGCCAGGAAGTGACCTGGAATTTGGCCCTCGAAGAAGAACTTTTTCGGAACATTCAAGACCTAGCGCCAGAAGGCCTCCTTCTTTTCTATGTCAATGCGCCTTCCCTTGTCGTGGGCCGGAGTCAAAATCTCTACCAGGAAGTCCGCTGGGTCCAGGCCGATCTAGCTGGCCTGTCCATGTGTCGGCGGATCAGTGGGGGTGGGACGGTCTACCACGACCTTGGCAACCTCAACTTCTCTTATATTCTGCCGGGACAGAGGATGGAACGCCTGGGCCACTTTACCTTTTGCCTGGAAGGGGTGGAGGAATATTTGTTGCAGTTGGGGTTGAAGGTGGAAATGCGGCCGCCCTCAGACCTCTATGTGACCAGCATGCAGGCGAGCGGGCCCGAATATGTAAAAAGCTTGCGGGAGGACGGGCTAGAAAGTGAAAAAGGGCCGGAGGTCCTTTCTGAGGGTAAATTTTCCGGCAATGCGCAGGCGTCCGGTCAAAGGGCCTTTTTACAACATGGCACCTTGCTGTACGACAGTGATTTGGCGGTCTTGGATCGGTATTTGCACCATGTTGGGCCCGATTTGCAGACCAAGGGCATTGCTTCTCGGCGAGCTTCTGTGCAGAATCTCAAGCCTTTTGTGGAAGAAGCAGCGCAAATACTCCCGACCACAAAATCCAGGCTCCCTCTTTGTTTTAATGATTTCCGTACTGGGGTGGAGGAGGCCCTGATCCAGAAAAGTCAGGCTAGACCTTGGCCGGGCCCTTCTCAAGAAACCCAGGAGGCCATAGCTTCTCTGGTTCAGAGCCGCTATCAAAGTTTTGCTTGGAATCGGGGGCGGCAGGGGACTTTTTCCTTGACTAGGACAGTGCCAGGGCAGGTGAGCGGAGTGACCGAGTTGACCGCTCGACCGGCTCCTGGGCCTGGGGCAGGTGTTGTTGCAGAGTCGACACTCGGTTCAGCCCCTGTGGATGAGGTCCATGTGGAGGTGGTTAAGGGCCTGATTGCCTGCTGGACAAGCAAGGCCCATCCAGCTCTGAACGAACTCCTTACGGGGGCCCCCCTTCAGGGGCAGGAACTCATTCGGCGGATGGGCCAAGGGACTGGGGGGCCTAAAGACCCCACGGCTTATCTTACGTCGATTTTTGGCTAGGAACTGTCTGCTTCTAGATTCTAGATGAATTTAGGGACCAATTGGAGGAGGACTTCACAGGCTTTTTCCATGGCCGGGACAGAGAGGTATTCGAGGCGACTGTGGTAGTTGGCTCCCCCGGTGAAGAGGTTGGGGCAGGGCAGGCCCTTAAAGGAGAGCATGGCCCCATCTGTACCACCCCGGCAGGGTACGATTTGGACGGGGACGCCGACTTCTTCCATGGCCGCCGTGGCGTGGTCAATCAAGAAGCGGTAAGGGAGGATCTTTTCTTTCATATTGGCATACTGGTCGGTGATCTCCACCGTAATCCGGTCGCTGCCGAGGTCCTCGTTCATGGCTTGGGCTACATTTTTCATGAGCTGCTTGCGGAGGGCAAAGATGTCTGCGTCAAAATCCCGAATAATATAGGAGAGGGTAGTCTCTTCAACTGTCCCCACGATATCGCAGAGATGGTAGAAACCTTCATAGTTATCGGTGTGGGCTGGGGTTTCCATGGCAGGCAGCTGTTTGATGTAATCGGCAGCTAGGAGGAGAGAATTGACCATCTTGTCCTTAGCTGAACCAGGGTGGACATTGAGTCCTTGAATATGGACGGTGGCAGCGGCTGCATTGAAATTCTCCCAGTTGAGTTCACCCAGGGGGCCACCGTCAACTGTATAGGCAACATCTGCACCAAAACGTTCAATATCAAAGAATTTCGTTCCCTGGCCGATTTCTTCATCTGGTGTAAAGGCTACCTTGATTTCTCCGTGCTTGACTTCCGGGTGGCGGAGCAAATACTTCAGCAAAGCCATAATTTCGGCCACACCCGCCTTATCATCCGCTCCAAGGAGGGTCCTGCCATCGGTGACGACGATGTCGGTACCCTCTAATTCATGTAGGGCTGGGAACTGGTCGGGGCTCAGAATAACTGTTTCTTCGCCGTGGTCTGAGTGGTCAGCCTGGGCTGGGCTGGCGTCGAGCTCTTTGGGGCCCTCCGCTTGGAGAAGAAGGGGCTTACCCTGGTAGGTCACCCGGAAGGGGCGGACATTGTGACCACTGGCATCGGGAGAAGTATCCATGTGGGCGATCAAACCAAGAGTATGTTGGGCAGGAGTATTTGCTGGGAGAGAAGCATATACATAAGCATGCTCATCACAAGCAGTTTCGAGGCCAAGTTCCTGGAGATCGGCTTGGAGGACTTTGGCTAGGTCCCAAATCTTGGGACTGGAGGGAGTTTCGCTGGACTCTGGGTCCGAGGTTGTTTCTATTTTGCAGTATTTTTCAAAATATTCCAGCGCATATTGGAGAATTTCAGAATCATTTTTGTGGGTTAGCATGGTTTCCTTCTTTCTAGGCCTGGGAGTATTTGTTCAGGCCTGGCTTCCTGGGCCTACTTTAGAAAATATAGGGTTTTTTCTCAAGTGATGTGGATAAGGAATGTGAAATGAGCGCTCAAAAATGTTAGCAAGACCGGATTTTTCGCATTTCTTGGCCTTGGGCCTTTCCAATTTAGAAAGATTCTAGTATAATAGAAGCGTGGTATGAAAACCATATCAATTAAACAGGAGGAACATATGAAAGATAATAGATTGGTACGTCGCTTTTTTGAAGCAGATGATTGCAAGGGGGCTTGCGAAAAAAAGAACAAATATGCAGGCACCAAGACCGAGAAGAATTTACAGGCCGCCTTTGCTGGAGAGTCTCAGGCTACCAATAAGTATAGTTATTTTGCAAGCGTAGCTCGTAAAGAGGGCTTTGAGCAGATGGCTGCGATTTTTGAGAAGACCGCCCACAATGAGCGGGAGCACGCTGAGATCTGGTTCAAGCACTTAGGTGGCCTAGCCTCAACCGAAACCAACCTGAAGGCTGCTGCTTCTGGTGAGAACTATGAGTGGACCGAGATGTATCCTCAGATGGCGAAAGATGCCGAAGAAGAAGGTTTCCACGACTTAGCTGAGCAATTCAGAGCGGTCGCTGCCATTGAGAAACATCATGAAGAGCGTTACAAGGCTCTCCTTCACAATGTGGAGGCCCAAGAGGTCTTTAAGAAGAGTGAAGTGAAAGTTTGGGAGTGCAGAGCCTGTGGCCATATTGTTGTTGGCACCAGTGCACCGGATCTTTGCCCCGTCTGCAAGCACAAGCAATCCTTCTTCCAACTGGAGTGCAAAAATTACTAAGGTTTACCTAGGGGCCTTCAAGGTCCCTGAACCTTCCAATCATTAGCTGTATGAGGCCCACCTACCCCCTGGTGGGTGGGCCCTTTTTGAGGATAACCCCTCCTTGATTTATCAAGCATATCTAGATTATCCAGAAAGGAAATTCAAACCTATGTTGAAATTCTATCATTGTGAGAAATGTGATAATTTTGTAGTTCTATTAAATGAGCCCAAGTCATCTGCCTGCTGTGATTCGTCCATGAAAGAGATCATCCCTGGTTCTGTTGATGCTTCCAAGGAAAAACATGTACCAGTGATCAAGGCTGATGGCAGTCAGGTTAAAGTCCATGTCGGTTCAGTTGACCACCCCATGGAAGAAAAACACTATATTGAGTTCATCATCTTAGAGACCAACCAGGGTTTCCAAAAGAAAGACCTGAAACCAGGCGATGCCCCCGAGGCAGCTTTTGCCCTGACTGAGGGCGAAAAAGTTCTGAGAGCCTACGCTTATTGCAACCTCCACGGGATGTGGGTTGCTGAAGCATAATTAACTTAACTTACTTAAGGAGATTTTTTATGAAGTACGAGTGCAATGTTTGTGGCTACGTTTATGATCCAGCCGTCGGCGATCCCGATGGTGGTATTGAACCCGGCACCAAGTTCGAAGATATTCCGCAAGATTGGGTTTGCCCTGTTTGCGGTGCCACTAAGGCCGATTTCGAGCCCGTCAAAGAATAATCCAATATATTACGTATTGCGTATGGAACCTGGCTATGGTGAGCCTGCTTGGCCTCGTCCGTTTGCGGGACTTTGCCCCTAAGGCTTACAAATAATCCAGGCTCCGCCTCTTTTCTAGTCTAGCGCCCCTCATGAAGTTTCTTTCTAGAAATTTCTGGGGGCGTTTTTTTGTGCCCTGCAGGGCGCAAGAGCCTAGGGGTCTAGGATCAGGCCCAGGACCCCCAAAAATTTTTTGAAGAGGAACTTATCTAGGATAATTCGGAGGGCGTTATCACGGACTTGGAGGCCTTTTTGCACGTAGACCTGGAGGCCTTCGACCAGGTAGGGGTCGTAGGAGTCGACATCCCAGGGGGCTGGCGGCCCCATCGACACGGATGGAACCTTGGTAGATCCCCCTCAGGTAGAGCATCCTCGAACCCGGACGACTAGGGCATCGACGCCCTTTTGCCTTAGGTAAGTCAAAGCTTCCTCTTGAATGCTAATCTGCATAAAAATCCCCCTTTCTTGGAAACATGCTATACTAAAGAGACGATTCAAACAAGGACCGATTCACATAAGGTCCAATTCACACCAGGTCGTAAAACAAGAAGGAGGAAGACTTGAAGATCATATCTTGGAATATCGACTCGCTTAATGCCGGACTGACGGGAAAGTCAGAACGGTCCGAACAGACGAGGGTCGTTCTGGATCGTATTGTGGCAGAAAAGGCGGATATCATTGCCTTTCAAGAGACGAAATTGCCCTACAAGGGCCCTACAACGAAACATTTGGCCCTCTTAGCAGAGCGCTTTCCAGACTATCAGCTGGCTTTTCGTCATTCTGAGCCCCCAGCTAGGCCTTCCTATGCAGGAACTATGTTCCTCTATGCCAAGGGCTTAGAGCCTGCCATTACTATGCCCACGATCTCGGCACCCGATACCATGGATGCCGAGGGAAGGATTTTGACCTTAGAATTTCCCGACTACTATGTGACCCAAGTCTATACCCCCAATGCAGGCACGGAACTCAAACGCCTTCCTGACCGGCAGATCTGGGATGAGTGCTATGGGGAATATTTGTCGACTTTGGCACAAAAAAAGGGGGTCATCGCCTGTGGTGATTTTAATGTTGCTCATGAAGAAGTTGACCTAGCGAATCCGGCCGCCAACCACTTTTCTGCTGGCTTTACGGATCAGGAGAGGGAGGGCTTTACTAAGCTCCTTGCCCGGGGCTTTGTGGATGCCTATCGGTCGCTCTACGGGGATGTGACGGGGGTGTACACTTGGTGGGCCCAGCGGGTTACGACAAGTAAGATCAATAATTCCGGCTGGAGGATTGACTACTTTGTACTCAGTGATTCGCTAAAAAAGGCTGCGATACGGATGGAAGTCATGGATTCGGGGCCCAGGAGAGATCATGCCCCGATACTATTGGAAATATAGGAAAGAAATGAGGAGATATCATATGGACAAGGAAGCAAAGGAGACGGAGGTTTGTACCCTGGGAGGGATGACGCAAATGGATGCGGCGAGGGCCGGGATCCTGACGCCTGAAATGAAAAACGTCATGGGCAGCGAACACATCTCGGAAGAAGACATCTTGAAGAGGGTGAGTCAAGGGAGTATTTGTATCCCGAAAAACCACTTACACAAAAATCTGAAGGGAATCGGGATTGGTAAGGGACTTTCGACGAAGATCAATGTCAATCTTGGAATTTCGAAAGATAGCTACCACTATCAAGAGGAGATCGAGAAGGTGGACCTGGCCGAGAAGCTGGGGGCCCACGCTATCATGGACCTTTCGAATTATGGGAAGACCAAGGATTTCCGGGCCCACCTTGTGGAAAAGACTTCGTTGATGGTGGGAACGGTGCCGGTCTACGATGCGACGGGGTATTTTGAAAAGTCCTTGCAGGCCCTGAAGGTCGATGATTTCTTTGAAGTGGTGGAAGAACATGCTAAAGATGGGGTGGACTTTATGACCATCCATGCTGCCCTCAACCGGCGCTGCGTGGAGGAGGTGGAGCGGTCCGACCGGCTCATGCCCATCGTCTCTCGGGGCGGCGGAGTCCTGTACGCTTGGATGCACATGCACGATGCGGAGAACCCCTTCTATGAGCATTTTGATCGACTTTTGGAAATTTTACACCGCTATGATATTACCCTTTCACTGGGCGATTCCCTCCGTCCAGGGGCCGGCCATGATTCGACCGACCCCTGCCAGATCTCAGAACTAATTGAGATCGGTCATCTGACCAAACGGGCCTGGGCCCAGGGCGTCCAAGTCATGGTGGAGGGGCCCGGCCATATGACTCTCGATGAGATTGCCATGAATATGCAGCTGGAGAAAAAACTTTGCCATGAGGCACCTTTCTACGTTTTGGGTCCCATTGTCACTGATGTCTTTCCTGGCTATGACCATATTACTTCAGCCATTGGTGGTGCCATTGCAGCGGCCAATGGGGCTGACTTCCTCTGCTATGTGACCCCAGCAGAACACCTGCGTCTGCCAGATGTCCAGGATGTCAAGGATGGGATCATGGCCTTCCGGATTGCCGCCCACGCTGGAGACCTGGTCAAGGGGATTCCAGGGGCCAAAGAGTGGGATCTGGCGATGAGTCAAGCCCGGAGCCGTTTAGACTGGGAAGAAATGTTTGCACTCACCCCAGATTGCGACAAGGCCAGGGCCTATTACCACTCCCGGGAGCCGGAGGTGGAAGATACTTGTTCTATGTGCGGGAAAATGTGCCCAGTCCGCAATGTGGGTGCTATTATCCGCCAAGAGCGGGCAAAAAGAAAGAAGGCAGCAGAAGAAGGGGCCCAGGAGGAGTAAGTTTAAGCGGCTTAGTCTTAGCGGCTGAGCCTAGCAACTCAAGGAGAAGAAGATGAGTCCAGCACGTCAGGTTTTTATATCGGGGGCGACCCGGGGGATCGGTCGGGCCATGGCGGAATACTTCCATGACCAAGGGGATACGATTCTCTTTTGCTACCGGGAGCGGGAAGATTTGGCCAAGGAATTGACCTGGGAAGAGGGCTATTACGGCTTTCGCTGCGACCTGGCCGATGAGGAGGCTGTCCAAGGGATGGTTGACGAGGTCCTGGAGGGCTTTGGCCGGGTCGATGTGCTGATCAACAACGCCGGCAAGGCCCATGAAGGCCTTTTTCAAGATCTTTCGGGGGCGGACCTCCACGATCTGTTTGCGACCAACGTCTTTGGTCCCTACTACCTGACCAAGGCCCTCTTGCCCTCGATGATCCATCGGCGGGCGGGGAAGATTTTGAATCTGTCTTCTATTTGGGGGAGTCGGGGGGCAGCCAACGAGGTCGCCTATGCCATGACCAAGGGGGCCGTGGAGCAGATGACCCGGTCGTTGGCCCTTGAGCTGGCCCCCAGTGGGATTCAAGTCAATGCCCTAGCACCCGGGGTGGTCGATACGGACATGATGGCCCATTTTTCTCCCTCAGACCGTCAAGAAATTGCTGCAAATATTCCCTTAGGCGTTTTCGCCACCCCCACTCAGGTGGCCAAACTGGCGTATTTTATGGTTTCGGATGCCGCCTCTTACCTGACCGGGCAGGTGGTTGCCTTGAATGGGGGGATGGGGGTATGAAGATACGAGGATATAAGCAAGGCAAGCTGATTGCCAAGTCGATCGCTAAGCCGATTGCTAAGCCTTTTATTTGAATTTACATAGAGTTAACCTTGGTTTAACCTCCGCACCCTACAATGGGGGGATGAAATCGCATATCTCATGGACCCATAGGAATAGCCATGAAATTGCTATAAGATTTTGTGAGCTTTTCATAAGGAAGAAAGGGAGGCAAGCAGGATGGAGGAAAACCAGATGGAGGAAAGTATGCTTGATATGTCGTATACCCAGAATCGGGAGTTATCTTGGTTGCAGTTTAATGAGCGGGTCTTGGAGGAGGCTACGGATCCTCGGGTCCCCCTTTTGGAGCAGGTAAAGTTTCTTTCTATCTTTGATTCCAACCTGGATGAGTTTTTCATGGTCCGAGTGGGCAGCCTGACCGACCTCTCCCATATGAAAAAACAGGCGATTGATAATAAAAGTGGTATGTCGGCTGAGGAGCAGCTGGCTGCCATTATGGTGGATACCCGTCGTCTCTACGCCCAAAAGGACCAAGTCTACCGGGCTTTGATGAATAAGTTTAGGTCTCTGGGACTTGTATCGGCTGAATTGAGCGAACTTACCAAGGAGGAGCGCTCTTTGGTCAATGTCTTTTTTGACAGTACCATCGTGCCGATTCTCAACTATCAGATCATTGACTTTGTCCACCCCTTCCCTCACATTCCCAACTTGGGTCTTTGTATCCTCTTTTATATGCAGAGCCGGGCTGACAACCCCCGCCCCTATATGGGTCTCATCCAGCTTCCTGATATCTTGTCACGTTTCTTGCAGCTCAGTGATCGCAAGGTCATTCTCCTTGAGAAAATACTTCAGGAACGGGGCAAGGAGCTCTTTGACAACTATAAGATCCTGGAGACTTACGTCATCCGTGTGACCCGTAACGCCGATATCGATTTTAATGATGAGGATTTTGACGTGGAGGGAGACTATGTGAGTCATATGAAAAAGATGCTCAAAAAGCGCACTCGTCTGGCTCCCGTCCGCCTGGAAATCGATAAACCTATGTTGCCCGCTGTGGAGGATTTTCTCCTAGGCAATCTCAAGCTCAGTCCTGACCGGGTCTTTGTGACCCAGAGTCCTGTCCGACTGGGCTTTTTATTTAATCTGATTGACATGCTTCCAGAGGATATTCAAAAGAAGCACAGTGACCCGCCTTTTGCCTCCTGCGTCAGTCGGATGCTCGACTTAGACCGCCCTGTAACCCAGCAGATTCAGGACCATGATCTCATTCTCTCCTATCCCTATGAGCAGATGGACCCCTTAATTGAGCTTTTGCGGGAGGCGGCCGATGACCCGACAGTTGTTTCCATCAAGATTACCCTTTACCGTATTGCCAGCGATTCTGAAGTCGCCAAACAACTAATCCGGGCAGCAGAGAATAATAAGGATGTACTAGTTTTGATGGAACTTCGAGCTCGTTTCGATGAGTCCAATAACATCGTGTGGAGCTCGAGGATGTCCCAGGCTGGCTGTCGGATGATCTATGGCTTTAGTGAGTATAAATGCCATTCTAAGATCTTGTTAATCACCCGGCTCAAAGATCAAAAGATCTCCTATATCACCCAAATTGCTACCGGGAACTATAACGAGAAAACTGCCAAGCTCTATACGGATTTTGCCTTTTTTACCGGAGATCCGGTGATTGGCCGGGATGCCCAAGATCTCTTTGATAATTTTTTGACAGATGAGATCAATGGAAGTTACCAGAAGTTGATGGTCTCTCCCAAATCCATGCAAGATGGGCTGGACCAGCTCATTGATGAGCAGATTGCCTTGGGAAAACAGGGTTATATTCGTCTCAAGATGAATTCTATTTCGGACCGGATCTTAATTGACAAGCTAAGTGCGGCCTCCCAGGCTGGAGTGCGAATTGATATGATGGTCCGCGGAATCTGCTGCATCATTCCCGGCCTAACTGGGAAAACAGAAAATGTGCATGTCTACAGCCTTGTGGGCCGCTTTTTGGAGCACCACAGGGTCTATCAATTTGGCCGAGGAGCTGAGGCAAAAATTTATCTTTCAAGTGCCGACTTTATGACTCGGAATATTCGTAAGAGGGTAGAAGTGGCCTGTCCCATCGAGGATCCCGCCATTCACCAGAGGATTTTAGATTTCTTGGATACGATGTTTGCCGATGATGTCAAGATTCGCCGCCTCATGTCGAATAAAGTGTATGCCAAGGTGGAAAACCGCCACAACCTCATTGCCCAAAATGCCCTCATGGAGGAGGCCCAGGACATGGATCCGACTCGTCGGGCCTTGACTTCGGAGGAGGTGGAGGAAAAGGCGATAGAGGGGGCCAAGGTGATAGAAGAGCCAGAGGCAATAGATGGCCCAAAGACGATAGACGAAGCCCAGTCAGAAAGCGAGGAAAAGACGATAGATGGGGCCAAGCCTACCCTTATCGGAAGTGAAGGCCCTGTCTCCAAGTCAGCCAGTTTCCAGGAGGAGGAAGAGTCAGCAAGTTCGGAGGTAGAGGAAGGAAAGACCGTACGTTTCCAAAGCGAGAACGAGACGTCAGCCACTCCTTTGGGGAAGGAGCCGACGGGCGAGCTCCTGTCATGGTGGGAAAAAATCCGGGCTTGGCTGAGAGGATGATAGCGAAGCTGTAAGGCGCTACGATTTGCGGACAAGCTATTTGGAGTCCGGGCTTGGTTGAGAGGGCGATTGGGCCAGCCTGCCCTTGATTGTTGACGATTTATTGACTAAAAATGTCTCAGAGCGTATCCTACCGACAACACAAGGGGTAATGATGCGAACGATAATAAGAAGGTTGACAGAGAAAAACAAATACTCTTGCTGTAAGAAAGGTGCGATCACCACTATGAAAATTTATCTTAGATTCTGTTTCAGAACACTGACCAATTTCATCATGATCTTTTTCATGACGTTTTACTTTGTAGAGCCGATTCTCTTAGAGCAGCCCTTCGAGCCTTCTGTGCCAGTGGTGATTTTCTCTTTCATACAGCTTCTTTTTGTAGGGCTCTTGTCTTTTCATTATGTCTCATGGTGGAATGCCTTCTTGGATTCGTTACCTGGAGAGGCCCTTAAGCTCAGCCAATCTCTGTATACTCAATCCATAGGGGCAATTATTACGAGTTTAGTGGCTTTTGTATTATATTTACCTTTTGCAAGGACCAATGGATTTTTTGATGATCTTACCAGATTATATTTATGGAGTGTCATTGCCTGCAGTCTCTTTATCCTTGTTATTATCTCTAAATTTAGAAAAATCTCTCATCAGATCCTTACGGAGAGTGAAACAGATATTAAAACAGAGCCCATGATCGATGAAGAAGCTGTGAAAGCTATTCGTCTATGGACACCAAGATGCCTGCTTTACGTAGTGATCACTACAATGTACCTTGTATATGCTTCTTGGCTATTCTGGCGACCCTTTTTGCGTGTCGTGCCACCGGATGCTCCAGATTCAACTCCAGTGCCTCTGATCATGCTGTTGTCCCCATTTGTCTCCTTGTTAACTCCTCGTTTTATCCTACGGGCTTATCAACTAAAGGATAAGTACTGTCGAAAAAATATGGGATGGGACAGGACTCTTCAGCTTACGATGATAAGTGCCGTTTTGAATATCCTATTCATGGCCTTCTTTCCGGTTAATAGCATTTTTCATTTTGTAGAGATGCAGGAGGACAGCGCTTGGTTAGGTATTTCACTTTTTGTTACTGCTGTGGAAATCTTCTTTGTTCTCTTATACTACAAAAAGACCCGCAAGGTCGTCTCTTGGACTAGCTTGCTCGCTTCCTCATCCCATCAGAAGGAAAGCAGACTATGAAATCTTTTATTCAAATTGTGATCCATGTTTTCATCGACGTCATGGTAGTCCTCAGCTTTTTCCCTAGCTTATGGCGCAATGCGGTGAACCCCAATGACCTTAATGTGCCTGCAGGTACGTTTTTGACAATGCTGAGCATGATCCTTTTACTCATTATTCCGCTGATTACTTTGTCCATTTCTTCTTTGCTGATTCGCCTCTTATGTGCTACCCATACTCCTAATTGCGAAGAGAGAGCATGGACCAGCTTGCACTTAGGGAATATTTGTGCCAGCGTCGTAGCTTATATCGTCTTGTTTTTCCCCCGAGATAGGGATGCCGCAAGGATCTTTTTCGATGGAGATAGTGCCCTGGCGCACGGGGTCATCGTGGCGGAGTTTCTCTGCATTTTGATGGCAGGTCTGATCGCTAATCGCTGTTTTCAGACCTGGGAGGCGGTGGCAAGGCATTTGTTTCGTCTCGCATTAAATGCGATTTTTACTTATTTCAGCCTCTATTACCTATCTTTCATGTCGACGGCGCTCGCAGCATTTATGTTTGGGCCCGTCATCATAAGCCTCTTTGCAATCCTTGTGACGGGCATGCTTGGCTACTGGTTGGTCCATGCTATGAATAACTGCCTTAATTTATTTGCTTGGGTTAGGCTAGAAGATGAGGAGGCCTTTTATAGCTTACTAGGCGGCGCCAGCCTGGCAGCCCTTGCCACTTTGATCCAAAGCTATAAGATTCAAAATGTGAGCTTGTCTCGGGAGGCCTGGATGCATATGCTTCCTGATTATTATGGTTACTTCTTATCCTATTTTAGCTTTCTAGCCTGCCTCGGTATGCTGGCCGCTGCCATCGGCTCTCGAATACATGAAAAAAGAGCTGCCGCAGGTGAGCCTTAAGCTGCCTCAGCGAGCCCAGGAGGACAAGGCATGCGATTTTTCTTAAGAATGCTCCTCAATATTGTATCGTTCGGTCCGAGGATGCAGATGGATAAGATCTACGACGGCGGCAGCCGCAGCGGGAATGCGGTCGAGGGGGAGAGAACCAAAACCTAAGACGTAGGTACCGTCTTCCAGGGGCTGGCGACGGAAGGCATCCAGGGGCTGGAGGTAAATCTTAGCGGCCTTGGCACGGTCTGCGAAGGCAGGGCCCGTCAGATAGGGAGCTGGGACGCTGGCGAGAAAATAGAGGCCAGCAGAAGCACCGGAAATCTGGAGGTCAGGAGCGAGCGCCGTTAGGTGATGAAGGAAGAGATCTCTTTTGCTCCGGTAAATTTTATTCATCCGGTTTAGGTGACGATCAAAGGCCCCAGAGTGCATAAAGCGTTGGAGGAGGTGTTGGGCTAAGTTAGAGACCCGTCCCTTGGGCAAGGCGAGGTCCATGAAACGAGTATAGAGGGGATCGGGGAGGACCAGGTAGGATACCCCTAAGAAGGGCCCCAGACTTTGTGAAAAGCTCCCAGACAAAATGACCTTGTGATGACGATCAAGACTCTTGAGAGCTGGAATCGGGGAGCCGGAATATTTGAAGTCGCTATCAAAATCATCCTCTAAGATGTAGCGGTCGGGAGCACATTCCGCCCAGGCCAAGAGACGCTGACGTCGCCTAAGGCCCATGATGAGGCCGGTTGGAAACTGGTGGGTCGGGGTCACGATAGCAACATTGGCGGGGGTTTTTTCAAGGCTGGCTACGGAAAAGCCATAAGTATCTAGGGGAATGGGAATGAATTCTTGGCGGTTATAAGAGAAAATCGCATCATTTCTTAGATAACCAGGATCTTCCAGGGCGAAGATGGGCCGATCCAAGAGAGAAAAAAGAATCATGAGACTCTCACAAAAGCTGGAGGTAACGATGATTTGAGCGGGGTGGACCCTGACCCCCCGGTGGTCAGCCAGGTATTTGGCGATTTCAACTCGAAGATCCCAGATGCCAACCTTGGCTGTCTGGTCAGCCGCTAGATCAAGGAGGGTGTCCTCCATAGCTTCCTTGGCCAAACGCACCCAGAGCTTACGCTCCCAGCTTTCAGGGTCAATCCCCGTAGGTGAAAAAGAAAAGCGCCAGGGGTCGGGCGAGGGCTCGGCGGGGCTGGTCAACTTCCAAGCGGGAGGAAGGGCCTCCGCTGTGCCAGGTTGGGGAGGAAGGGCCTCCGCTGTGCCTGGCTGGGGAGGAAGGCGGTCCAGATTCAGTTGGTCGACATAAAACCCACTACGCTCCCTGGCGACGATAAAGCCCTCATCCCGAAGTTGGGTGTAGGCCAGCTTCACCGTATTGACGCTGACGCCCAAGTGGGAGGCCAGGGCCCGCTGAGAGGGAAGGCGATCCTGGTAAGAGAGGCCCCCCGTGCGAATTTGCTCGATCACGGCTAGATAAATTTGGGTAGATAAGGGCTGGTCGGCGGAAAAATGAATGGTAAACATAGGACCTCCTAGGGAGTATTTGCTGATCTGCATCCATCAAATATTCCTGTTCTGCGTCTTTTCACGGATGCATCTAAGGTCTATACTAGTCGATGTGTATGTTTTGGCGCAAGCCGGTAAGATCAGGAGGCTGATATGAAAAGAACAATTGAAGAAATCAATAAAGAGTTAATTGGGGGCGTTATTATGGACGTCACCAGCGTCGAGCAGGCAAAGATTGCTGAGGACGCTGGAGCCAAGGCGGTTATGGCCCTGGAGCGGGTTCCTGCAGATATCCGGGCTGCCGGTGGGGTGAGCCGGATGAGTGATCCGAAGATTATCAAGGACATCATGGCGGCAGTGAAGATTCCGGTCATGGCTAAGGCCAGGATTGGACATTTTGTGGAAGCTCAGGTCCTAGAAGCGATTGGCATTGACTATATTGACGAGTCAGAGGTCTTGAGCCCTGCCGATCCGACCTACCATATCGATAAGAAGAAGTTCCACACGGCCTTTGTTTGCGGAGCCCGCAACCTCGGGGAAGCTTTACGGCGAATTGCTGAAGGCGCTTCGATGATTCGGACCAAGGGAGAAGCAGGGACGGGAGACGTATCCCAAGCTGTGGTTCACCTGCGCTGCATCACGCGGGAAATGGCTCTGGCCCAGGCCCTCAAAGAAGACGAGCTCTATGAATACGCCAAAGAGCTTGAAGTCCCCTATGATTTGCTGAAATATGTCCATGACAACGGCAAACTGCCCGTCCTTAACTTCTCAGCAGGTGGGGTGGCCACTCCAGCCGATGCGGCCCTGATGCGGCAATTAGGGGCTGAGGGAGTATTTGTTGGATCAGGCATCTTTAAGAGTGGGGATCCGGCAAAACGGGCGAAGGCCATCGTCAAAGCCGTGGCCAATTATGACAATCCCGATGTCATTGCCGAGGTTTCTGAGAACCTGGGCGAAGCTATGGTGGGGATCAATCCCGAAGAGATCCGCACGATCATGGCAGAGCGTGGAGAATAAGCGTTTATTTGTTTGGGCCCATGCAGGAAGAACCCGGAAAGTCATAGATTTTCCGGGTTTTTTGTAAATATTCTTGGCGAGATCTTGGCAGTTGTTGCAAATTTTGCAACAACTGCCACAGACGGCAAAAGCTACCAGGTTGATTATTATAACCTTATGGCGATTGACTTTTGAATAGGCGGGGGCCATTATCTAATCGAAACTTAGTCGAAAATGCGACTAAGTTTCGGAAAGAAACCTTTGACTTTGAAGCGAGACAGGGGAGGAACCTATGATTTTTAAGCGAGACAGGTATACTGAGGCCCTGATTAGAAAAAAGTGGAATAGCAGAATTAAAGTGATGTTAGGAACCTTGGATTTTCTCTTGGATGAAAAGAGTTTGGATCGGTAAATGGCCTCGGGAAAAGAATAAATTTTTCGAAATCGTGATAAAATAGGACCACAAGCCAGAATCCAAACTCCCATAATAGTGATAAGAAAGGATAAAAGGCTATGAAGTTTTGTTTTCGTGTGGTAGTCCATGTCATTATCAACTTGGTGGTGGTCCTAAGCTTTTTCCCCATCTTGTGGCGCAATGTGATTAACCTGGATGATGTGAATCACTTAGGAAGTCATTTCCTTACGATGCTGAGTATCGTAAGTTTTCTCGTCATACCGCTGATTCCTTTGCCCTTATCTTCTTTACTGAACCGCATCCTGCACCGCAACCATATCCATGATTGGGAAGAGGCAGAATGGATTTCTTTACATGTGGGGAATATTGGTGCCACTGTCTTAGCCTATGCTGTCTTTTTTTATCCCCGTGATAGCGTTGACTTCAAGTCGTTTTTTAATGGTGATAGTGCCCTGGCGCACGTGGTTATCGTAGCGGAGTTTCTTTTGATTCTGATAGGAGGACTCATTGCCCATGCTTGCTTGCAATCCGGGGAGCTGGCGGGACGGCATTTTTTCCGTCTGGCCATAAATGCAAGCATTAGTTATCTCAGTATATATTACATTTCTTTTGTAACAACAATGTTTATCAATATGATCACCTCGTTCTTGCTCATGATCTTTATGCCCTTCATCATTGTGGTTATCCTGCTTGACTTGGTCGTACCGGCCCTACTCTGCTATTGGTGGATATTTTACATAAATGATTGGCTCGATATTTTCGATTGGGCGAAGTTGGAGGAAAGGGATGGCTTTTATAGTCAACTCATTGGGGTTGCAATGGCTGCCTTGGCGACGGTGATCGAGCACTTCAAGGTTCAATATGTGAGTAAGGTTTCTGGTGGTTGGATTGCTATCAATATTGCTCCTAATTTTTCCTTCTACAGCTTCCTAACATGCCTAGGTGTGATGGTAGCTTGTATTTTTTTCCGCTACCGCCGTCAAAGGAAACTAGCCCTTCAAAAACAAAGCAGCGAGACAGCGCAGTAAGGCGGTGCGGTAAAGCTTAAAGAAAGAATGTAAAGAAAGATGACACGTTCAGCCCAGGGTTAGAGAGGAAGCCGATGAGTGAAAGCTTAAAGAAAGAATGTAAAGGAAGATGACACGGTGAGTCTGTATAGGAGTCTGACTCATGATCTTGCTCAGCGATCCCCATAATCCCGTCCAGTGGGCCTCATGATCTTGGCCAGTTAGCCCCATCATCCCTCCTAGTGAGCACCGAGCCTGCGTCAGAGTCCAAGGTTTTTTTTAGGAAAATTGCTATACTGAACGGCGATATCAAGAAAGTCACCTAAGAAAGGAATATTCCTATGACTCGTTTTCCAAGGACCTTGCAGCGCAGCCTCTCCTCCCTATGCCTCGTATTTTTCATGTTGTTAGGAGGGGCCCTCAGTTGGACTGCCTGTACGCCAGCTAATCAGATGAATCCCAAGGAGACCGCCTCTTCTTCCGAGCAAGCTTCTACCGGGCAGTCTTCTTCCGAGCAGGCACCCAAGGGCCTTTCTTTCCCGGAATCGGTCGACCCCAGCCCAGAATTAGGGGGAGAAAAGTCCAGTGAGATGATTACTCCAACCTATGCCAAGCTCTTTTGTGCAGCCAAATACCCCCAAGGTTGGACCTTAGTGACCCTCTATGATGGCCAGCAGTTTTTGGTGACCCCCAAGGCCGATGAGGAGGCAAGCAAAGCTCTTGAGGAAGTTTCTAGCAAAGACAAAAATATCCAATTGGTGAATGGCTATCCCACCCGTATCTATGTGGCGGGTAGCTCCTGCTTCCATTATCTTCGGGCCTTGGGAGCCCTCTCTAACATCCGTTTTGCCAGCCGCAAAGCGGATGAATTCCGCCCAGGTCTGGTCCAAGATGCCCTGCAAGGTGATCACATTACCTATGTGGGAAAATTTAATACGCCGGACTATGAGGCCCTTGTCAAAGATAAGTGTGACTTTGTGGAAGAGACGGCCCAGGTTAAATACCACCCAGAAGTGATGGAAAAGTGGGCAAGCTTGAAAATTCCGGCTTTGATGGACCTTTCTACTTATGAAAGCCATCCCCTGGGCCGAGCGGAGTGGATCAAACTCTACGGCTTCTTGCTTGGGAAGGAAAAGGAGGCCAATGAGTATTTTGCTAAGCAAGAGGCCCTTAGCCTTGAAAATGCGGCCCTGGCTCCAACCGATCAGAAGGTCATCTATTTCCATGTGAATTCGAAAAAGCAGGTCCGTCTCCGCTATCCAGGCAATTTTGTGGACCAACTCATTACCATGGCGGGGGGCACGAATCTCTATACGGAAGAGAACAAAGATCTGCCTGAAAAACTTCAAAAGATGCTGAGCAATCATGATGGAATGGCGAACTTTATGTCAGATGACTCCAAGTATTTCTCCTTGGACCAGGAAAGCTTCTTCCAAACGGCTAAAGATGTGAATTGCCTCCTCTATAACAGCACTTCTTCTGTAGAATTAAAGGACCTTAAAGATCTGGAAGAGGGGGTTCCCCTCTTTAGCCACTTGATGGCCTATCAA
>CAKZWV010000035.1 GCA_937922005.1 uncultured Clostridia bacterium | reverse complement strand
AACTTCCTGGTATACTAAGGACTGAAACTTAGGAAGAGAAAAGGCGATCATGATGCATTTTTTCTCCTTTTAGAAGATAATTCCCATTTGAATCTTTTTTAATCAGCCTTATCAGCAGAATATTTTTCTAAGAAGTCTTTTACTATTTTCTTATAGCCATCCCTATCCTTATAAGGATAGGATGCGTGTTTGTAGCCATCAACTGTGATTAGTTCTTTTTTGTCATCAGATTTTGCCGTATATAAGTCTTCTGCCATATATGGTGGGGTCACTTTGTCTATCTTAGAATGAGTAATTAACACTGGAATATCAACATTTTTCATATATTCCCTTCCGTCCATATCAGAAAAACTTATGCCGAGTTTGACTTTTGAATATAAATCGCCAGTTTTTATCATAAAATCAAGAGGAACACCTTGTTTTTTAGAAATATCTTTCATCACATTTTCTATCATGTCAAAGCCATTAGAAACTGGGCTTTCAAGTATTAGATAGTCAATATTTGTATCATCTTTCCCTGCAGCAATTACACTCGTAAGTCCTCCATAAGATTCTCCCCAAAGAATTAACTCTCCGTCTTGGTATTTTTCACGAATATAGTCGATAACTGCTCTTGTATCTTCGGATTCTAAAAGACCGGATGTGTTGTAATCTGCCATATTTTCTCCAGAATTTCTCTGATCATAGGCGATTGCGTCATAGCCTGATTCTAAGAAAGTTATCATAATTGGTGCTACAGTTTCTTTTGTGCCGCCCATTCCGTGAACTAAAACAGCTATATTCTTATTGCCAGGTTTTTTGGCAAAAATTGCAGGAAGCTTGTGGTCCAAATCTTGATCTTCTATCTCAATTTTTTCTAGCTTATAGTTTTTAAGCAAATCATCATAGTCTTTTTTAAATTCTTGAGAATTTTTTATGGTTTCTTCTCTGCTTACCACATTTGTATAGCCATCAAAAACGGCCTTGCCAATAAAGATTGAAATCCCGATTGCTCCTATAATCAATAAGATAAGAAGACCAAAAAGTATATTTCTTGCAACTTTTTTCATAAAAACCTCCGCATAATGGTTCTAATTTGTCATTATCTTGTTTTACTTATTATTTGTACCGTCATTCCGTAGTATACGCTTGCTAAAGTGATTCTGTCAAATAAAGTGGTGTAAAAAGGAAGAGACAAAAATCTCTAAAGAAGTCTAAAAAGAGATGAGTCATTTCGAACTTCCTGGTATACTAAGGACTGAAACTTAGGAAGAGAAAAGGCGATCATGATGGACAAAATGGATCAAGTTGAGACAGGTCAATACTTACTCTGCGAACAAAATCGAGTTTATTATATTTTGATTCTTGTTTCGGGCTTTTGGGGGGCCTTCACTTACCTGCTTCGGGGCCATGTTTTTTGTAATGCGCAAAGTGGTAATGTCGTCTTGCTTGGCCTAGCGATCGGGGCGGGGCAGATGGACCAGGCGGTTCGGTATTTGATCCCCATGTCGGCCTATGTGGCAGGGGCCTTTCTCTCCGAAATTTTACCCAATCCGGTCAAACACCGTTTGATGATCCGCTGGGATACCCTGCTGATCGGTGTAGAAATTATCGTGGTCATTCTGCTTGGCTTTATTCCGGATTCCTATCCAGTACAGATTTCACAGATTGCCATCAATTTTATTGCGTCCATGCAATATAATACCTTCCGGCAGGCCCAAGGTACGCCCATGGCAACGACCTTTGCTACCAACCATATCCGCCAGATTGGGGTCGGCCTTGCTAAAGAAATGCTCCACTGGAAAAAAGAGGACAAGGGCCATAGGGTCAAACTGGGCAAGCACTTTATTATGCTCTCTTGCTTCCTCTTGGGGGCCATCATCGGTACCATCTGTTGTCGGCTGATCCAAGGTAGGGCCATCTGGGTCACAGCCCTCCCCCTGACCTATCTCTTTGGCCTGATGATCCATGAGGATAAGGTAAGAGGGAAGGAATATTTGGAGCAGAAACCATCGGGACACTAGAAGAAGGAAAAAATAAGGACAAGAGCTGCGAAAGGTGAGGCGGCTAGAAAAGTGAAGACAGAAGGGCAAAAGTTGGAAACAAGCCCGGAAGAAAAGGAGCTTACTGATGTTTACTGAAAAAATCATATCCCAAAGGGACCAACTGCCGCTTGAACTGGCTGTGATCGAACCTGAGGGACCTGCGATAGGGATCGTACAAATCCTCCATGGAATGGCGGAACATAAAGAACGATATTATGATTTTATGGAGTATTTGGCAGATAAGGGCTATATCTGTGTGATTCATGACCACCGGGGCCATGGGGCTAGCGTGAGGGAGCCGGAGCAACTGGGGTATTTTTACACCGAAGATGGATCGATGATTGTCGACGATGCCTTTCAAGTGACGGAGTATATCAAGGATCGCTACGGAGCGCTTCAGCTTTGTTTGTTTAGTCACAGTATGGGCACCCTGGTTGCCAGGAATTACCTAAAAAAATATGATGATCACATTGATCGCCTGGTCTTATGCGGGCCGCCTACCAAAAATGGGATGGTCAAGCTGGCTCAGATTTTGGCTCGGGCATCCAAGGTCTGCTACAGAGAGGATGCCCCCAACCCATTTTTGAATGCCCTCGCCTTAGGGCCCTATAACAAGGGATTTGCAGAGAAAAATGGGTGGATTTCTAGTGATAAAGAGGCTGTGGCCGCCTATAATTCAGACCCCTTGTGTGGTTTTGTCTTTACAACCAATGCCTTCATCAACCTGTTTCAATTGCAAAGGTCAGCTTTTGAGAGCAAGGACTGGATCCCCCAAAATAGGCAACTTCCAATCCTTTTGATCGCTGGGGCTGAAGACCCTGTGATTCAGAGCGAGGCGAAGTTCTATGCCTTGGAAAAATTTTTGAACGATCTGGGCTATGTTCATACTAGGACCCAGCTATATAAAAAGAAGCGCCATGAATTGCTCAATGAACAAGGCCACCTGGACGTTTATAAGGATATTTTGGCATTCATGGAGTAAGATGGAGTTAAAAATTATTGGCTCTAAATGGGCTAAAATGGGGCTAAGGCGAAGCCAGCCAGATCGGGTCCAAGAAGGGTTGGAAAAGACTGGTCAGGCTCTGCCCACATCGGAATAAGAAGGAAGAGGAGAAAGGAGCTAGTCGATATGATCCCAAAAAAGAATTGTTTAGATCACAAGATGAAGCCGTTTATGAGTGTCTTGTTGGTCTTCTTAGTAATGATCCCATTCATTTTAACAGCATGCTCGTCAAGGAGTTCTAATGAAGGAAAGAAAAAGGGCAGGCCGTATCATAAAGGTTATATTAAACTCTACGAATGGAAAGAGTTTCCGCAGAATAATCTCTCTGCTGTGCTCAAGGACGATCGTCAGATTTTAGAGATCAAAACGAATAAAGGGCAAACAAAGGCCTTTTTTTCCATTGATTTCTTAAGAGACGGAAAGATGGAGGAAGGTGCCTCTTCTGAAATGACTCTTGACGATCAGGAGCTTAATTACCTTAATCTTTCATACGACCAATTAGACGAGGGAGATCGCATCTCTGTCTGTCTGAATGGGGAGAAGGTCACCCTAACCGTCCCCCCATATTTTCAAAATGCGACGGAGCGAAGGGTTTCGCTTTTAGGAAACCAACGTGCTCTAAAATCTATGAACTATCTTATGTATATCGTGGATAGTGGCGAGGCGATTGATCTTGAAAGAGTATATGGCGGTGACACCACTATGAAGGGAACTGGGTTGATCGCAATCAAGATGGAAGTCCGCTAGCCTGCCTACTTCATGATGATCGAGGCAAAATATAGGAAGCAAACCCCGCACAAAACATACATAGATACAGGGATCTTTTTGAAATCTCCCTTAGCCAGCTTCAAGATTACATAGGTAGGAATCGCTACACAGATACCATTGGCAATATTATTGGCAAAGACCGTAAAGGCTATACACAGGAAAGCCGGGAAAGACTCCGTGTAATCATCATAGTCAATCTTTGACATCGAGTTTAGCATGCCCACACCAATAATGATGAGGGCGGGAGCTGTCGCTGCACCCGGTATCATGAGGGCTATCGGTGTAAAAAGTAAGGTCAGGGCAAAGAAGAAAGCAGTTGAAATCGATGTTAGGCCCGTCTTCCCTCCTGCTTCAACACCTGCCGAAGATTCTAAGTAAGTCGTCACACAAGGCATACCAAAGAAGCCACCCAAAACGGTAGCGGTCGCATCCACTTTAAAAACACGATCAATGTCAGGGAGGTTGCCATTTTCATCTAAAAATCCAGCCTTACCTCCAACACCCAAGGCTGTTCCCAAAGTAGAGAAAAAAACCCGCACAAATAGGGCAATGAGGAAGGGAATATAAGCCACATTCAAGGCCCCAACAAAGTCCATTTTGCCTAAATGTGTGCAGGGGTTTTCAGGTAAAACGAACCACTTTTCCGGCAGAGTTGTAAGGCCCATGGGAATGCCGATGATCGTTGCAAGGAGGATAGCAACAATCATATAGCCCTGAACGCGGAGTTGACGAAAAACAAGGATCAGGATAAAACCGATGAGGCATAAGACAACCGATGGGGCCGTAAGATCACCAAAAGTGAGACGGTTACGACCTTCTTGGGCTATGATTAAACCTGCATTGCGAGCTCCTAACATGGCAATGAAAAGGCCAACACCTGCACTCACCGATTGCTTGAGGCTCTTAGGAATGGCATTAACAACTTTATCGCGAAGGCCTAGGTACGAAATAAGCAGAAAGATCACACCGGAAATGATAATGATGGCACTCGTAATTTCCAACGTTACTCCTTCATGGGCCACCATGCCCGACACAATAGCCACACTTCCAAGTCCTGGGGCCAGAGCAAAGGGTCTGTTCGTAACTAGTCCCATGGCGACCGATGTTACGATAATCAACAAAATCATAGAAGTCAGGATGGCACCTGGCACCATACCTGTCGCCGACATCATGTTAGGGATCGTTCCCAGGACATAGGCCATGGTCAAAAAGGTCGTAAGACCAGCTAAGATCTCAGTCTTGACAGTGGTCCCATGCTGCTGTAACTGAAAAAAGTCTTCCAGACCTTTCCCTTTGCTCTGTTTTTCCTTGGTCATAATCATTCTCCTTGCTTAATCAGCTTTTATTCAGCTCTTAATCAGCTCTTATTCAACTCTTATTCAAACTTACGCAACGATCACTCAACAATGAGCGGTACAATAAGCCCTTTCTTAACATCGATTAAACCCTTGTTGGTAAGTTTTAGAGATGGACTTACGGTTAAAGATAAGGTTCCAAAAGACATAAAGGGGTTATAATGTTGATAGCCCAATTCTTCGATGGCGTTCCGAACTTGTTCGGTCCTCTCCCCCACTTCTGAAACTGGTTCATCTGTAATAATGCCACCGATAGGCAGGGGTAATTCAGCAGCAATTTTTTCTCCGCTAGGATCCGTCACAATCCAGCCCCCTTGAAGCTCAATCAACCTATTGACCGCCAAAGCCATGGCTTCTAGGCTCTTACCAGCGACTAAAACATTATGGTTATCATGGGCATAGCTAGAAGCTATAGCACCCTGCTTATGACAATTGCCTGTAACAAAGCCAAAACCGATACTTCCCTCTCTGCCATAACGCTCCAAGCTGGCAACCAGAAGGAGGTCTGAATCTTCCCACTGAATGTTGCCGTCTACTACAGGCAAGGTTCGATGGATTTCAGTAGTCTTCGTAGTGCCGTTGTTAATTTGCATGGCCCGAACTTGAACCTGGCTTCTCCCAGCCAAGTCGCTGGTAGCAATACCTGCATTTTCGAAGATGGAAGGAGTCACCGCTTGCAGGTGAATGCTATGGTTCAAGCAATTGGGGAAAGTAGATTTTTTTCCTTCTTTCTTATCAGAAAGGCTCTGATCCCCTTGCTTATGGATACACTTACCATTTTTATACACCCTATCAATAGCGACTGTCTCAGGGTTCGTTAAAACAACAAGGTCGGCTAACTTACCCGGTGCGATAGCTCCACGGTCGGTAAGATTCATTCGGCGGGCCGGTGTCAAAGATACGTTATAAAATGCTTGTTCCGGCTTTAAGCCCATATGGATGGCACTTCTGACAATATGGTCCAAGTGGCCTATTCGATACAAGGTATCCGGCATGACATCATCGGTGACAAAGGCAAATTGTTCGTAAACATCAAGCTCTTCAATAAGGTCCAAAAGTTCTCGTGATAAGGTCTTCTCTTGAATTTGAACGAACATACCCATGATAAAACGCTGGCGAAAGCCCTCGATATCGTGTTCGGTATGGTCGGAACCGATGCCTACAGCCAAAAACTTAGCAAGGTCTAAATCTTCTAATTGCGGACAATGGCCCTCTATCGGGAAATGCGGCCGAACCTCGTGAAGGTAGTTAATAAATTTACTAATTTCCAGGTTGTTTGGACGGATAATCTCCCTGTAATTCATAACTTCACCGACACAGACAACCTCATCCTCATTCAAAAGAGACTTCATGTCATCAGCTGTAATGACGCCACCCGTTGTCTCCAATTTTGAATTGCTAGCCGGAACACAAGATGGAATGCCAAATAAAATATCAACGGGAGCCTCTTTTCCGGCTGCAATCATGGCACGAATACCATCAACACCGGCAACATTGGCCATTTCATGAGGTTCTGCCACTAAGGTTGTCACACCACACTGAGCCACGCGCTCACCAAACCGGGCCGGCGTAAGCATGGAACTTTCAATATGCATATGACTGTCAATAAAACCCGGAACTATCCACTTGCCAGTGATATCCACCACTTCACATGCGGTCAGACTTGCCCCACCATCTTTCTTCTCATCGACATAGAGGATCTTTCCCTGGTGAATCCAGATATCTGCCGGCCTAAAACTTTTAAGAGAGCAATTGTAATAAAGGCCCCCCTGAAGAAGCAGGTCTACTGAGGACAGACTATGTTGAGCCATATGTTCACCTCCATAGGTCTTTCTAAATCTCCGTTAACCATTTTATTATAAGGATCCAGGTCGAAAAAACAAGGATAGAAGCCATAAGCAAGCAGGTTAATGGATCGTAGCTTGGAAGAATTGATAGGTGAACGCTACATCAAAACGACACAAATAAACTATTTGTGCTAGCCCCCCTCTGGTATATCGTGACCGTCTTTACGTATTTTATTCTACGTACTCTTGTTTCATCATAAGCTTCCTAAGCTGTAAAAATAGCATCAGGGCAAAAAGTAAGAAATAAAAAGTAAAAATAGCGAATTGGCCAAGCATTCTCTGGAAAACCGGGACCTCACCCCACAGGGCTAGGAATCTTACTAAAATGAGTCTATCTATGAAAAGTTGAATGATATAGCTAAGGAAGAACGTTATCATAAAAGGCTTACAAGCCGTTAAGAATAACTTCCCTTGGGTAATGCCTAAGTCCCGGTATAAAGTGAAGAAACGCTCATTTAATAGGCAGAACGACTGACTGATGGTTTTTATGAAAGATAAAATAATGGATGCAAATAGCAGCACGTATAAGGCAATGACCACCTTTTCCATGAATTTATAAGCATGCCATGACTTAACCTGATAATACTGGTCAGTTACTTCAATATTCGATATTTTTCTCGTTAACTTATGGATTTCATTCGATACTTGAGCGGGATCAGCTTTCTCTTCTAAGAATACATGTAGGCGGGATGATTCGACTTTTATATTTTGTTTTTCTAAATAACTTCTACTAGTTAAGATGCGATAGGGAGCCCGGATATAATCGTAGGAAGGAAACCAACCAATATTATCATATGAACTTCCTAAGATGGGAGCAGAAAACCTTACTAATTCTGCACCTTGTTCCAATAAAGCCTTTTGTGGGACGATACCTTTCAAGGTTTTCTTTGCCTGTGGCACATAGATCGTAGCATCTTTGTAATCCATCAGCTTCTCATCTTTTAACAAATGGTCCCCTGTGCTACTACATTCCCAGTAAATCCCTTCCCCACCTTTATGTTTATCAATCCTAATAATTCGAATGGAAGGGGAGATCAATAGTACGCCCTCTCCTTCAAGAAGGGCCTGTAAATGAGACTCTGTTACCCCTATCTGCCTTCCAATATCTCGTAGATAACTATCAGGTAAGGAAAAAATGTCACAATTTACCAAAAATTTCAAATCCTTGCCAATATAACGATCCTTAAAAGGACCATCTTCAACAATTAATATACCCATACTCTGTACCTTCGATAAAAAAGGACTTGATATGACATCTTCACTTATTTTGATTAAGCCATGATAATTCTCATAAAAGGGCATCACCTCATGAACGCCTTTTATCTTTTGGATAGCTGGGATCATGGAATCTAAGTTATGGTGATTACACTCATAATCGAAGTAAAAGCGACCATCATCAGTGTCGTTAGGCAAAAAATCTTCACCTGATAAATAATAGTGTGGTGGAAAATTTGTAGGAACATATTTTAATTCAAAATCGTAGTTTTGTCGAATCTGTCCAAAAAAAGTTGTCGATTTACCCAGATTATTGGCACCCGCAACTGATGTTATAAAAGAAAAAATCATATAGGTTATCAAGAGAAATAGAAAACAAGTTAACGCAAGCAGGCTTTTCCCCTTGACAGGCAATCTATTCATCTCGTCCTTGGTCTTTATTTTTGTTCTCGGTGCCTGTTTAGGCTTGGAATAGAATAAGATACACAGTAAAACAGCCAAAGCATAGATAAGAGCATATGGATAAGTGTAAGTAAAATGTTCTTTTAAGGAAAACACGGAAGATTCAGAATAATTCATCTTACCATAGAAAAAGGTAAGTAAAGCCGCTATGAGTGAGCCAATTCCTAACCCTGGCACTGATACAAATAGATATTCTAATTTGGTAACCGTAGCTAGTGTCTTGTCATCCATACCTAGATCTCGATAAATAAAATATCTATTCACAGAATAAAGGTGAAAGGCGACAAAGATAGAAATAAACAGAAGCCCAAAAACAATCATGAGACCTACGTAGAAATTATTTCTAAAGCGAAAAATAAAGAGATTGACATCTCTTGTCACTGCTCGATTCTCATAGAGGTTTCCAGAAATTTTGTTCGTGACAGCTCTATCTTGGAGATCCGTTGCCTGGCTAAGGTTCAGGAATAGCATCCGATACGATATGACCGAGGCATTTTGCTGACATTCCTCAAAAGTCTTAGCATTGATCCATACATTGGGTGCGGACATGCCTAACTTATCTTCACGTTCTCCTCTAACCCATAACAAGCCAATATCCGGTACAATCTTTTTAATGGTTAATTTCTTTCCCAGTATGTCAAGGGCATCATCTACCTGTTTTTGAAAATGATCTGCAACGGACTCAGAAATAGCACATTCATCATGCTCTAAAGATGGTAAAAATGCTTTACTATGTATTCGATAAACGTAAGACTCAGCAGCTGAAGAAGGGTAGCCAATTCTTACATCAAAACCTTTGTCCTTGATCTGCTTGACTTGAATACTCGCTGCTGACTCCGTTAAATCTTTAGGTGTCGACTCGTCTATCTCATCTTTTAATTGATAAATAATGCTATGAAAATAGCCATAAACATTGCCACGAGATTCAAGAAGTTGATTCTGGTGAAGGCGAAGAATGCTGATTACAGAGAATAAGGCAGCAATCATAAAAGTTAATAGGATGGTAGAATACCAAAAGGCATGATTTTTCTTGGAGCATACAAGAGATGCTAATGTAAGCTTATCTTTCATCCCTAACTACCCTTCCATCACGCAGTTCAATTTGCCTTGTTGCAATCCTAGCCATCTCCTGATCATGCGTTGCAATGATAAAGAGCGTATTCAGTCTTTCTCTCGTATTCTCAATCAATTCCATGAGTCTCTGAGAGTTCTTACTATCTAGAGCACCCGTTGGTTCATCTGCCAGCACTAGTTCTGGCTTTAAAATTAAGGCTCTTGCAAGGGCTACCCTCTGTTGTTCACCCCCAGATAGTTTATCTGGATATTGCTGCAAATACTCCTTAATATCAAGTAATTCAAGCAATTCGTATAAATACTCCTGATCTGCTTGGGAATGAGCAATAAGGCTCGGTAAGAGGATATTGTTCTGGACTGTTAGCTCCGGCAAAAGTCGGTAATTCTGCCACATAAAGCCAATTTTTTGCGTGCATTCTTTTTTACGGTCTCCTTCAGAGAGTTGATAGACTTCTTTCCCCTGGAAAAAGTAGGAACCACTTACCGGTGCCAGTAGGCCATTTAAGCATTTTAACAAAGTACTCTTGCCGGAACCGCTCTTTCCCGTTAGGATGACCAATTCTGAATGATCAAAATCCAGGTTGACTTCATGCAAGATCATCCTCGAACCATCATAGGCGACATTTATCTTCTCTAACCTAATCATATTTTTAGCCTTTTTATCATATTTAATCAGAGCATACTTGCCCAGTTCCAACGCTAACTAAAATGTGGAGAGCCTTATGCCATATAGCTTTTCTAACCTTCTTGGCCTTATCTGCAATCGAACGGCCAGGGTGCTGTTGAATTATGCGCTAACGAGCCATTGACATAATAATGAACAATATGGCTTCCGCTGTGGCCCTCTAAACTGTCTGTCCACACGACACAATATTGACTATTGTTACTAGTTTCTTCATTGGTGTAAGACTTATTGATATCAGTAAAGGAGACCGTTATTCTATTCATCAATTCTCTTTCCAAGGTGCTGGATTTAGTTTGTCCAAAACCATAACATTTATTTTGACCATGGTAAAAGGTACAATCCTTTGCAGCTGCACCAAT
>CAKZWV010000034.1 GCA_937922005.1 uncultured Clostridia bacterium | reverse complement strand
GTGCAGGAAGGGGAAGATTCGATGGTCGGGGTGCAGTATTCAAAGACCATCCGGCTATTGTCCCCTAAGATGGACCGGGCCAGGCTCTCCTGGGCCTCAAAAGAGTCACCCTCCATGAGGCTGCAATAGACCACATCCGAGGAGGCAAAATAGGTCAGGGGCAGGGCATAGGGGTTGAGATAGACCTTGGTCTCTCCATTTTCGAGCCACAGCTGACGGAGCTGACTGAGGTCGGGGGCCACTTCCTTATCCTTCTCATAGCAGGCGATCACGTATTTGACGCCGAGAAGGCTGTCGATAAAGGCATTTTGGGTCCGATACTCAAAGCTATTGATATGGTTGGTGGGAAAGCCCAGCTGGGCCATGGCTTCCGTTGGTTCTTTGGGATAGGTGGAAGAAAAGACGGAAATTCCACCCAGTCCGTAAAGAAAGGCGTCGTTAGCTGTGTTGTGGGGAATTTTTTCCACCCGCTCCAGGCCCCTGCTGGGGTCCCGGTAAGGCTTCACGTAATCGAGGAATTGCTCAATCGAAGAGCCGACAACCCCAGCCTTGTAGCCCTTACGGAGGCCAAAGAACTCATCGGTCCTCAGCTGGTGGATGGACATAATGGAACTCAGGGTCAACTCTACCACCAATAAGATACCCAGCATGACCGTGCGAAGACGATAGGTGCAAAATTTAGTGAAGAAGATGATGAGGGTGTAGGCTCCGAGGAAAAGGAAGGAAAACACCACCATCTCCTCGGTCATAAGGTCCTTATCCATTTTTTGCAAGAGGAAAATAAGAAGGGTAAAGGCCCCAAAGACCTTGGCATAGAAGGAAGGCCTCACCTCAGAAAAGTAAGGGTAGGCGTCGGCCATGAGGCTGACAAGCAAAAAGGCCAAGACAAAGGCATAGCGGTGGTCCAGCTGATTGGGGTAGTGGGCCCCATGCCAGAGGAAGTCAAAGACCCGATTGTTGAGGGAAAAAACCAGGAAGGCAAGAAGGATAGCATTGGCGACCTTGATAGAACTCTTGATCCGAGGCTGGGCGAAAAAAAGCGGAATCAAGAGCACCACGGCAATGCTCACGTAGAGATTAGCCATCCCCGACCGGACATTGATCCCCCCACCAAAACAGACCTGGGAAATCAGGTTGATAAAGGGGTCAAAGAAACTCAAAAGTTCCTTCGGAAAGTCATCCCCAGTCGCTGAAGTATTTTGGAGGGCCAGGATGGTCGGGACCAAGAGGAAGGCTGACATAACAACACCAGTAAAGGAGGCCAGGGCCGTCCGTCCCAAGGTCAAGAAATAATCCCGGACCCTTGACAAATACTCCGTATTCTGCACAAGGAGGACAGGGAAGTACAGGGCCGTGAAGACGCAGACAAAAAAGCCCGTATAAAAGTTCATATAGGTTGCCGCAAAGACCGCCAGGGCGAAGGGAACCATCTTTCTCGTGCGAATGAGGTGGATGAGGGTCGCAATGACCATGGGAAGGGCCACCACCGAATCCAGCCACATGATGTTCCAAGAGTAGGCCATTACGTAGTTGCAAAGCGCGTAGCAAAGGCTAAAAAAGGCCGGTTCCATCCCCCTCTTTCCCTTGGTCCAGACCTGGTAAAAGAAAAAGCTTAAGCTCGCCAAGGAGATCTTCAGGATCGTCAAGGTCAAGACCCCTTCTGATAGCAGGTAATCTGGGAAGGCTGCCAAGATGAGATTCAAGGGCGAGGCCAGGTAGTAGGCAAAAAGTGGTAAAAAGGAAACTCCCATCCCCCCTGACCAGGAAAAGAGCAGGCTTCCATTGCCTTGGAGGATCCTCTTGTACTCTGACAAGAAGGGGGCATATTGGTGATAGAGGTCCACCGTCAAAATATGGCGTTCTCCAAAGGGAAAGACCTCTGAAAAGCAATAGGCCAGGAGCATGATAACAATGGGTAAAAAGAAGGCAAAAAGAGCTGGATATAGAATCTGCCAGTGGCCGGGCCAGGACCTCTTCAAAAGATCTTGTTTCTGTCCACGGAAAGGCCGTTTAGACAAGTCACTGGGTAGGTCCAGCTGGGGGGCTCTGGAAAGGTCTTTCTGCGACGCAATAATGTCGCCAGAAACATCACTAGGGGTGTCCAACTGGGGGGCTTTGGAACGATGTTTACCTTTGCTGAACTTGAAAGCAGCACCAGGGGCTCCTGGTGCTGTTGTGGTGGGCTGACCGCCCCCTTGCTTGGCTTGTAAAAGGGTCGTCAAAGGAGAGACTCCTCGATGGAAAGTAGCTTTAGGCCCCTTAATGGGGCTGGGATCCAATGTTGCTGGAGATCCTGCCTCCGTTTTTTTCTCCATGACAGAGTCACTGTCATTTCCACGAATTGCCTTACTGGGCTTGGTCATCGATTGATGGGAAGGAAGCGGGGTTTCTTCTGAGATCCCCATCCTCCTCTTGGGTTTGAGATTTTTCACTAATTTTTCCTCAATTGTTATGGTCTACTAACGCTATCATAAAAGGGAGGGACCCAGGGCCCCTCCTCAACACGTCTACACAGAAGGTTTTGGACCGAAGTCCTAGCATGCTTACCTTCTTCTTTTCTTTTTCTTGGTAAAAACCTGGTTGATTCTAACCAAAAAGCGTAACAAAGCTGCCAGCTGCATCATCCGGCTAGGCATATCACCAGCTGATTTAAAAGGCGACTTGGCCCCTCCAAACCCCTGATGATTTTTGGCAAAATTAGCTATATTTTTTTTTATAATCATGGCATCTCTTCTGATGTTATCAGAACCATCTGCCACATTGCTCGTCACAATAGAGATATCCTCTAAGATGAGATTCACCCGACCTAGGGTCCCCTGGGCCTCAGTTTGAATTCCATCCATCAGAGAATCTGCACGCGCAGCAACTTGGTTTACTTGGTGAATCGTATCCGGGAGTTTGGCAATACTCTCCTCGAGGTCAGGACTAGCCTTGTCCAAGAGGGCTCTACTACTCGCTAAGATTTTACTTAGTTCAAAAAAGAAATAAGCAATAAAGCCCAAAGCCACGATACCTGCCAGCATCAGAAGACCCAGCAAAAGGCTATGGAGATCCACCATAACAGCTAAAATGGGGAAAAGATCCGTTGAAGGAGCTTTCACACCACACGCTAGGAGGCCAGTTCCTAAAGAGAGTAAACTAGACAAAATCGGGCTTGTAAGGATCATTTCTTATCCTTTCCCTTTGAAGTGCTTTCCTTGACTTCTTCAGCCTTGATCTCTTCAGCCTTTTGCGCTTCAGCTTTGACATCTTTGCTGATGGGTTTTGCATCTCGAATCCTGGCTTCAACCTCTCCCTCCGATTTAGCAGGACTTTCCTTGGCTTTATCAGAATTGTCCGTAGATTTTTGGGTAGCGTACCTTGCCTTGTCTTGATGTTCTAATTCTTGGCGACGTTCAGTCTCTTTTTGGCGCATGGCCTGGAGCTCGTGGCTCCGGTGCTCCCGATTAGAGCGTTCTTTTTGGAAACCTCTACTCTCTCGACGATTTCTTCGAGATGCATCCGGTTCATCTGCTAAACCAAAGGGATCGCTCTCTAAAAAAAGATCTTCCTCTGTTCCATGGCTAAAGGTCGCTTCTATGCTATCCCACTCATCGGAGAGTTCATCCAGGGCAGCCCGGAAACCGGCTGCGTAGCCTTGGGAATAGTCTTCCCTATTGTTATGGGAACGATTACCCTGAAAGGAACTAGCCAGATCATCGGTGACTTGCTTGGCACTTTGTCCAACTTTATGAATTTGGTCTTTAGCAGAATCTAAAGTATCTTGGATGGCATATCCAATATCTTCCCTGGTATCTTCCCCAGATTGGGGGGCCAAGAGAATGCCACCAGCAGCACCTACGGCCGCTCCGAAAAAAGCAGAAACAACAGCTACCTTCGCCATCTGTCTCCGCCTATATTCTTCGACCCATCCATATATTAAACCACACATCGTTCTTCCTTCACTTTCTTTTTCATCATAAACCGAGGCCTCTTGCTCTGAGTCGACTGTTGTAAGACCGCCAGTTAATCAGAGCAGCTATGAAGGACTCGAGAATGATCTAGAATGGCATCCTAGTCAAATTCATCCATGGCATCGTCTGCGGCATTTTTGACGCCATCCGCAAAAGAATGGACAGATCTTCCTACCCGTCTTCCTTGCCTTTTGGCTTTTCTCACCCCTGTCAAAGCAAAGTCTTGTATATCATCCCAGGTTTCTTCTCCGGACTGGGGGGCGAGAAGTAGAGCGGCAATCACACCAACAGTAGCACCTACGAGAGCTGAACCAACAGCTGCTCCAGCAATCTGTCTTCTATTTCGACGTTCAATTATATCATAAAAAATTCCACACATAATAAAAATCCTCCTTGTTGGATTAAGTTATAGTTCTTTTAAGGACGTAAGTAACCTATAGCATATCATTCTGCTATCGGTAGTTGTCTAATTCTTCTTTCTGTCGTTAGTCATCTAAAACATCGACATCTCTGTCATCTCTATCGTAGTCATCGTCCCCAAAGTAAGAATCCTCTTTTAACATATCCCACTCATCGGAGAGTTCATCTAGGGCAGCCCTAAAACCAGCTGCATATCCTTTGGAATAATCTCCCCTCTTCTTTTGGGAACGACTACTTTGAAAGGAACTTGTTAAATCATCGGTGACTTGCTTGGCGCTTCGTCCAACTTTATGAATCTGAGATTTAGCAGAGTCTAAAGTATCGTAAACAACATTTTCAACATCTTCCCTGGTCTCTTCCCCAGACTGGGGAGCCAAAAATATGCCAGCTGCTGCACCTACGGCCGCTCCGAAAAAAGCAGAAACGACAGCCGACTTAGCAATCCGTATCCGTCTATTTTCTTCAATCCATCCATATATTAAACC
>CAKZWV010000033.1 GCA_937922005.1 uncultured Clostridia bacterium | reverse complement strand
AGGGTTGTGGCTAGCAATCTCACCAAAGGTGCCGCCGATCTTGTCCATATCCTGACCCAAGCCCTGGAGGCCTCCTGTCAAAGTCAGATAAAAATATTTAAAGATCCAGCCCATCACCACCGTATAGCCGATGGCCAAGGCTAGGCCTCCGAGGATGGGGATCAATCCGATGGCCTCACCAAGGGATTATTTCCCGAAACGTTTTTGGGTACAGACCCCAAAGGCCCCAATAGGCCCAGCTTGGGTAGCTCGCCCCAGACCAAATTCTCCAATGACCCCGGAAGCACCAACCAGGACCACGCAGAGGAAATAGGGTAAAAGGAAAGTCATGCCCCCATATTTGGAGACCATAATAGGAAAGCGCCAGATATTCGCCATCCCTACGGCTGAGCCAATACAGGCGAGGATAAAGCCCAATTTGCCTGTAAAAGTATCCCGAGCTTTTGTCGTGTTCTGGGTCGAGTTTTGCGCCATATTCTGAGTTATATTCTGATTGGTCATATGCTTCCTAGCCTCCTAGCAGGCCTTAGCCTTCTTTTTCCTCGTTGGGACAGGGTTCCAGGAAGGCGTGGAAATGCCGCATGGGAAGGTTGTGCCCCCAGACAATTCGCATATTGGGAATGGACTCCCGATCCTCATAGAGGGCCTTGACCGCTGCGATCACATAATCCAGGTGTTCTTGGGTCAGCCGACTCCGGTCAATGGCAAAGCGAACGACATTGGCAATTTCTGCCTGTTGCTCCGGGGTTTTTAGGTCATATTCCATAGAAAAATCACCGAGCTCGGCAACCCGGATCCCATAGCGGCGGATCAATTCAAGGGAGAAACCCTGGCCAGCAAAGCTTGCATGATCCCGTTTTCCATCAAAAAACTCATCCATGTTGAGGTAAACGGCATGGCCACCTGCTGGTAAGACAACCCCCTTGACCCCAGCCTTATAAAAGCCCTGAGCCAAATATTCCGCCTGGCGGACCCGCTCTTCCATGTAGTTGAAGTCACAGCTCTCATAGAGGCCGACGGCCAAGGCCATGATGTCATGACCGCTCATTCCCCCATAGGAGTCATTCCCATAGCAAGAAATCTGTTTGACCTTGAGCAAGACACCGACGTCGGTCGTCACATTGCCTTTTTCATCAAAGTCAGAAAATTTCTGCCAAAAGAGCCCCTTGTCTCGGAAGGCCAGCATCCCGCCCATATTGGCGTGGCCGTCCTTCTTCGCAGACATGCAGAAGGCATCGCAATAGGAGAACATCTCAGTTGCTATTTCTGCAATCGACTTATCGGCATAGCCATCCTCATTTTTCTTGATAAAGTAGGCATTTTCTGCCCAGCGGGCCACATCAAAGACCAGAGGAATCTCATACTGGTGGGCCACCCGGTTGATCTCCCGGAGGTTACCCATAGAGACGGGCTGGCCACAGATGGGATTATTTGTAATACAGGTAAAAATGAGGGGAACATTTTCCGGACCTAGGGTCTCGATCAATTGCTCGAGTTTTTGAATGTCCATATTGCCCTTGAAGGGGTTTTTCTCGTACTTGCCCCCTTCAGGAATTTCATAGAGGATCTCCTTATGGTAGAGGTTCCGGGGAATCGACCCCATCTGCTTGATATTGCCCTCGGTCGTGTCAAAGTGGCCATTGGAGGGGATGGTAAAGGTCTTGTCTGGGTGGCGTTTTTTCAAAATATTCCTGACAATTTCCATCAAGACAGATTCTGCCGCCCGTCCCTGTTGGATGATAAAGGCGTTTGGCCGCTCCATCTGGGCAGCTCCCCCATTGAAGAGGCCCCCTTCATACTCACAGAGGTAGACTTCATTCATCATTTTTTCGACATCTCGGCAGTCAGTCCGCACCAAGTCCAAAATCTTTTTCCAGTTCTTCTCTCCTCCTCGCTCAAAGATATCTCGGAAGGTATCGAGAAGAACGTAATAACCTGTGTTCCGCCCATAGGCTTCATCCCCTAAAAAGAGGGCGGACCATTGGTAGTTGGTCATGGCGGTTGTTCCCGAATCGGAAAGCATATCCACCGTTAGCATGCCAGAAGGGAAGGCAAATTCATTATAGTGGGTCGCTTTGAGGGCCCGCTCTCTTTGTTCCACGGTCACATCCGGGACATCTTTAACCACATAAGTAAAATGGTGGGGAGTAGGAACGGGTAGGGAATATTCTTGACGCATAAGGTGTACCTCCAATTCATGCGCTTCCTTTGTTGGGGCCCGCTAGGCTGCGATCAGCTTTCGGCTAGGCTGCAATCGGCTTTCCGCTTGATCTACTCGAATTCACGACCATCAATCAGATTTTCTACAATCGGCTGGTGAAGCGTTTGCCTCGAGCTCACAAAGGATCTGAAAAAAGATAAAAAAAAGGAGCGCAGCAAAGCTAACACTCCTTTCTCAGGCTTTATTCTATCCCAGGCTTTTTGCGATGTCAAGAATTTCATATCGAGAATCCTAGATCATCCAGAATCCTGGATCAAGATTGATTCTGTGAATCGTATGTCAAGAATCGTGGTGAGGCGACGAAGCAGACCTCTGGTGGTTCGACCCCAGGAATTTATCCAGCTGATAATACTCTCTTACTTCTGGCAGGAAGAAATGGATGATAAAGGCTGAGTAATCTAAAAGAATCCACTCTCCTTCCTTTTCCCCTTCTGTAGCATAGGGGGTCAGGTGGTAGCGCTTTTTTAGTTCGTCCATCAGCCGGTAGGCCAGGTTGCGTCCCTGGGTGGGTGCCGCCACCGTCACCAAGAGGGAGTCATCACAGAGATAGTGGCCCGAAGGGTGGTGATAGCGCTTGACGTTACTGGCATGGTATTCCTCTAAAAAAACCTGGGCCTCTTGAAGAATATCGGCAGGGCTGGGGATGTCCTGAGGGATGTCCTGGGGCATATCCTGAGAAATTTCTGGAAAAACTTCCTGGTCCTCAAAATCAGATACTTGGTCTTGTGTCATTCTTTTTTTCTTTTTTCCTTTCGTTCTTCCTCCCCTGTCTCTGGGAGGCCTGGTGTCTTATCGGCTAGGGTCCCCTTAAGCTCCTCTAAAAGTTCTTGTGAAAGGGGGTGCAGGGGGATCTTGCTAGAATCTAGTTCTCGGAGGGTCTCATAAACCCCGAGGTCTAATGAAACTTGGGCAGCACGACGGAGGCGGGATAGGTGACGATAAGTCCGGCCCCATTCCAATTTATCTGCCAAAAAGACGATTTTTTCTACATCCGTGGGATCTGGCCTCAGGGTTGAATGAAAAGCCACTGCCTTGAGGGCCACTTCATCTTCCCAACCCAAATACTCCCGCAGGTAAAAGGCTGACGCTAGGCCATGCATGATATTTTCGTCAAAGGTCGCCGTAAGCTCCGGATCGTACTGTTGGGCCATCCAAGTCTGGAGATCCAAGGGCAGTTCCTTGGCTAAATCATGAAAAAGAGCTGGCCGGTAGACCCGACGATAGTCGATACCATAGTGCTTCGCCAGGTCAATGGCAAAGATCATGCAGGTGCAAAGGTGGATAAGACGCTTTTCTCCCAAGAAACTGGCCAGCAGGGAAATGTCATGTTCGATCCCTGCCAGTTTTTCGGGCCCAAAATCCTCCGGTAAGGCCAGAGCCTGTCCCAAGTGAAGTCTCTTCCAGGTAGCCGCCGCCCCAGCTGGCATCGTGGCCTCAATATGGTTTTGACTGGGGTCTTGGCGGATTTCTGTAGATGAGAGGGGCAAGGGAGCGTGGTCTACCAGCTCCAGATCAATCTCAGGATAGGCCTCTTTCAGGGCCCGGAGGGCCTCTCGCCTCTGATCGGCTATGGCTCTTTGGCCAGTCTCTTCGCGCATACCCACCTTAAAGGTCACCAAGGTGGCCAGGCGAGAAAAGTCATGCCACTGTTGGAATTCAAAGAGGAGGTCATCCCCTGCCAGAAAGGCAATTTTGTGCCTTGTAGCAGGTGCTGGGGCGATCCGATCACTATGGTCAACCTGAAGCCCATAGACCCGATCTCTAGCCGCACAAAGTTCCTCTAAGAAGGCCATGGTGGCTGAAGAGTAGGACACCAAGCCCACCTGATCTAGCTCTGTTGAAAGAATATGGGTCTTCTCTGCCAATGCCTTGGGCAAGCCGGTCCGAATCGCCTCCCGAAGGAGGAGGATTCGATAGGGCCAAAGAAGGGGAAAGCCCCCTTTAAACTTGCTGATTCCCCGAGGAATCAAAAAGATCTTCTCAAAATGAAAGCGCTGATCCATCTCCTTGAGGAGGTGAAGGTGGCCCCAATGCACCGGATTGAAACTAGCTCCTAGAACAGCAATGTTAGCCTCCATACGGCTTACTCGCAGATGGTATGCCCGATATCTTTTCGGTAAAAGCCACCGGGGAAATCAATATGGGCGATGGCCTCATAGGCGGCTGAGATAGCCTCTTTTGCCGTTTTTCCTTGGTGGGATACTGCCAGGACCCGGCCCCCATTACTGACAAAATGGGCCTCCTCCCCCTTGGCATTGCTTGGAACAGCTTGGGGAGCAGGATGTTTGGTTCCGCAATGGTAGACCACATAATCCTCGCCCACCTTACCCTCATAGGAGCTAATTCCTGCTCCATCAGCAGTCAAGCCATAAAAGGGCAAGCCCTTCTCATAGTGGGCTGGGTAGCCTTGACTAGCATAAATGACGGTAGCCACTGAGGCCTCTTTCCAAGTTACTTTTTCAGGATCCAGCTCACCCTTAGCCACGGACTCACAAATCTCATAAAAGTCAGACTCCAAAAGGGGCAAGATGGCTTCTGCCTCCGGATCACCAAAGCGTGAATTATACTCTAAAACCCAGGCCGACTTTAACAAAGGATTGACCTTGTCGTCTTCCCCAACTTTCGTCTCATCCTCTCCTTCAGTCAATTCTAAGACATGACTCCGATAGTGGTTATTGAAAATCAAGCCTGCGTAAAGGACGCCTCGGAAGGGGACTCCCTCTTCTTGAAGACCTCTCAAGATTGGGGTAAAGAAACGACGAATCAGGTAGGCCTCATCCTCTGGCGTCAAAACTAAGGTGGGGCAGACTACCCCCATGCCGCCAGTATTGGGGCCCTCGTCTCCATCAAAAGCCTTCTTATGGTCTCGTGAGTTGGGCATAAGGGCTACCCGCTCACCATCACAGAAGGCAAGGACACTCAATTCTTCTCCCTGTACAAATTCTTCCACCAAAAGGAGGTCGCCAGAGGGCCCAAATTTCTTATCCACCATAAGTTCTTGGATGGCAGCTTTGGCTTCTTCCGGCGTCTTGCAGATCAAAACCCCCTTACCCAGGGCCAGGCCATTGGCTTTAATAACCAGGGGATAGGGGTGCAATTCAACGTAATCCAGGGCTTCTTCCACATTGACAAAGGTGCTGGACTGGGGAGTCGGCACCCCATTGTGCCACATCAGGCGCTTAGCAAAATTTTTATCCCACTCGATCCGGGCCGCCCCCTTCGTGGGACCAAAGCAAAGGAAACCTTCCTTCTGCAAATCATCCACCAAACCTGCCGCCAGAGGATCGTCTGCGGCTACCAGGACTAGATCCGGCTGAAGTTCCTTGGCTAGCTTGATAACGCCCGGGATATCCATAGCCTTCACATCATGGCAAATGCCATACTTTTCCATGCCCGCATTGCCAGGGGCGATATCGATCCTATCCACCTGAGGAGACCGCCGCAAGGCAGCAGCCATGGCACATTCCCGGCCTCCCCCACCAATGAGTAATACGTTTTTCACCTAGTTTTTCTCTCCTCTTCTTTCTCAAAGAAAAACAAAATCTACCAAGCTAATCTGCTTTATTCCTAATGATTTTAATTTTTTCAAAGTGATCTCATAATTGAGGCATAATTCCAGCTTAGTGTTTAAAGTGTCTCTGTCCGGTATAGATCATAACCATCCCGTGGTCATCGACAAATTTCAAAGAATCCTCATCCCGGATGGAACCACCAGGCTGAATAATCCCCTTGACCCCAGCTTCCAGGGCAAGCCTAGCCGTATCATCAAAGGGCAAGAAGGCATCGGAGGCCAAAATCGAGCCCTTGGCCTTCTCCCCAGCCATCATAATGGCTAATTTACAAGAAGTAACCCGGTTGGGTTGGCCTGTGCCAATCCCTAGGGTGGCCTCATTCTTGGCCAACAAAATAGCATTGGACTTAATTTGCTTCACCGCCTTCATGGCAAAGAGATAGTCCGCCTTGTCAGCCGGATCTGGCTGGGCCTTACTAGCCACTTCAAAGCCATCATGGGTAAAGGAGTCTTGCTCTTGGACCAAGAGACCGCCGATAATTTGTTTCATAACGGGGTGGGCTAAAGTCCCTTCAAAAGTGCCAAGGGCAGGGAGCTGGAGGATTCTGAGCTTTTTCTTTTCCTTTAAGAGGGCCAGGGCATCCGGTTCATAGGCAGGGGCAATGATAATCTCCAAGAAGATGGGCTTTAAAAGCTCCGCCTCAGCCAGGGTCACCGGTCGATTCTGGGCAACAATTCCCCCATAAATGGAGACGGGATCCGAATCTCGAGCGCCTGCGAAGGCATCCTCAATCCGATCTGCTCGGGCGATCCCACAGGGGGTGGCATGCTTTAATACCACCACAGTTGGCTTTTCCTGGCCAAAGTCATAAAGGGAAGAAATCGCCGAATCGGCGTCAGCCAGGTTGTTATAACTCAGGGCAATCCCATTGAGCTGGTCGGCAGCCAAAAGACTTAAAGGATTAGGCAAGAGCGATTCATAAACGGCAGCTGCCTGGATGGGATTTTCCCCATAGCGGGGGATTTCTTTCAGGCCCAAACTCAAGTTGATCCGCTTTGGCCGGTCCGTCCCAGCAAAGACATTGCTATCAAAGACCTCGGCAATCATTTGCTCTTTGATGCGAGGCACGGCCTCATTGACATTTTGGGTTTCGACCTGATTGGCCGCCGCAAAGAAGCTTGAAATCAAGCTATCATAACCAGCGCAGAGGTGAAAGACCTTGCCTGCCAAATAACGCCGGAAGGCCAGGGCCTCTTCTTGGGCCTGTGACATGGGGCTATCAGCGCCTGTCTTTTTCCCATCTTCCCGTTCATAAACTTCAAAGAAACGATCATAATCATCAGGATCCGTTAAAACATAGACCCGAGAGAAGTTCTTCGCCGCCGCCCGTAACATGGTCGGTCCACCAATATCTATCTTCTCCACCAAGTCCGCCACAGAAACCCCTGGAGTCTTCAAGGTCTCCTCAAAGGGGTAGAGGTTGACACAGACCAGGTCAATCGGAGTCATCTTCAGATCTTCCAGGGTCTTTTGATCCTCCGGAGTATTGCGGGCCAATATCCCTGCATGGATCAGGGGGTGGAGGGTCTTCACCCGGCCACCTAAACACTCAGGGAAACCGGTCAGACTCGCAACTTCTGTAACTGCAATCCCCTGTTGCTCCAAAAGCTTGGCGGTACCCCCGGTTGAGACAATCTCAAAACCCAGGTCTTGCAATTTTTTTGCAAATACTCCAATCCCATCTTTCTTATAGACACTAATAATAGCGCGTCTTTTTTGCTGGTTTCCCATAATTACGATTCCTCCTTATTTTCCAGACCCAGAAAGCGGTCGGCCATCAGCTGGATCGCTTGAGGAACGATAACATGCTCCCCCTCTTTCATAACCCGAGCCTGGAGTATTGGTGGCGTATCCCCCGCCATCACAGGAACTTCCTTTTGAAGAAGGATATCCCCGTCGTCAAAGTTCTCATTGACATAATGGACGGTAGCTCCTGTCATGGGCTCCTTAGCCGCAAGGACCGCCTCATGGGGGGCTAGACCATACATGCCTGGTCCCCCGTATTTGGGCAGGAGGGTCGGATGGATATTGGCGATCCTACCCGCATATTTCTGAACGACCTCCTGGGGGATTTTCTTTAGATAGCCCCCCAAAAAGATCAGGTCAATTTCATAAAAAGCCAGGGTATTCAAGAGGCGGGTAGCAAAATCTCCCACTTGTCCCCCAGCTTGCTTTTCCAAAACCACCTCATAGGGAACCCCCGCCTTCTTGGCCCGCTCCAAGGCATAGGCTTTTGAGGTGGAAGCAAGCACCAAAGCCAGGCGTACCCGGCGCAGAGTTCTCGCATCTAGGGCGTCAAGGATGGTTTGCAGATTGGTGCCTCCTCCGGAGACAAAAACAGCTAGATTTGCCTTTTTCTGGGCGTTGCCGCCTCCACGGGCGTGGCAGCCTCCACAGCCTCCGTCAGGCTTATATTGAAAAAGACCCACCGTCTTATTCTCCAAGCTTTTCTTGTAACTTTTGGTCTTTTTCTTGGATTTGCTTCTTAAGGTTCTCCTTTTCTGCCTCCAATTTCTCAGCAATGGCAGGATTCCCCAAAGCTAAGATCTCCAGGGCCAAAATCGCCGCATTTTTACTAGCGTTAATGCCCACGGTGGCAACAGGGATTCCGGGGGGCATCTGAACCATGGCCAAAAGAGCATCCATGCCCTGTAAGGAGCCCGAAGCAATTGGCAGAGCAATCACCGGCAAGCTTGTATAGGCAGCAAATACTCCCGCCAAATGGGCCGCCATCCCGGCGGCTGCGATGATCACCCGGTAGCCCTCTTCCTTTGCTTTTGAAGCTAATGCTGCAGAGAGTTGGGGTGTCTTGTGGGCCGAGCAGACCCGGGCCGTAAAGGGAACCCCCAATTTCTTCAAGTAATCCAGACCCGACTGGATGTTAGGTAGGTCGGAATCTGAACCCATAATGATTAAAATTTCTGGTTTTTGTTTTTCTGTCATGGATGATGTCCTCCTTTATAAACTTTAGTTTTTTGAAGTTAGATTTGATCTTTGCAGGTGGACCACAATACATTTGGTCTGATGGTTGGATCGCATCAGACTTGATCTTGGCGGTTGGACCATAATAGATATTGGATGATGAATTCGTCCAAATCTCCGTCCATCACCCCCTCGACATCAGCCGTCTCATAGTCCGTTCTGTGGTCTTTGACCATCCGATAAGGGCAAAAGACATAGGAACGAATCTGAGAACTCCAGGCATTGGCAAATTGTTCACCCTTCAATGCCCGGATTTTCTCTTCTTTTTCCTTTCTTGCCCGGTCATATAATTTTGACTTCAGCATTTTCATTGCCGTCTCCCGGTTCATAATCTGGGATCGTTCATTTTGACAACTGACGACAATTCCTGTCGGCAAATGGGTCATGCGAACAGCTGAGGAAGTCTTGTTCACGTGCTGGCCTCCCGCCCCAGAGGACCGGTAGGTATCCACCCGGAGATCTTCCGGACGCACCTCAATCTCTACATCGTCGTCAATTTCAGGGATGACTTCCAGAGAAGCAAAAGAGGTGTGGCGGCGTCCAGATGAATCAAAAGGCGAAATCCTGACCAAGCGATGGACCCCGTGTTCTGAACGCAGGAGGCCAAAGGCATGCTGGCCTTGGACTAAGAAGGACACGGACTTGAGTCCGGCTTCTTCTCCTGGTACCTCATCGGTCACGACCAGCCGAAGGTCTTTTTGTTCGGCAAAGCGGCTGTACATGCGAAGGAGCATCTCGGTCCAATCTTGGGCTTCTGTACCGCCGGCCCCACTATGGAGGGTTACAATGGCCCCCGAGGCATCATGGGGCCCCCGGAACAGGGTGCCTAACTTATAGGTACGAAAAGCCTCTCGCATACTTTTCCAGAGGGATAAAAAATCTTGGGCTAGGCCAAGATCGAACTCCTCTTTCAGAAGTTCCAGAGCCGCATCGACTTCAGCAAAGAGTTCTTCCAGGTGCTGGCGGTCCTCCTCTTTCTTTTCTAAGTCACTGAGGTCCTTTTGAAGGGCTGCCATTTCCTGGGGTTTCCCCCAGATGGAAGGGTCCGTTAGTCGAGTCTGATAGGTCTGGATCTGATCTTTCAAGGCAGATAAATTGGAGCCAGCCTTCAGATCCTCATAGGCTTCTTCCAGGTCTTTCATTTCACTAGCATAGATTTCTAAGTCTGTTTTTTTCATGCGACCTCCCCCTGTAGCGGATTGTGCTCGGGGTCTTCTGTTTGAGGGGCCTCGTTGTGGGCCGTCTCATAGAGGAGTTGAAAACTGGGCCCTCCAACCACCAGGAAAGCGATGCCTAAAAAGTGGGCAAAAGCCAAGATTTGAAAGGCAAAGGCAAAAGCGCTCATCGCTAACAGTACCATAGGGGCAGTACCCTTGGGCATGATCGTGAAAATCAAAGCAAAGGCCAAATTCAAGGTCACATATTGCTTAAAAAAGCCAAAGAGTAGGGGTAGTTTTAAAAAGCTAGTTGCCTTGCGAGATGCTTTAAAGGACCAGCGGACTCCAAGAGAAAAATACCTTTGAAATAGAGGGGCAAAGGCATAAGTCGAGCCAAAATAAAAGAGGGGTATCATGAAAAGGAAGGGGCTTACGGCAGCTAGACAAAGAAAAAAGAAAAAACAAAGAACCAAAAAGAAAAAGTGTTGGTAGAAGGGACGCAAAGTCCGCCCAGGAATATTGTTTAACTGATGAGAAAAAGGCCCTTCTCCAGGTAGCTTTCTCCCATTCACCTCAGAAAAATCAGGGCTCAAGTAATTGATGGCATTCAACTCAATGATGAGATCTGATCTGGGCAATAAGTCGATTATCGTAGCCTCGTCAGTTTCTTCAAAATCATCCGAGTCCGTATGATAGACCTGGACTGGCTGAGAATCAGACTTCGCACGATTCTTGCTTCGGTTGGCCTGGAATATTTGATTCGCTAATTGGAGACCTTGTTTTACCTTCTGTGCCCCTACAAATGTCAAAAGTTGGACCATATCTCCGGGTTGATGAAGCTGGGGCACCTGTTTTTTCAAATACTCCCGCATGAGCTTTTCCTTAGCAGACCAGGATCCAAGCCTAGCTTTTTCTCGAAGGATCCGGACACGCACGGCCTCAGTATTGCTTTCCCCATTTTCCTCTAGAAGGGGATCTTCCTCTATCGTAGATGCCTTGTTCATCTCTTGTTCCAAAGATACCGCTAGGCCATAGTGGTTCAGCGCATAGGCATAGTGCTCCATAGCATAAATATCCGCATAGCGGTAGACGATTAAGAAAGTAAAAAAGCCTAAGCTAAAACAGGCTAAAAGAAAGCCACCGAGGCGGTCTGGAGGCAGGATCTTCATGATCTCTTGGGCAGAGACGGAGCCACTCAAAACCATGGGAAGGATATTAGGTGGAAATAAGCTTTGAAAAAGATAGTTGACCCCCAAGCGAAAAGCAAAGAGGGCCAAAAAGGCTATCTGGGTCCATCCTTGTGAATGCAGCCGATAAAAGGCGAGATTACGGGGGTAAAAAAAGAGTTTATCTTGCCACATGCCCGAGTTTTCCCTCCAAATAAGCTAGGCAAAAGGCCCGAACGGCCTTGCCCCGGTGACTATATTGATTCTTTACATCCGTTGGAACTTGCGCAAAGGACTTTTCCAGGGAAGGTAGGTAGAAAATAGGATCATAGCCAAAACCCTTGGATCCTTGGGGTTCTGTCAGCATCTGCCCCAAAACGTCCCGTTCTAAACTAAATTCCCAGGGTTTCCCCATGCCATCATGACCAGCAAAGGCCACGGCACAATGGAAACAAAGCCCTCGGTCTTTGGGGTCGGTGACATCTTTCATTTTCTCCAAAAGCTGAGGGATTTGTTCTTCTTCTGGGGCAAAGCGGGCGCTATGGATCCCTGGGAAGCCTCCCAATGCAGCCACTTCCAAGCCACTATCGTCAGCTAGAACGTCGACTTCTCCCTTCCCCAAATGGTAGGCATATTCTGCCTTGATCTTGGCATTTTCAAGATAAGTCGTTCCATTTTCTTCGGGAGCTTCGTAGGGGGCAACTTCCCCAATCGACCGGAATGAAAAAAAGGAAGTCGGAGCCTGAAGGGGGGGCTCCGCTTCCGTGGTACTGCACCTATAAAGGGCATCGCCATCGCACACATAGCCCAAAGCCATCACTTGGGCTAGGAGCTCCTTGGTAAAGGCTTGGGTAGACACAATCTGCTGAATCTCTTCAATCTTATGAAGATTGTGACTTGCGATATAGACGACAAATGGTAAAGGTATCTTAAACATCTCTTGCATTATAAAAGGAAGCGCCCCTTCTGTCAATTTTGCAGGCCTTGGGCCAAGTCTTCTAGCAAGAAGGCCTAAAGGCTACATTCCTTCAGTTAGACTTAGGCTCTTAAGCCCTATGGAATCCCTGGGCTACATCCGGTTCACGGTCTTAAGACCTAGGATCTTCAGTCCATTTTGTAAGACGAGGGCGGTTGCCTCGGTGAGCCCTAAGCGAGCCCGAATCAGCCGAGGATCATCCGCCGTTAAAATGGGGCAGCCATGATAGAAACGGTTAAAGAGCCGGGCCAGGTCTAGCAAATATTTAGAAATGAGGCAAGGTTCATAGACTTTATTGGCTTCTAGGACCCGGTTGGGGAAAATTTCTAGGTGGCGCAAAAGGTTTTGCTCTTCCTCTGAAATTAGAAGTTCAAAGTCACCTTCTTCCCAAATAATCTCTGGTAAGGCCTCCCCCACAGGCTCTTTTGTCTTGACCAAGCCTGAAGCTATAGCTTTTTCTAGGACGCTCCGCCCCCTGGCAAAGGCATAAAGTAGGTAGGGAGCAGTATCCCCTTCAAAATCCAAGATTTCATCCCAATCAAAGAGGATATCCCGATCACGGCTATTTTTCACATAAGTGAAGATCACCGAATCGACCCCAATAATTTCCGCCAATTCTGCCCGATAAGCTGGACTCTCATCTGGCATATTGCTATCAATGATGGCCTGAATCCTTTCGACGCTGTGGTCCAAGAGGTCGTTGAGCTGGATGGCATTGCCCTTCCTGGTTGAGAAGGCTGCATCCTTGAACTTCACCAGGCCAAAGGTAATATGCCGACACTTATCCACATCCGGGAAGCCCAGGCGATCCATGACCGCAAAAACCTGCTTAAAGTGATTTTTCTGCTCTTTTCCGACCACATATAGATTCTCAGAAAAATCCCAGGTCCTCTTCCGGTACAAAATAGCCGCCAGGTCCCGGGTAGCATAAATGGACGCCCCATCACTCTTGATAATGATGCAGGGATTGAGACCATAGGCTTCTAGATCAACGACCTGGGCCCCCTCACTCTCTGTCAACAGTTCCTTTTCTTTTAATAAGGTTAAGACTTCGGGCACAAATTGAGCAAAAAAGGCCTCACCCTTAAAGTTGTCAAAGCGGACCCCTAGGCGATCATAGGTCTTCTGGAAAGCCGCCAAACTCACCTGGCAGAACTTCTCCCACAGGGCCAACTCTTCCGGCTTCTTCTCTTCCAAGGCCTTAAAAGCAGCCCGAGCTTCCTCTTCAAGCTCTGGATGGACTTCCGCCTCCTCATGGAACTTCACGTAAATCCGAGTCAGCTCCTCGATAGGATCTGCCTCCAGAGCCTCAGGGTTGGAGTATTTGCGGTAGGCCACAATCAATTTTCCAAACTGGGTCCCATAATCCCCCAGGTAGTTACAACGGATCGTATTATAGTGCAAAAACTCTTTAAGATTGCAAATGGCATTCCCGATCAAGGTGGAGCAGGCGTGACCCACATGGAAGCGCTTAGCGATATTGGCCGAGGAGTAGTCTACAACCACGTTTTTACCTTCACCGATCCGAGATCTCCCGTATTCCCCTCTTTGCGTCAAAATATTCCCGACCATTTTTTTTGCAAATAGCTCTGGCCGGTAAAAGAGATTAACAAATGCTCCCTCAGCTTGGACTTTGATCAAAAAAGAGGGCAGGGGCTGGGATTCAATAGTTTTTACAAGGTCCTTAGCAATGGCTTGGGGGGCCTGATGACGCTTTTTGGCCAAACTAAAGCAAGGTATGGCAAAATCGCCCAGTTCGGGGCGGGGGGGCCGCTCTCCTAGTGCCCGGACTTCCTCGACGGGGAGGTCCATGAGGGGAGCCAAAAAGGTAATGGAAGCTTCTTTAAAATCAAAGGGTTCGATCATAGTTCTCACCAATCTATCTATTTATTGGCCCACAGGGGGCAGGGGTAAATGCCTCTGTTGACAAGGGCCTTTAGTTTTTCCTGGACCACTGCCTTATCTTCCTGGTAGGTCATGCCAATCCATTGGTCGTTGCTTTCCAGGACCTTACAGATCATCGTCTCCTCAAGCAGGCGCTTTTCCACGACCTCGGGAAGTAAGAACTCTGCTTTGAGAGGATCCTTCCCTTGGGAGGGATCTAGGATCATTTGTAAAAAGGAGCACCAATCCCGGTCAAGGGTAGGGAAGATGGCAGGTGAAAAGCCCCAAAAGTTCATGGAACAAAGGACTTTAGCAGAAATTCGATTCCAATTCTCCCCCTGGTCCAAAGAAAACTCTGCTTCAGGCAACTCAGGATCATAGGGCTTTACCTTACGAATCATTTTTCGCTCCGTTATCCGGTCCAAAAGCCGCTGACCATCCTGGATTTTCATATCGCAAAGGCCCCGGGATACATGACCATGATCGCTCAATGTATGGTCCAACCAATAGGCTACCATATAAGCTTGGTGGTCATCGACCTGGTCTAGAGCTTGAAAGATCTGACGGAAGGCATCAGGGCCATAGTAGTCATCAGCATTGATGACGGCAAAGGGCCCAGGAACCAGTTTGGCCGTCGTTAGAAGGGCATGGCCTGTCCCCCAGGGTTTTTGCCTCTGCGCAAGAAGTTTTCGAGTCTCCTCCACGGGCCGACTAGGACAGAGTCTTTCCAGGTCTTGGGGCAGGTCAGAAAGTTCTTGGTAGGCGTAGGCTAGCTCAAAATAGGGGGCGATTCGGGACCCAATTAGGGCTTCAAAATCCGGGTGCATGGCCTCTTTGATGATGAAAACAACCCGGCGGAAACCAGCCTGGTAGGCATCATACAAAGAATAGTCGATTAAAAGTTCTCTATTGGGCCCCACTGGGTCCATTTGCTTCAGGCCCCCATAACGAGAACCCATGCCAGCAGCCAAGATGACCAGGGTTTTCGGTTCAGTTACTTGTTCTGTTTGCATCGTCTAATCTCCAAATGAAACCCCGATGGCTCGGGCCGCTTGGACCAGATAGTGATCGGGTGGAACCGTCCGTAAGCTTTCAGCCACCTTCGAGATCTTCACCCGGCTGATCTTGCCGTTCTCAACGGCAACCATCTTTCCAAAGTCTTTTTCAAGGATCATTTGTGCCGCTTCATAACCCATTTCCGTAGTTAAGACTCGGTCAAAGGCACAGGGAGCGCCACCTCTTTGGAAATGGCCTGGCACCACTACCCTAAACTCTTTTTCCGAAAGATCCTCGAGTTCCTGAGCCAGGCGGTAGCCGACAGAGGGACTGGTATTACTATAGTGTTGGAGGCGCTCCTCTTTACTCATCTCCACCTCTTCTTGGCTAACGGCCCCCTCTGCCACCGCAAAGATGGAAAAACGCCGGTGCTTAGCTTCTCGCTCGGCAAGGACTTTCAAAATATTCTTGATATTGTATGGAATTTCTGGAATAAGGATGACATCCGCCCCCCCACTGAGCCCTGCATAGAGGGTCAGCCAGCCCGTCTTATGGCCCATGAGTTGAATAATGAAGACCCGTCCGTGGCTACTTGCGGTACTATGGACTCCGTCAATCACTTGGGTGGCAATTTCAACCGCACTGTGAAAACCAAAACTTAGCTCTGTCGCCGCCAGATCATTATCAATGGTCTTGGGCAGAGAAACGGTGGGGACCCCCGCCTCAAAGAGAGCGTTAGCCGTCTTTTGCGAGCCATTGCCACCTAGAACCACCAGAGCATCTAAGTTCAGATCTTGAAAGGTCCGCAGCATAGCATCTAAGCGGGTAAAGTCCTTCTTTTCCGGATTCGTCCGATCAAAGGGGTCTAGGAGTTGCTTAAAAGGCTGCCTACTGGCCCCCAAAATCGTCCCGCCCAGATTCAAAATCCCCGAAAAGTCCACATCGTTCAAGTAGCGGTAGTCGCTTCGCATAAGTCCGGCATAGCCGTTCAAAAAGCCTATGATTTGCGTTTCGGGATCTGCCTGTAAGAGGGTCCTTCCTACTGCACGCATGGCGGGATTGAGGCCTTGGCAGTCTCCTCCGCTTGTTAATATTCCAACTCGTAATGACATGATATCTCCTTAGTATAGGGTGATCCTTATATGGAATGTAGATAAATGGATAGTAATGACAGGCCCTGAATGGATTGAGACCATGCGACAAGAGCTTAGTCCAAAGACTGGGATAAAAGGGCAAGGGCTCGAGAAAGCCAACAGGCCTTAGTCTGACAGTTCCTCAGTATCCTGCGTGGTAGGCAGAGCTTCTGATATCGTTGTCGAAGTCTGAGAACTACTAGAAAGCTGAGATGAAGCACTAGTCTGAGAGCTAGCAAGAGTCTCGGAGCTAACAGAAGGCTCGGAGCTAACAGAAGGCTCAGTGCCAACAGTTGGCTCGGTGTCTGTGGTAGGCTGAGAAACCGGCGGATCAAGATGGACATCCGGGTCAGTGTGAGCATCCGAATTAAGCTTTGCAGGGCATGGCGAAGTTTCGTCCGGGACCTGTGAAGAGGCCAGTTCCCTGAGTGCTGCCGCTCGGTCCTCTCTTCCTTCTCCTTCAGGAAGGGAAGCTACCCAATCTTCCAGGTGGAGCTTGGCGATAATTTCCTTGGTCAGCGTTTCCTTTTCTAGAGCCTTCTCATCAGGATCTTGAACGGCTGCCTTAAGGGAGCGAGGATCGCTCTGGTTCTCCGACCAAGGCTGAGAGTCCGCACTCTCCTCGAGATCCTCAGCCAATTCATCCAAAGACTTCAAACGTACATAGACCAACTTCTGGTTGCCAACCCCTTCCCGGTGGTCAACCTCAAAACATCCAGTGGCATCAATTAGCTCAGAAAGCTTTTGATAGCCATAATTACGAGAATCAAAGGAAGGCTGCCTCTTTAAAAGGAGATTGCCAACGGCCCCCAAAAAGGCCCATCCCATCTCGTCTCCCATACTGGTAACGGTCTCAGAGAGAAGACGGATGAGGGCCGCATCGATCGTACGAATAGTCTTTCGCACCTGATGACCCGCCTTAGGGGTATGGGCATAGCGCTCCCGGGAAGCAGAGTGATCTTTCTGCCGGTCCCCACCCCGATCGTGAGAGCTAGGTCCGGCCTTAGCCGGGGTCGCACCGCGGGGAGTAATAAGCTTCACCAACTTGTCCTGGTCTAAAGGATACGGACCGGGAGCCGTCCCAGGCGTCAAGATGCCAGAGCTGCTAGGAAGGCTGGTAGGAGTATTGGCTGGAGATGGATTGGAAGAAAGTGCAGGACTCCATGGGGTGCCTGCGTCACGTACGGTTCCCTCTTTCAGGTAGGCCAGGGAGGAATTGGAGGACTCGATCCCCAGGTCCTCATGCATGTAAGACAAAATTTCTAGATAAATGAAGCGGTCACAGGTAGCGATGAAGGCATCAGGGGTCTTCTGTTCTCCAATACCAATGACATACTTGCCTGCCTCCCTCAAACGGATTGCGAGGCGGGTAAAATCACTGTCACTGGAGACCAGGCAAAAGGCATCAGCCGTCTCAGCATAGAGGATATCCATGGCATCAATGATCATGGCCGTATCTGTGGCATTTTTACCGGATGTATAAGAAAACTGCTGGCAGGGAGTAATGGCATACTTGAGGAGAGTACTCCGCCAGCCATTCAAATTGCTCCGACTCCAGTCGCCATAGATACGCTTAATTGTTGCATTCCCATAGCAGGCAATTTCCTCCATCATAGCCTGGGCATAGGTGTAGGAAATATTATCCGCATCGATTAAAACGGCGATCCGCAGTTCGCGGTTGGAATATTTGTCTTCATTCATAAGCTGCTAATCTTCCTTTCCTGATCCATGGGACTGAAGGCAAAGCCCCTGCAGACTTCCTTCACGCCTAGGCCAAGGGTGGGTAGGGGAAACTAAGGGCGACTGTCAAGCACCCTAAGGGGCTTAGGCATAAAGGGACGCTAGGTTTTTCAAAGCCTCCTTGTAGATGGCCATGGCAGCAAAAATCCTACGTTTTTCTGCAAATTCGTTGGCCTGGTGCATGCAATCAGGATCGCCCGGGAACTGCATTCCAAAGGCACAAATATTCGGCAAGGCACGGGCATAAGTTCCGCCACCAATGGCAACCGCCTTGGCCTCGGTTTGGCAAACTTCATTGTAAGCCTTCATAAGGGAGGTTACGAGATCACTGTTCTCGCCAAGATCCAAAGGAGCCGAATCATCGCACTCAGCGATGGTAAAGCCATATTTCTCGACTTCTTCACGGATTTTGTCTACAATCTCCGATCCCTTCTTCGTAATGGGATAGCGGATATCAATACCAATCCGAACTTCATCTTCGGTAATCTTCAGCGTGCCCACATTCAAGGTAAGGGCCCCGCTGGCATCCTCACAAGCAATACCAAGAGATTTACCATTGGTTTCCGTCCCAAAAAGATGATGGAAGAGGTCAATAACATGATTGGCTTCTGGGCCACAAGCCTCAAAAATCTCGACGAAAGCCTTTTGAATCGCATTGATTCCATTTTGCGGCATGGAAGCATGGGCTTGTTTACCCTCAACCATATGGTCCTTCCCATCCGACAAGCGATACTTGCAAATCCCTGGAACCATATTAAGAGCTTTGCCAGCCTCAGCTCGTACAAGATAGAGATCTTTGGAGCTTTGAGTCCGGTCGCGGTGCAAAATAATCCCTAGATGACCTTTTTCAGCAAAAACAGCCGGGAATTCCGCATCGGCCGTAAAGCCAGAAGCTGGAATCTCCTGGGTCTTGGCATAATATTGAAGGCAGGAACTCCCATTTTCTTCGTCAGCTCCGACAATGAGACGGATCCGGCAAGGTGGCTCATAGCCCTCATCCATCAGGGCCTTCATGGCGTAGAGGACGGCTAGAGCAGGTCCCTTGTCGTCTGCCACCCCCCGGGCACTCACAAAGCCATCATCTACTTCAGTAAGAGTAAAGGGATCTTGGCTCCAGCCATCTCCTGCCGGTACAACATCTAAATGACAGGCTACAGCCACCAGTTTTTCACCCTGGCCAAATTCTGCATAGGCCGCACGATTATCCACATTTTTAGCCGTAAAGCCCATCGACTCTGTTTTTTCCACAAAGTAATCCAGGGCCCGTTTACAGGCTTGCCCGTAGGGGGCGTCTTCTGCTGGTTCATCCTTAACAGAAGGGATGGCCACTAGTTCCTTTAAGGTTTGCAGGAGCGGATCATGATAAGCCTTAGTCGTCGCAGCGATCTTATCTAAGGTTTTGGAATCGGGGGCTAAATTTTTCTCAATACGGGATACTTGTGTATCGGTCAATAATTCTGGCATAAGTCCTCCTTTTGGACATCCTAACTCTCTTTTTGGCTAGGAAATGCTAGGGCATGTTCTTAAAAACATGAAAACATAGAATTTGAAATATAAATTTATGAAATATAACGATATTAAAACATAAGACAATATAAGCGTTTACAAGCTGTCTTCCCAGGAATCAAGGGTCTGAAAGAGACGACAGGCCGGCCTTGGATGAGATCCCGCCAGGCTGTGTTCCCTGCAGGTCTCATGGAGATAGACCAAGTTATCATAGGCCAGACCTTCCACCAGAGGGCCTTGGTCCGTGCCCTGTCCACAGACCAGACAGGCCACTGGTCGAACATTCAAGTTCGTAAGTGCCACATCCATGGCAGTCACTAAATCATAGAGCTTTCGCACGGGTGGTAAAAAGACGCGAAAATAAGATCGTGCTATCAAAAAGCCCTGATCCTCCCCTAAAACGTGGGGGCCAGACTTTTGCGCATTCGACTCTCCGCTGGGGGCTGAAGGATCTGATGGACGAGCGCTGATTTCACCACCCAAAAGAGTGAAGACAGGCCCCAGGACCTTTGCTTCCTCCTC
>CAKZWV010000032.1 GCA_937922005.1 uncultured Clostridia bacterium | reverse complement strand
CCCTACACATTCACTTATTATTTAGCATTCCTGCATATTTACTTATTATTTTGCATTGATACGAAAAAGGATAGAATTATGAATTTAGATTTGAGCAAATTAGATAGCACCCTTGACCGCTATCAAGAACTCGTCAAAGAGCTGGCTGACCCCTCAGTGATCAAAGACCAGGAGCGATATATCAAGGTTTCACAAGAATTTAGTGATTTAGAGCCCATCGTTAAGGCCATTAATCACCTGAAAGCTTTGGCCCAAACCATCGAAGAGAGCAAAGAGCTTATCACCGAGAGCGATGACCAGGAGTTTAAGGAATTAGCGAGAGAAGAGCTCAATGAAGCTGAGGAAAACTACGAAAAAGAAGAGAGAAATCTTGAAAAACTCCTGGTTCCCAAAGATCCTAATGATGAAAAGAACGTCATTCTAGAAATCCGCCCCGGGGCAGGGGGAGAGGAGGCCGCCCTCTTTGCTAGTGAACTCCTCCAAATGTACCGTTACTATGCGACCAATATGGGCTGGAACCATGATCTGATCAGTTATAACGGCACGGAGCTTGGCGGGGTGAAAGAGGCCGTCTTGGAAATTAAGGGGAAAAATGCCTATAGCTATTTAAAGTTTGAAAGTGGGGTCCATCGGGTTCAAAGGGTTCCGGAGACCGAAGCTGGCGGACGGATTCACACTTCTACGGTTACAGTGGCTGTCTTACCTGAAGTAGATGATGTAGAAGTAGATATCGATCCCAAGGATATCCAGATTGATGTCTACCGGTCCTCTGGCGCCGGTGGCCAGCATGTTAACAAAACTTCGTCAGCCATCCGGATTACCCACTTCCCCACAGGAATCGTCGTCACCTGTCAGGATGAGCGGAGCCAGTATAAGAACAAGGATCGAGCTTTCAAAATCCTCCGTTCCCGCCTTTACGCCTTGGAAAAGCAAAAGCAAGATAGCGAAATAGCAGGTGCCCGTCACAGCCAAATTGGCTCAGGCGACCGATCGGAGCGGATCCGGACTTACAACTTCCCCCAGAGTCGGGTGACCGACCACCGTGTTAATGTGACTAGCTATCAGCTTGATAGCGTTTTGGCCGGTGATCTGGATGAATTCATCACCAGCCTTCAAGCTAAGGCCCATGAAGACGCTGTGGAAGCGAGCGCCATGGCCCGGGGCGAAGGAGAAGATCAAGGCTCTTCCCCAGCAGGCAAGTAATGTCTTTTGCAAGTCATTTTTTAAACGATCCTTCCAAGCATCCTTTTAAGAATTCTTCAACAATGTCTTCAACAAATAATCCCGCCCCCCTTGCCACTAACCCTTTAGTTGATCTTCGTTTTTTACGTGATCTCCCCTTGGAATCCCGGGACTTGCGGTCGGATTTTCAAGAACTTGGGGCTGAGCCTTTAGCCCGAGCAAAGGCTCTCTTGCAAGGACCTGCCGAGGCCATTCGCCAGGGAAAACTGGTGGCTTTTCCGACGGAGACTGTCTATGGCCTTGGAGCCAACGCCTTGGATGATCAGGCTATTTTGGGGATTTATGAAGCAAAACACCGGCCCCAGGATAACCCGCTTATTGTCCACCTCAGCCATTTGGATGATTTGGAGCAGATTGCCATCCAGATTCCCGACCTGGCTTATACCCTCTTTGAGGCCTTGGCGCCTGGCCCATTGACGCTGGTGTTGTGGAGAAATCCACAGATGCCGGCACGGATCAGTGCAGGCCTAGATACGATTTCTGTCCGTTTTCCTGCAAACTGGGCGGCTCGTCTACTTATTGAAGAGAGCGGCTGTCCCCTGGTAGCTCCTTCGGCTAATTTATCCGGTAAACCAAGTCCTACCCAGGCTGACCACGTCTACCAAGATCTCAAAGATCAAGTTGCTTATATTCTGGATACAGGGCCCTGTGAGATTGGGGTGGAGTCGACCGTCTTAGATCTCACTGTTCCAGAACCTGTGATTCTTCGTCCCGGTGCCATTGGATATAAAGAATTGGAACCCTGGCTCCATCATCAGACCAAGATCCCTGTTCCTATGCCCTCCCACCGGGAACGGGCCCCCAAGGCCCCGGGCATGAAATACCGACACTACGCTCCTATGGCCCAAGTTTATGTCTTACCAGCTGGGGCCACAGCAGCTGAGGTTAAAGAACTCTTAAAGAGCAAGAATATGGATCCTTTAGAGACGGGATTATTTGTTCGAGAACAACTGGCACAAGATCTTGCAGCGGGATTCATGGGCGTAGAGACCTTTACGGGCCCCCTCAGTGCGACTCGGGGGCTGTTTGCAAGCTTCCGGAAGTTTGATAATTTAGGGGCCAAGCAGATTCTGGCAGAATTGGTTGGCGACAGTAGCTTGGGTCTGGCCTATCAAAATCGCTTGATGAAGGCCGCCAAACCTGCTCCCCCGCCTAGGCAAGATCCCTAGGTATTTTGCAAGAAATGTGCTATATTAGGTGGACTACATGGCGTGAGAGGAGAAGGTCGGCCTTATGAAAGTACAATTGGGAGAAATCGTTATTTCTCAACAGGAAATTGCGGATCTCGTGCAGGGGGTGGCCCGCCAGATAGAGGCAGACTATCCGAAAGGAACGAAGCTAACCTTTGTGACCATCCTCCGGGGGGCCGCTATTTTTATGGCCGACCTCTGCCGGGCTGTTGACAGGGAGGTAGAGTTGGATTTCATGGATGTATCAAGCTACCAGGGGGCTTCTAGCACTGGGGAAGTTCGGATCAACCATGATACTCACAATTCTGTGGAAGGGAAAAACCTCATTTTGGTGGAAGATATCATCGATACGGGGCTGACTCTGTCTCGCCTTGTTCCCATCTTGACAGCTCGGGGGCCACAATCCATTCGCCTTTGCTGCCTTTTAGACAAAGCTTGTGCAAGAACGGCTAAAATTGATGTCGATTATATAGGCAGGGAAGTAGAAAATGACTTTTTAGTGGGCTATGGACTGGATTACAATGACCAGTTTAGAAACCTTCCCGAGATCCATCGCTGCCATATCCTGGAAGATTAGGAATATTTGTGGCAGTTAAAATCCATGGAATCATAGCAAGAAATTAAAAAACATAGAAACAAAGATAAGGAGGAGAAAAAGCCTGTGAATAAGCAAAAATCGAATGGTTTGGCTTTTTATCTCATCATTATAGCAATCATTTTAGGATCGGCTTTCTTTTTCCAGAACAACAGTCGGATGAACCAGGACATTAGCCTTTCCCAGATGTTCCAAGACGTTGACCAAGGAAAGGTGAAGTCTGCCGTCTTGAATTCCACCAAGCTGGAATTGCAGTATAAGGCAGCAAAACAGACAGTCAATGGACGGTCTATCTTGGTTCCTGGTCGGGTCAATAGTCGGAATATTCACACGATGATGATTCCGGAAGTTTACCAGCGCCTCTCTAAGGCTGTGGAGGACAAGCATCTCGAAAGTCTTGATTACAAGCAACCCGTGGATGTGAGCTCCCTCTTTAATTTGATGCTGATTTTACTCATGCTAGGTGGCATGGGCTTCTTCATGTGGGTTACCTTTAATCGGACGAATGGCATGGAAGGCAAGTCGGCCATGAACTTTGGCCGGAGTCGGGCCAAGTTGGTTAATCCGAAGAAGAATACCACGACTTTTGATGATGTTGCCGGTGCTGAGGAAGAAAAAGAGGAACTCAAAGAAATTGTAGATTTCCTGAAGAATCCTGAAAAATATACCAAGTTAGGTGCCAAGGTTCCCCGGGGTATCCTTTTAGTAGGAGCGCCGGGTACTGGTAAAACCCTATTGGTCCGGGCTGTGGCCGGAGAGGCTGGCGTTCCCTTCTTTACCATTTCTGGTTCCGAGTTCATGGAGATGTTTGTAGGCGTCGGTGCCTCCCGGGTTAGAGATCTCTTTGACGAGGCCAAAAAACGGGCCCCATCAATCATCTTCATTGATGAAATTGATGCCATTGGGCGTCACCGGGGTTCTGGTTTTGGCGGTGGCCACGATGAAAGAGAGCAGACCCTCAACCAGTTACTGGTTGAAATGGATGGCTTTGAAGGCAACAGTGGGGTCATTGTTATGGCGGCCACCAACCGTCCCGATATCCTAGATTCTGCCTTAACTCGTCCAGGCCGTTTTGACCGTCGGATTACGGTTATGAAGCCTGACCAGGCAGGCCGGAAGGAAATTCTCAAGGTTCATGCTAGGAACAAGCCTCTGTCTCCTGACGTCAACTTAGAAAATATCGCTAAAATAACCCCAGGCTTCACGGGTGCAGATCTTGCCAACCTCTTAAATGAGGCTGCTCTGACTGCGGCCTCCAAGTCAGCTCCCGATATATCCTACCAAGATATCGCAGATGCTGTCTTCAAAGTAACCGTGGGACCGGAGAAAAAGAGCCGGATCATGTCTGAAAAAGAAAAATCTCTGACTGCGTACCATGAGGCTGGCCATGCTATTGTCCTCCGTTACTTATCGAATCGTCAGAAAATCGAGAGAATTTCGATTATCCCGGCTGGTAGCGCTGGCGGCTATACAGCCCAAAGACCTGTAGATGACCAAAGCTTCATCGGATCCAATGACCTGATTGTCCAGATCAAACATGCCCTCGGCGGGCGGGCTGCTGAGGAGCTGACCCAAGACGATATCAGCACGGGAGCCTATAGCGATCTTCAGTCGGCTAATGCCATCGCTAGGGAAATGGTCACTAAATACGGGATGAGCAAGGAGCTCGGCCACTTTGTCTTTAGCGATGATGACGATCCAGGATTTGCCACTGCTGGCTATCCTGCAGGCCCTTCCTATAGCCAAGCCTACCTGTCAAAGGCGGATGACGCAGTCAGCCGGATTATCAACGAAGCTTATGAAGCTACGAAACAGATACTCCAGAAAAACCGTAAGCTTTTAGATGAATTAAGCAAGGCTCTAATGGAGAAGGAAAAGATTGAAGGTCCCGAGTTTGAGGAAATCTACAAGGCCTATGCAGCGGATTATAAGCCAGCCCCTGAAGGACAATTTGTCTTAGGAGGGTCAGAATCGGCCAGTCAAGAAGAAACTTCCAGATCTTCGGAAACAGACTCCTCGTCGGATGATTCCTCCACGAAGGATTCCTCTACAAAAGCTTCTTCTTCAAAAGATTTTTCTAAGAAAGGTTCTTCTTCGAAAGACGCTTCTTCCAAAGACTCCTCTACGGACGCTTCCTCTAAGTAAGCTTCCTCTAAGTAAGCTCCAAGGAAGACTCTTTCCCCTAAAAAACAACAAGCCCATGACAGGTATGATTTGTTATCTACATACAAGCCATGGGCTTTTTTATTGGGATTATATCGATTTTATAGTCCTGTTATGTTAGCTAAGGCCGTAAAGTCAGCAGTTACTAACAGACCTAGGAGCCTTGGTGCTGTAGGGCGCTCTTCTAAATTGGATCCAAGTCCGAAGGCTTTACTAACTGACTTTGTGTTCCAACGACAAAGATGCAAGTTCCATCCGATATATCCTGCGTCCCTAAAAAGTTCCATAGGGCCTTGCGGTCGGGAAGAAAAGTTGCTTGGGGATTAGTCTTTTGACAAAGGTCAACCAGTTGGGCCGAAGAGAAAGATTGATCTTTTTCTCGGGTATCGTAGACCTCCAGGATAATCGGCAGATCCACTTTGGCCAGTGCTTTAGCGTACTCTTGGGCAAATTCTCGGGCCCTTGTATGGGTTATGGGCTGGAAGGCCAGGATAATCTTCTTGCCGGGGGCATAATTACGAGCGGCCTGGATGACTAGGTCCAAGGAGTCTGGATGGTGGGCATAGTCTAAAATGACTTCCGCTCCATGGAAGGTCCCAAGATGCTGGAAGCGTCCATCGCAGCCCGCAAAATTCGCCACTTCCTGGGTTAGGGAAGAAAGCTTTGCCCCATTGATTAAAGCAGCTGTCATGGCCGCTAGGGCATTCTCTACATTATAGATGCCAGGAATGCGCAGAGAGAAGTGACCGACCAAGGCATAGGAGTGGTTATCCACCTGGGCTTTGGTGTCAGCCCCTTGGTCCGTCTTCTGGGCTTGGTAGAGGTCAAACTGATAAGCTCCTGACGCTAAATCACTGGGCCTAAGATGGACTGCCAAATATTCTGGCACCCCGGTCAAAATCCCCTTCCGGACCAGTCTTTGTCCTTCTTCAGGGAGGAGAGACAGTAATTCTTTATGAGAGTAGGAGAGGAGAGAGGGAGAGGCTACGGCAGCAGCAGATTCTGCTCCGGTGCCAGTCACAGCCCCAGTTCCAGCTCCTGCTCCAGCGCCAGTCACAGCCCCAATACCTGCTCCTGCCCCAGCGTCAGTCACAGCCCCAGTTCCAGTCCCTACTCCAGTTTGCCGCGCTCTCTCCATTTCTACCTCTTTTTCCGGCAAAATCCGCTGATACCAGACAGGGTGCAAATGCTCATCCCTAACCCGATCTACCAAGCGGGTATCCTCAAACATCCGTAGAATGGGCCCATCAAAGGCTGGCACCACCAGTTGAGCACCCTCAGGCAGGCGAAGCCCATACTCGACAAAGGTACGGATGGCATCATCTAGCTGGGGATAGCTATCCAGGTGGTCATGAGCAATATTTAAAAGGATGGCCGTAGTCGAGTAAAAACTCAAAAAAGACCCCTGGTACTCGCAAGCCTCAGAAATCATCAGCTCATGGCGATTCCCCTCAGGCAAGCGAACATTTCCATCCACAAATTCCCGGTAAGTGGCCCCCAAGTGCACCAGGGGGTCTATCCCATCTGCGACCATAATATGAGATAAAAGACCGGTTGTGGTCGTTTTCCCATTGGTTCCCGACACATTAATGACCCGGGGGAAGAGGCGGTTGATCCAGCCGAGAAAATGATCCCTCAAAATGGTCGGGATCCCCATCTCCTTTGCAGCAACAAGAATGGGGTTGTCCGGACTGATCGCCAAGGTGTAAATTAGGGCCTCAGCTTGACTTTCCCGTAAATGGGTCGGATCATCCCCAACCTTAACCTGGTCTTCCCCAAATATTCCCTGCAAATTTACCACCATCTCGCTTGGGTTGTGGTCAGAACCCCATACCGAGCAGGGAAGAAGGTGAGGGATGATTTTAGCAAGGGCACTCATGGAAATGCCCCCAATTCCTAAGAAGTAAAAGCAGGCCCTTTGGCCCCGATCCTCGGTCCTCTTCTCGTAAATTTGGTCTAAGATGGCCAGGTCCTGGGCAAGAGCCAGGTCTCGTTCAGCATAATGTTCTACCATAAGTCTCCCTCATCCTAAAATTTATCCGAGTCCTAGTTCTTAACTCTGTGTTCTAATCCTCGTCCTAGTCCTATTTCTAATCGTTCACGATCAAGGTACCCGTCTTCCCAGCCAAGGCATCTTTTGCTTGGGAGAGGGCGCAAATGAGGGCTTTGTTACTAGGCCTTTCTTTTACAAACTGAATAGCAGCTTGGACCTTAGGCAACATGGAGCCTTTCGCAAATTGATTTTCCTTCTCATAGGCTAATAGCTCTGAAACGGTGACCTGCTCCAGGTTCTTTTGATTAGGCTTGCCAAAATTGATGGCGACATGGTCGACCGCCGTCAAAATGATTAACATGTCCGCATTTACCTGTTTAGCTAAAAGTGCTGCAGAGAAGTCCTTATCTACCACAGCTTCAACGCCCCGATAGTTGCCCGGTTCATCTGGAACCGCAAAGACCGGGATCCCGCCACCGCCGGAAGCAATGACGGTATGGTCAGAGGCCAATAGCTCATCAATACTAGCCGATTCAATGATCCGGATTGGCTTGGGAGAGGGGACGACCCGACGGAAGCCTCGCTGAGAATCCTCAATCATTTCCCAGCCTTTTTCAGCCTTCAATTGCTCCGCTTCTTCTTGGGTATAAAATAAACCGATGGGCTTGGTGGGGTTTTGGAAAGCAGGATCATCCAGGGAAATTTGTACCTGGGTGAGGATGGTGCAGACCTTGGGAGGAAGCTTAGCCCTTGTCAGTTCATAGCTAACGCAGTTTTGCAAGTGAAAGCCAATATACCCCTGACTCATGGCCCCGCATTCAGCAAAGGGCATCTCATAGTGAGACTCTGCAAAAGCATTATGAATCATCCCTACCTGGGGGCCATTCCCGTGGGTGATCACCACCTGGTGGCCCGCTTCCATGAGGCTAACAATATGCTTGGCGGCCTCCTTCACCAGATCAATTTGTTCCCGACATGTCTTGCCAAGAGCATTGCCTCCGAGAGCCAAGACTAATTTTGTATTCTCCATGTCGCTTCCTTTCTGTTTATCTTCCTAGTATTTATTTTAGAAAAACGAAAAGAGGGGATTCTATCCTAGAATCGCCCTCTGGATTGGGGATCTTTGCGAACCCGCCTTCCCATTACTGGGACTTCAATGCTGGCCTTACAGGTTACCGATGGTGGCTACCATAACGGCCTTGATGGTGTGCATCCGGTTTTCAGCCTCGTCAAAGACCTTGGAATATTTGCTGCGGAAAACCTCGTCCGTAACTTCCATCTCTTCGAGACCAAACTCTTCTTTTACCTGACGGCCAACTTCCGTCTGGAGGTCATGGTTAGAGGGCAGACAGTGGAGGAAAATGACATTGGGATTTTCCGTCTTTTTGATCATGTCCATATTGACCTGGTAGGGCTTCAACTGGGCGATCCGCTCAGCAAACTTGTCTTCCTCACCCATGGAGACCCAGACATCGGTATAAATGACATCGGCCCCCTTGACACAGTTGATATCATCAGACAGCTCAATGGTCCCACCAGTCTCCTTGGCCAGCTCCTTCATCTCTTCAACAAGACCAGCCTCAGGCCAGAGTTCCTTCGGAGCCAGGGCCACAAAGTGAGAACCGAGCTTAGCAGATCCAATCATCAGGGAGTTGCCCATGTTATTCCGAGCATCACCCACATAGACAAACTTCACGTCACGGAGGGGCTTACTCACGTGCTCTGCAACTGTCATATAGTCGGCGAGCACCTGGGTGGGATGATAAAGGTCAGTCAGACCATTCCAGACAGGAATGCCGGAATACTTGGCCAAGCATTCAACTGTTTCTTGCTTAAAGCCACGGAATTCAATCCCGTCAAAGAAACGTCCCAAGACCTTGGCGGTATCCTCAATGGACTCTTTTTTGCCCATCTGAGAATCCTTAGCCCCTAGGAAGACGACGCCAGCCCCTTCTTCCATCGCTCCAACTTCAAAAGAGCACCGGGTCCGGGTCGAGGTCTTCTCAAAGAGAAGCACAATATTCTTACCTTCAAGGGTTTTTCCGTGAATGCCTGCCCTTTTCTTGGCCTTCAAGTCCTTAGCCAGGTCAAGCAAATAATGAATTTCGTCCGGTGTGAAATCCTTCAAGGTTAAAAAACTTCTTCCTTTTAAGTTTACTGCCATGATTTTACCTCCAAAGTATCATGATCTAAAAATGGATAAAAGAGGGCCCGAGCGATACTAAGACCCCTTTTTCTCAACAAATATTCCCCTACTCAACATCTTCCCGCCATAATGGCATGGACATGCAGCGTGGGCCGCCTCTGCCCCGGGAGATCTCAGATGAGGGAATGACGTGTAAATTAACGCCTAAGTCGGCTAAAATTTCGTTGGTTACCCGATTGCGATTATAGACGATTATTTCATTCGGTGCCAGGGCCACCACGTTGGACCCATCGCTCCACTGCTCTCGCTGGGCGTCAATGGGACTACTGCCCCCGCAACGGACAATCCGCATGGGCTCAATTTCTAAGAATTTTTCTAGGATATGTTCAAGTGAATCTGAATATTCTTCAATTTTCTTATATTCCCATACCTCTGCATCTTGATCCACGACTTCACTTCTCGCCCAATCAAAGACTTTAAGGTGCTCCTCAATCCCAGGGTGGACTACAAAGAGGTCTCGATCGATCTGGGTAAAGACGGTATCCAAGTGCATAAAGGCCCGGGTTGAAGGAATCTGGAAGCCTAAAATGTGCTCGTAGCTGGGCTCTGCCTTAAATACGCTCGTCGCCAAAGCTTCCACTGCAGCGGTATTCGTTCTTTGTGAGATACCTACAGCTAAGACCTTGGGAGAGAGAACAAGGATGTCGCCTCCTTCGAGGTGGTGGGGATAGGTCCTCTGATAATAGATTCGATCGGTCTTATACTTGGGGTGATACTTAAAGATATATTCTCCCATCAAAGACTCCCGAGCCCGGGCCTGGGTCTGCATCTTGTTAATGCTTACCCCCTGGCCAATCGTAGCAAAGGCATCTCTTGAGAAATAGAGGTTGACCAAAGGATCCAGGCAGAGTGGATAGGCTTCCCCCTCGTAGGACTTCATCTTGTCGGCGAGGGCCCCCGAAAGCTCTTCCTTCCGGATCCCACGGATGAGGTCATGCACGAGCTCCTTCGGGGTTTTATCAATCAGATGAGCCAGCATTGCCTCCTGTAAGGCTGGATCCTCATAGCTTTCTTTCAAGTATTGGACGAGAAATTCTTTTTGAATTTCCGGGGTGAGGAGGGATTCGACAAAAAGGTCCTCTACTTGGATGACTTCCGCCCCGCACGATCGTATGATATCCTGAAACTTTTTGTGTTCTTCGGCCGCAATCAGCGAATCGGGAATATCATCAAAGAGCAGCCGACCCATATAGTCCGGGGCCAGGTTGTCCAGCTCCACCGAAGGTTGGTGGACAACCATTGTCTTCAATTTTCCGATCTCTGAATAGACACGCAATGCAGATGTTCCGTTCACGTTTTTCTCTACTTTCTACAAAATATGGCAGAAAAGGGGGTCTTGCACCAAGGCCTATTCTAGCGCACAAGACCAAAGACCCAACCGCCCTGTCAGGCCTCCCTCGTTCCATGATAGTTGCCTCATTGTACCATGAAAACCCTCCTTGCTGCCAGTAATTTCTCCTTTCCCCCTACAAATACTCCTGCCCCGGCTTAACCACTGCCCCCTAGCAAGCATGATGCAACAAACTCCCACTTTTGCTATACTTTGCCTATGATTCAGATGATTTTAGTGGAGGACCAGCAAATTTTGCTGGATGCCTTGGCCGAGTCCCTCGGCCGTCAAGATAACATCAAAGTGGTGGCCCGCATCCTCGATAGTGCTAAGATCCTTGCGGCTTGTCGGACCTATCAACCGGACCTAGTCCTCATGGATATTTGCTCCAAGGATGGGAGTACGGGGATCCAAGAGGCAAAAAAGATTAAGGAGCAGTACCCTAATATCAAGGTAATCCTTATGACGGCCATGCCAGACATGAACTTCTTGGAAGAATCCCGGGAAGCCGGATCCGACAGCTTTATTTATAAGAATTCCACCATTGAGGATTTTGTCCAATGTATCAACAATACGATGCAAGACTACAAGGTCTACCCCGACGAGAAAGATAAGGACCCCGACCTAGAGTTGGACCTTAGTGAGCGGGAAGAGGAGATCCTGCGCTATATTTGCCAGGGGTTAAACCGGAAAGAAATTGCTGGCAAGATGTTCCTATCCGAAAATACGATCCGTAACCACATTACCCGGATCCTTTCAAAGACAGGTTATGACTCCATCGCCCAGTTGGCGATCTTTGCGGTCTCCAAAGGCCTCATCGTCCCTGAGCCATAGCCCATTCCCTTTCCCTGAAATGAGCCTGCCCTGGCCATGCCTTGGCCAAAATCCTAGTCCGCTCTTTGGAGGCCCCATGCAATCCCCTAAGTCTTGCCTAAAAATATTTTGCCTAGTCCTGGCCTTGCTCATCCTGGCCCCAATGCTCCCCCTGGCACCCCTTGTCCAGGCCGCCATGCCTGCCACTGTGGAACTTCATACCGCTGCTGACCTCGAAAAAATGGCCAGCACTCAGCCCATTCTCGTGGTCTTTGACGAGGAAGACTATGCCCTGGCCCAGGCCATTCAAAGCCTAGTCCCTCAATTGCCCGTTTATGGGTGCACGGACCCCGTCCATCTCAATCTATTGGAAGGCAACCTCCTGAGTGTGATGCCCGAAAATCAGAGTTTTCCCCTGCTTGAAACTCGGCTCGGCGTGAGTTTTCAACCCCTGGTAAGAGCTACCATCGTCCTTGCCACCAATACTCCCGCCCTCCTTCCTCAGCTCCAGACTTGGTCTGCTTTCCAAAAGTGGCTTTCAGAGGGGGCACAAGGACCCGACCATCAGCCGGCTACTGTTTCCCTGGAGGCTCCAACCTCCTATTTTATGCACGTCCTAGATCAATTGGGGCCAGAAAAAAGAAAGATCCTCAAGGGTCTCCACACTCTCAATAAGGAAGGGCGCTTTTTCGCGACCGGTGATGCCAAAATGATCAAAACCAGCGCCAAACTTCCTCCTGATTCCCGCAAGCTGGCCAATCAACGCCGCACCCTTCCAGAGGAGGACTCTTCCCTAGCAGCCCAAGTATATATAGCCTTTGACTATCAGATTGCTCAGGCCAACCTAGCCCTTGACGCCAGCGTAGAGGCAGCTGCCACAGCGGCCAGCTCTCCCGATGCGGCCAACTCGGCCACAGCTGCCACCTCAACCACATCACCAGCCTCAAGTGCAAGTCCAACATCAACCATGGCACCGGGCTCGTCCAATACTTCGAGCTCAACTGCCGATCCAGGCTCATCCGCAACCCATATTCCGGCGAAATCCTCCCATTCCGACTCAGCCAACTACCAATCCTCAGGCACGCTGGGCTACCCAGACCCTGCCCCTTCGTCCCCGACTGAAACCAGCCCATCTTTAGCTCCTGCCGACCAGGAACCTGCCTTGCCTCCCGATTGGCAAATCGACCCGGCTACCGGTCGTGCCTTCGATGCCTCCCCGGGCTGGCTTTCCCTCGTTATTCCCAGTGACGGGACCCTTCTAGTCGACTTCGGACTCCTTGCAGGAGGGCGCTATGCTAGTCTCCTTTTAACTCAAAGCTTTGCTCCTGACCGACACGCCGACCTCCTTTCATCCCTTCTGGCCCATGGCTATCGGACCCCAGAAAACAGTGCCAGTCCCCTCCTTTACCCGTCCGAGGAGGCCTACAGCCCCGCCAGCCGCATCAAAAATTATCTTGAATTCAACGAGCAAATATTCCCTTACGAGGATCAGTTTCAGCGTCACGTTGGTTTACCTCCCTTTTTCGCACCTACTGGCCTATATTCTAAACTGATCTCCTACATTTTGATCAGTCTTTTGACGATTCTCCTTCTTTTCTCTATCTATTATCGTTTAGATAAGGCTCCTTATAAAACCTATTTAACCATCCTTTCGATTCTAGTCTCCATTTGGGTCCTGTTAGGCTTTGTCCGCCTCCTATTTAGCTCTACCGGCCGGGCTGTCCTTTTTAGCCACCTTTTGTTTTTACCCCTGCCCATGATTGCTATTGCCTGGCACCGTCTTACTTGCTCTTACGCCAAAGAGTTGACTTTGCCTGTCACTTCACCTTGGGACCGTTTATACCTCACAGCCCTGGGTTTGGCTATCATGCCACTTCTTGCCCTTCCTCCTACCTTTACCCCCTGGCTCATCCTCACTTTCAGTCTCTATGCCCTTTTTTGTTTTTACAGGGGCCTAGTTATTTTAACTGAAATCAGTGAGAGAGACGCAGAAAATAAAGAGATTCCCCTTTGGGGAACTAGGATTGATCCTATTTTTTTGGCCCTCTTTATCTTAGCCCTAGGGGGCCTGGCCTTTTGGACTTGGTCTTGGTGGACCAACCCATGGTTCTCTACCACTTCCTTAATTCTCGTCGCTGGCCTTTGGCTGGTCATTTTTCTGCTCCTTGTCTTATCCTACCGCTACTTGCCCGCCAACAGCAAATATTTTGAAGCCTACAAGTATAATCCAGATAACCTTCGGATTTTGGATCATTCCTTCCGCGACGTCATGAAGCCTGAGTTCGCCGATGACATCCCCTACGAGACTACCCTCTACCTCAAACAAGCTGTCGACCGCCACGCTGCCTCTACCTCAGCACCCAGCCCCAAACAGACCCCCAAGTTTCTTTCTTTTTTGTCCAAGCTTACCCTTCCCCATTCCCTTAGCTCTTCCCCAACAAATACTCCCGCAGATCTTACGATCAAGATGCCAGATCCTCAAAATCCGGATCTTGTCTTAGGTTTACGTGATATTCAGGGTGGCTTCATCTTCTGGAAGGAGGATATTGCCGAAATCAACCAACTAAAGAGAGACCTCCAGCGAGTGAATCAAAAGTTATTGAATCAAGCCCAGATTTTAGGGGTTGAATCGAAGGTTCAGTCGAAATTAGCTGCCAGCACCATCCGCCATCGACTCCTTTCCGAGGTGGAAGATTCGATTTCTCAGACCATCACTGAGGTCAAGGCTGCCCTCAAAGATCTGGCGGACGGCGTAGCTTCCGGACGAATCGACCAGGAGGGAACCCCCAGTCAACCTTCTGAGTTAAAATTGGAGCTGAGCCGTATAAAAAGTATGATTAGCCAGTGCAAAAGGAAGAGTAATCTTATGATCCGGGGACAAGCTGACGTCCGGGCCGAGGAGGTGAAAATGATCTTCCGTGAAGCCCTCGCAGACGTAGGCACCGCCGGAATTCGCGGCTTATGCATTATCAAGACCGGTCCTCAGGTTCCCCTAGCCCGCCTCCTTGTTTACTACGATTATTTCCAGGATATCCTTCAAAAATCTACTCAGTTTGGCAGGGTCAGCCTTCTCCTAACCCTTAACGATGAGGATCTTCCTGGCCCCAACTCTCCCGCTGCCGAATCTGCTGCGATCTCTACCTTTGCTGCCGACTCAACCGATTCCGTTACTTCTGGTGCAACTGATGATGACTATGAGAGAGACGATCAGCCCCAGACCTCCCCGTCCCTATCTGTCTTCCGCTTGATTTGGAATGGCAAGAAGCTGCCAGATCGTGCCATAGACCTGGTTTCCCTTTTTACCCCTCAGGCCGACCTCTGCAAGAGAATGACAGACCTATCGCTTACCTGGGATGTCCACCTTGAGCCAGAAGGAAGCGACCTGATTATTGAGCTGACTCAGATTCCCCCAACTTCTACCGTTTCTTTCCCACCCTCGTCCATTTCACCAGCCTCATCAACTCCACCAACCGTATCGACTTTCCAGGAAGGAGGATCTCAACATGCTTAGTTTATATCCCCTGTCAGCGAGTGTTCGTGTTGCCCTGATCGTTATGCTATACCTGGGAATGACCATGCAACTTGCTGGCCTTGTGCTTCGCATCTTGGTTGGTGATGACTTTCGCTGGGGTTGGCGCTATGCCTTTGAATTCGGCATTTTTCTAAATTATTTGCTTCTGACCTTTGTCGTATCAATTATCCACTTTAGTGCAGCCCGGGACCTAGTCCAAAACCCTCTCCTTCATCTGCGTTATCTTTCCATGTTGATCCCCCTTCTGGGGGTACCCTTGGTCACTTTTGAAAAATCCAATAGTGATGCCATTGCCCTTATTGCCGTTACCCTCACCCTGCCCTTCATGGAAACCTTTTTTGCTGGTGACTTTTACCTTGTTCTGATGTTTTCTACTATGCTTCTTCTTCTGGTTTCTGTCTCTCACTTTGTGGCTCTTCGCAATAAGGTCAATACGGTAATTACAAGGGTCTCTGTCAAGAATGCCTTTGACCGCTTCCCCCAAGCTATTGCTTACGGCAAAAGGGAGGGGAAGATTTTCTTGCAAAATCAGACCATGCGAACCATTTTAGGCCGTCTTGGCATTTATTCGCAAAAAACCAAAGAACTAGCCGCTGCCCTCCAAGAGGAGGCAAGTGCGGACCAAAACCACCTCAATGCTCTCGTGGTAGGGGAGAAGACATATAGTCTGAAAGTGAATACCCTAAAGGTACCTACCAAGAACTGGCAAGAAATTAGTCTTTACGACATTACATCAGAGCGGGCCCTCCTTGAAGAGATGATGGTCAAGAACCGGCAAACCCAAGAAAGTAATGATCGCCTTAAAGTCCTCATGCAGAAAGTAGAAGAGATTGAGACGCAAAAGCAAAGAGAGAAGCTCCGTTATAAGATCCATGACATCATTGGTCAGCGTCTTTCTATCCTCCATATTTATACTGAGAAAACAGAAAAGTTGGATGCAGCTGACCTTGAGCGCCTAATGCCCCTCATCGATGGCATGCTGGAAGACCTAGCTTCGGTTCCCCAAGAAGATCTTACACCCACCTTAGAAAATATTAAAAACACCGTGGCTCTCGTCGGTACAGAGCTGAAAGTGGAAGGAACACCCCCCAGCAACAGGGAAGTGGCTTCCGCCTTATACAAAATCTTACGTGAAGCGGCCAATAATGCCATTCGTCATGGAATGGCAACGGTAATCAAGGCTGTTTTTCAAGAAAAGCAGGCTAAGGACCTCCATATTAGCCCGGAAGAGGAGGCTGTTATTCAAGAGTATCGCCCCGGACTCTTGACCAGGCTCCAGGAGAATCCAGAGCTTCCATGCGTGATTTTGGAGATTACCAACGATGGCAAGGTACCGACAGGAAATCTGAGTGAAGGTGAAGGCATTAGAGGCATGCGTCAAGCCCTTGACCGTATTTCGGGCGTCCTTATCATTCAATCCCAGAAGGACTTTGCCCTCCAGATCCTTGTTCCTCTAGGATCCCTCCCTGAATCGGAGTCGACCCTAGACCAAGACGAGAGGAGAGCATCCAAGACCTCTTGAACTTACAAGGTTTGAAAATATGTCTTTAGACCAACTTGATCGGCCCTTAACAAAAATTTCATAAAATTCCGAAGGGCCTTCACTTTTCCTTAATACTTTGTTACAATAGAAACGTAATACTACTATTAGGCTGACTTGAATGAGGAGGTAGCTTATGAGTACAGATAAAAAAATTAGGAGAGGGGCAGCTGTAGCTGTCTCGTCTCCCATGAAGCAGGACTGCCTGCAGACTTCAGTGGCTGACTATGCTGAAAAGCAGGATAGGGAAGGGCTTTGTTATTCCGTCTTTCCAGCCAGCCGTGGGACTTTGGCATCATCCCGGACACATAAAAGAAGAGGTGCCCTCTTGAGCTACGTTGTTGCCATTTTTGTTTTTGTGGCAATGTTTAGCGCCTTCATGACGAAGCGGACGATGACAGATACCTATCAGGTCATGTTGTCGCGAGGCACTTATAAGAATCAATACTACTCCCGGGCTATCGCTGAACTCTATCGGGGGGCCTTGCTAAGCAATCATAAGTATACAGGGGGTAAATTAGCTATACAAGATCTGCAGAGTGATGCCGCCATCACGGCAGCGAATGCGGAAGTAAATTATAAGGATACCGATTTTGAGGTAGTGCCCTATCTCCAGTGTCTTCGCTCCTTACTGGAAGGTCGGATTGTGGATCCAGCTTCGACGAATACGGCAGATCTTGATATTGACTTTACGAATTTATCAGGGATTCAACGACCACAAGAGGACGGACGTGTTAAGATTGATGGCTATTTTGAATATCTTGATCGCAACGGTATGAATGCGTTTAACAACAGCTCTAGCAACAGTAGTGGAAAAAAGAATAATAACGCCCTGCCGAATCAAAAGTATAAGGACGTTACGCCTGGCTATTATGTAGCTTTCATGAAGGGCGGTGGCAAAAGAATGCGGGCCTGGAATTTCAGAAATTCCGGCAGTGCCCGGGCACAAGAAGTCAAGGCAAAGTATAAACTAAATCCTCAAGAGTTTACTCTTTTCACCGGTATGTATAGCGATGATGACTTTACGGGCGATAATCATCCTCTTTGTTTTTATGCTGTGACAATGGGATTATGGGCTGATTATCCTACCACCAATGCAAGTCGTTTCCTGGTAAATGCCTTGACTATCAGGACGAATGATACAAGAGGCTTTACTGATACTCAATATTTGCAAAAGGTAAAAACTATGATCGACCGCCATTCCGAAGAGGTGGCAGAGATTATTTCTTATCCGACTATGAATGATACGCGCCTGATGGATGTCTTGTCACAAGATCCGGACTATATCGCCTTAAAACCTTACCTTTCTTTTAGTTTAAGCACAGCACTCGTGCCCATCTATGAGTCAGCTATGTATCAGATTCGAACCTACTATTAGGAAATCATCTCCATCTTAAACGGATTGTGCAAGCAGTAAGGGTGATCTTTATTTTCCTTATCCGTAACAGGGTAGAAAGGGATATGAAATGAAAAAACAAGAGTTGAAAAAGAATAGAAAGAATACAAAAAGAAAGGGATTTAGCTTTATTGAATTAGTCATGGTTATGATCCTTACATCCTTTCTTTTGAGTGGGGTGCTGAGTGCGGTGACCACGACTTATCGTGCTGAAAGAGCCCTTTCTTCGAATCTTAAATATGCGAGTAATCTGAGAAGTTTACTTTATTCTGTGAACTTTGCTATCAAGAATGCTACCGTTTCCTTTGTTGTCAATGAAACGCAATTTAAAGGGAAAATACGAGGACTAACACCTGGTTGGTCCTATATTGGAGTGGAAAAGTATGACGACCAAAATAGACGGGTTGAAAACTTTTGCAACTATATATGGCAACCAGATCCGAATGAACCCCTAATACATGATACTGCATCAGGCAAAACGATCCCCAATGGAAAACACGTTCGCCAAGTTCTAGCTTCATTCTCACCTGATTCCGGGAATGGTTTTGAGTTCGGAGTACGTACAGAACCAGATTCCCGTGTCCTAACTTTCCGAATAGAGCAAGGGGCTGTTGATCAAAATGGCAAACTTACCAATGCAGATATTCCGGCTGGGAAAAAGGCGGAGGAGATCCCCAATCGGATGATGATATCTTCAACCTTTGCCTATAACAGCCGGAATATAGGGGGCCTAGGCGATAACGATGGTATTGCGATTGCCTATCGTAATGATCCAATCCAGTTTTCTACAGCTCAAAATCCAAGTGGTGGACGCTTTGTTATGATGACGGATATGAGTGGATCCATGCGTAGTAGGGTTGCTAACTCTAATCTTTCAAGAGATGCTGCTCTGAAGCAATGTTTGTCTCAACTAATTAGAAAACTTGCCGGTGAAGATACTGGAAATAGCGGAAACAACGGAAATAATCCTAATGAGCCATCTAAAAAAACAAGTCCCAGTGCGATTGAAATCAATATTTCCTCCTTCTCTGATGCTGTAAAGCAAATCTTTACCTACAATGGTATGGGTTTAGTAAAACCAACGGCTGCGAATCAGTATGGGGAAGGACCAGATCCCGATGCGGATCGTCGTTATTTTGCTAATCCAAAGGAAAATAAGGACCTTCTTCTTCAGCAGGTCGCCAAACTGCATCGAGGAGGGGCTACTAATCATGCAGATGCCTTGCGGACAAGCATGGCGATGCTGAAAAAGGCCAATGATGTCCGTCCCTTAAAGAACTATCTGGTTATGTTTACTGACGGAAATCCAACGACCGTAAACTTTAGCACAGAGAAGATGGCGACCATAGAGGATAACACGAAGCGCTACTGGTTCAATGCTGATTCCTTCAAAAGAACCCAATCGGGTCCTCAAAATATGCTTTTATTGAATCGAAAATATGAAGATGGTGGCTATAAAGGCATGGTCATAGGCGGCTTCCCTGTTGACTATGATAATTATTACCCACCCTTTGACTTCTTTACGAATCAACCTCGAATGGATGAGGATGCAGGCTTTTCAGCTTGGAATAGCAACACTCTGCATAGGATCAAGATCTATACCTATGAACAATTGCTTCGCAACTCCAATATGTGGAAATTGAAAAATTTGGTTGCTGCCTATAACCGAGGAGATTTTACGAATGACGAAGAGTACAGACAATACCTCAAAGATCATTACTTTGGTAATTTCTTAGGTCAATCCGAAGGTAATTATTTGCAAAGCGCTTACTATGATGACTTCAACAGCAGTTTTAAATCTCCTATGGAGCTTAGCTTGATGTTTAATACGGATTACTTCTTTCATCAAATTGGTTGGTCCCAGGGTTATTTTCAAACATCTGCCTTCCCAACTATGAGGGCGGCTTGGAGCCGTGGTTCTGGCTATGCCAGTGTATTAGATCGCGATCTTGATCCCTTGATGAAAAGCAGCTTTATCGAGACTTATAAAGCCATGAAGCGACAAGGTTGTGAAGTAGATCGCATCTGGGTAATAGGTTTTGGCGATGCATACGCTGTAAGAAAATGTAAAAGGATGGTCGAAGATATCAATTCTATTGACAACGGTAAGGCTGAATACATCTTTGCTGATAGTACAGATGCTCTTATGCAGACTTTTGATAATATTGTTCAGGTAATTAATGAGGACCTGTGGTTCCTTGATGGTCCTCAGGCACAAGAGTAGCAAGGAGGTGATTGTATCTATGTTACTGCGACACAATGCGTTTAAAGAACTTAAGAATGGCAGACAAGGAAGAAGCGGTGTCAGCTTTGTAGAAATCATTATTTCAATGGTTTTAATAGGCGTGATCTTTGCAACTTTTTTGGTGAGTATTGGAAACCTCTTGATTCACAACACCAAGACAAACACCATCCTTGAGTTCATGTATCATACTTCTCAAAGTAATCTGGATCCTAAGGTCAACAATGTAGGAGTATATCTGGACAAGAAAGCAAATCTCATTACTGCGAAAAAACGTTTGACTGAATTAGAAAAAAAACCAGATGAACACCTAGGGGAGATCGAAGCACTTAGAAAAGAAATTGATGAATATCTCAAAGCTTTAAATACCAGCGATAGATATTCTCATAACGTCCTTTTTCCTAAGAATACAGCGGGAAACCGTGCTATTTATGAAATGTCGCTCCCAGACCTTAACCGAGGAGTTACGGTGGCTAATCTTTTTTCTAGTAAGGATGAGTATCTCAATACAACCTGGCGCGATAAAGATTCCGGTGAAATCATAGCCTCTCAGCCGAATAATAAGATCTACAGCTTTGGCAAAACAAGTGGTGCTGAGCGTCTATATTCCTTAGTAAGCCTGGAAGTGATGACGACATCCTTGCCAAAGCAAAAGCCCACTAATATCAATAGGGAATTTGTTTATCCACATGAGGTTAACACCCTAGAGTTGACAACACGCTGGACAGCGGATGATGCTCAAGACGAGAATGGTTTTCTCTATTATACTTATTGGTATCGAGCAAGCTCTGATCAATCCGGTGCAGATGCCTTATTTTTCACAGATCCAAGAAATTATTTTAATGCTCCAGACCAAGAGATATACAACTTAGGAATTGAACAGTACTTAACAGCTAATGCTCCAGCTGATCCGGGCAGTTTCAAACGTCTTAATGAAACCAAGGATCAGAAACGCTTTAAGGCTACGGGGAATAACAACTTATTAAATTACGGTGGTACCTGGCTTAGTTTTGGTGTTCAACCTATTTATGGTTATGCTGGAGCAGCCTATCCTGCACAGCTATCAGGCAATTCCTGTTATGTAATCCCTTTACCTTATGCTAAGGAGATGAAACCCCTAGCTCACTATAATCCAAGTTATATGGGCTTATTAAGTGAACCGACAGGTTCAGGAAAAAATAAGTATAGCAATCTTCTTGAGTTGGAGCATAAGAAAATGGGTATGGGTATAGAAGGTACAAGCCTGACCCGTCCTACTTATCGGCAAATGTTTGCTAATACCGACAAAAGAGCGACAAGGGTTGCTATTGGAAATACAAATTCAGCGATGTATATCCCCGTTTTAACCAATGACAAGCGGGGATCTCGACCTAACGAACGGGATTATGCTCACCCTATTTTTGATTTAATGCAACGTTCTGTTAGCGACGCGGGCGAAAAGAGCCTAGACGATATGAATGAAAAGCGCTCTCAGCATGATAGGGATATACTCCCGCTTGAGCCAGTTGTGACGAATAAACAATCTTCAGCCAACGTTTTTAGAAGAAATCTTAAAGTACCTGATTGTGCTGCGGCGAGAATAAAGCATATTAGAAACCAAGGCAACTGGAAGGATGCTAAGGGTAGTAGCTTTTCTCCTAAGCTTCTGTCTCTTAACAACCTTAAATCAAGTATTGATGGAGCTGGTGCTGTGGGTCTTACCTTCTATGCTTTTGATTGCAATCAGGACCAAACATTGACTACATCTACCGATAACGAACGCTGGAAGGCAGAGACGGATTTTACAGTTTCGGCAGCAGGCACCATTAACAGAACTGAAATACAAGATCGCATTAAGAATAGCGCAGAGTCATTGAATCGGCACACCCTTATACAAGGAGACAGTGGAGAATTGGGTTACTTTTTCTTTAACAATACTTCAGCTCTCATTTATGGCGACTCCGATAAAAAGGATTTTGTTTGTATTCCCTATCTCAAGGCAGGAGAGCAGTACTATCTTCCAAAAACACCAGAAGGTATTGACGATGCGTCCTTCTTTTATACGATCTGTCCCTACAATGAGCTAAGTTCTGTAATGGTATTTGGTACTAAGATTTGGTTCAACGGATATCCATTAGACTTTGATAAAGACATAGGCGATCTCAAATATATTGGGGGAGGACAGGGTAATCTGAACCTGGCTGAGATTTTGATATACGGAAAAACTGGCTTATCTGAAGACAATATGCATTTAGTCCATGATTATATGACCCTCGGGCGTACCACTGGAGCGGTCTTGGATGAAATTAAGTCAAAATATTCACCGGGGGGGGATATGGATAAATACCCTAATTATAAAGGTAAAAAAGATGAAAATAGTCCGTCCACGAGCTCCACAAACCCTACAACTCCCACAACTCCTACAAATCCCTAGCTAGACATTCCTCCTGTAGGAAATGCTTCAATAAAGTTTTCTGACCTCCCCTGTGGGAGGTCTTTCCCTTTCATCTTCTGATCATGACGATCTGACCTCTATATCAGTAGACTTGCCTCATTTTTACATTAGGCAAATAGCAACGGTATAGATGAGGATGATTTCCAAGGCCTTTCTTGTAAAATTAACCAAGTAAGCTATAATGAGAGGTGAAGTATACTCTCAGAGAAAGGAGAATAACTTGACCAAAAAAAAGACCAAGAAAAAGTCGCAGCAGGACGTGCTAGCGATCGAGTTGACAGATCGCTGCATCCAAGCGGTTACGGGGCAATCCCATAAGAATAATCTCACCATTTATGATGCCTTCCGGGTGCCTGTTCCCCTTGGCTGTATCACGGATGGGGAGATCAGCGACTTGGAACGACTGTCTAGTATTATTACTGCGGAGGTGATGAAACGATCTAATTTTAGGAATATAGCGTTTGTCACTGATGCCGCTACGGTTGTAAAACGTAGGTTCCTGGTCCCTTCGACGAATAGCGATGCAGATTTAGCCAATATCGTTGCCTTTAAACTGGGAGAATATCTGGGTATTGATATGGATAACTATGTCGTCAATTTCGAGAAGACGGGGATGACAGGTCAGGGAGCCAATGCCAATGAGCAAGATATTGAAGTCTATGCCTGTGCCCTACCTAAAAAGACGACAGATTTATTCTTCCACCTTACAGAGAACTTAGGCGTAGAGCCGCATTTGCTGAATGTGAGCACCAACGTCTTACAAAAGTTGATTGCAGAGGGAGTTACCATCAATAATAACCTCAACCTTAGTGGCTTTGAGAGGGTGGCCTTCCTAGAAATTTGCGATCGTTCTATCCGTATCAATATTTATGAGAGCGGCCAGTTCTTCTATTGTGGCACAATTCCCATGGGTATGGCCGATATCATTGATGAAATTTCCATTAGCTTACGGGTTGAATTTAAAGAGGCGTCTTCAATCCTCTTTAATTTATTAAGAGGTGTTGATAACATCTTTACCACGAATTTTTCTGCTGGCGGCTTTACTCCAGTGCAATTGCAAGTAGTTGAGATTATTAATAATCAGATCTTCCACTGGCTTGATGAAGTAAAGCGGGTTTTCCTCCTTTATAGTGGTTCAGCCAGAAATAAGGATATTCAACAGGTCTTCATGCATGGGGTTGGTTGTGACTTCAAGGGGTTAGATGGAGTATTTTCAGGCGAGCTAGGACGAAGCGTGGTTACGATACGCAGCCTCTCCAACATTAACAACCCAAGTAACAATGCAGAGTTGCAAAGCTTTTTGTATCGCTATGTCAACCTGATTGGTCTGATCTCGTAGGCAGTTGTGTTAGGAGTATTTACCATGTATGATTTTAACTATTTTAAGGACTATGTGAAGCCTAAGTCCAATAAGGGACCTACGTTGATGGCTTGCTTGCTTATTTTTTTAGTTGTGCTTGGCTTAGCAGGTGGTGCGCTCTTTTTCCTAAAGAGCCAAGTCAGTAAGTTAAAGAAGAAAAATGCTGCTTTAACCCAGCAGATTGAAGATCCTGCTTTGGAACAGCAAATTCGAGATGCTGCGACTTTTTTAGGCTTAATCCAGGACCTAAATCAATCTCAGGTCGCCTTGGACCTTTATAAGGAAGGACTCTTTTACTTGAAAGCTGTAGATGAAGAACGTTTCCGGTCAATCACCGAAGGTCTGGTAGAAAATTCAATGGTGTATTCGATTAATTGTGATCCTAGCACCATTGGAGTGATGCTGAGAGCTCCTAAAAAGAATTGGGAGTCTTATCTTCAGACTTTAAGTAATTTGAATCAATATCGCTCTTTATTCTATGGTTCCTTTAGTGATGAAATCAGGGATCCTTTCGTTGATAAGGCTGACTTTGGGAAGTATACAGACATTAACATTAAGATTATCCAGTATAGCAGCTTAGGAAAGGTAGGGCTAAGGTAATGAAAAAGAAAGATATTTCTGGCAAGACAAGTAATGCCTTGATTTATGGCTTAACTGCCTTACTTTGTATTGTCATAGTCCTATTCTTCATCTTTGGTATCTATCCCAAATATAAATCTCAGATTGACTCACAAAAAAGAGATATGGCAAGCAGAAGTTCTGAACTAGCCAGCAAACAAGAAATTGCCAAAATGGCTGCAGAGCGATCTCAAGAATTGGAGAGCCGCAAGGCTTATATGGCTGAACAGGTTACTGCCTACTACGGCATTGATGAGCCTGCTGAACTGGTTATCCGTGATTTGCGTGAGATCTTTCATCAAGCAAATGTCATCCCCCTTGAGGTAAGATATGATGATGATCGTACCTTGAGTGATGACGAAAAGGCTATTCCTGCTGTGTCTCTTGAGGGTGAATCTGTAATTGAAATGAGTAGTCTCCATTCTCTTTTAGCCGAAGAGTCAGGCCCTTTAACAGGTTTGACTGGCATGGCAACCACTGAGACAACTACGGAAGCGGCAAGTACGATTCCTGGTCAAGAAGCTTTGGTTAAGACCTCCTCAACTGGCCCAGGCCTGGCAACAATCGAGCCTGTTCAGCTAAAAGGACACGAGATGCTTTTCCATTTTACCTTTAGAACGGGGTTTAAAAACATTAAGAATCTCATTAAGCTTGTGGAAGAACATCCGAAAAAGATGTTTATTTCAAACTTATCTTTGATTTCCAATATTCCCATTAATCCGGATGGCTTGGCCATTGATCCTTATCCAGAATTGGAAGAAACGGCGGATGAGGAAGATGCGGGTATTCCCCCGGAGATCATCAAGTTGCGTAATGAAGAGAAAGAAATGAAGAAAAAGGGGGATAAGTATGAGCAACCTGAAGAGGATTCTCGTCTGGCCTCCATTGCTGTCGACCTTGAGATTACAGTTCTAGAACCTAATTTCGTTCATGAATTTAGAACCTTACAAACGACCGCAATTCCTGAGGAAGATGTTCTCCAGCCACTTTGGAAAGATAAGATGGATGAACATGGAGAGCCCATTGAACCTGCCGAAGTCAACCCATTCAGTCCAGTTCCTTGGTACGATGATTGGAATGATGAAGTTTGGAATAATAAAGAATCATAAATCATAGGATTACTAAAGAGGAGTTTATTAACTCCTCTTTTTTTGCTTAATATTTTTTCATTATTTTTAATTCTGCTTGCAGTTAAAATCTTGGGTTCACAATCGGAGTATCTTCTTTGAGCCGTTAAAATTAATTCATATTAGTTGCAAAAATTAAATAGCTTTGTTATCCTAATCATACAACTTGGACAGGCTTCCTGTTATTTCCATAAAGGAGTGCTAGAAAGGAGTACTTTATGAGGATGCTTAACATTAGAGGACTGCCTGTTATCTGCCTTGATACCGGGAACTCTACGATGAATATTGATGGACTTATGGTCAATCAAGAAACTTTAGTTGTGGATTACCTAACCGTCAAGGTTAACGAAGATAAAGATGCAGGCTACTCAAAGAAATTATTTCGTTATAGTGATCTTGCTGGTATTGGCGATACGGCCGTGACGATTCAGTCGGAATCTGCCATCCGTACCATTAGTAGCGAAAGCCTTTTTGCGCAAGTTTTTTCTGACCAGATGGAGTTGTTAGGCCTTAGAGTAATATCACAGATCAGCGATGAGCTGGGAAATGTTGTAGATTTTTCCTTTGACCCTAACAGTGGAAAATTACTTGGCATTGTAGTGCAAGACAATAGTGGTTATAGAGCTTTTAAAACTCAACCTTATTGCTACGCTAACGAGAAATGTATGGTGGTAAATCCCAATCAAGAAGTTTCTGCCAAAGAATTGGCTGAAATTGATCGCGTTGCTGTTGAAAGATCAATCGACCTTGGCGCATTGGTTGAAGAAAGAAAAGCCAGGATTGCTGCTGAAAATCGTAGAGCTGAAGCTGTTACGATGAATACGATGCGCAACCTGGAAACCATGCTAGATTCTAACGTAGAACCTATGTATCAACCGATGAAACGAGCAGGTAATCTCTACATTGGTGGACGGTCACAGGGTCAAGCTTCGATACAAGGAACGGCGCAGATGCAACAAGGACAAGGTTATCAGGTTTATGAACCGGAACCAGTCTATGCTGGAGCACCGGCTCCTCAAGGAGGGGCCCTTTCGGATGAAGACATGTTGGCTTATATGAAGAATTTCTTATAGTTTTTTGAGATCAATAGGTCCCAAGTTGACGTCTAGATAATATTCATAAATACGCATGACATGAAGTAGGTAATACTACACCTTTTGACAAGCGAGCGAGAGCTCGCTTGTTTTCGTATATGGGATAAGGTATTGGTCTTGACATCCTTCCAAGAAAACTTTTATGGCTTTGCTAAGGAAAGATCAATAGTGGGCGTGACATTTCTTAGAGAATTTGTTATCATCAAAGGAGAAATTTAAAAGAAGGCGACAATATACGCTAAGTATATTTGACGGTGAGGTATCAGATGGTAAATCAAGCAGATATTATTGGAATTCCAGTAGTCATTGTCAGTGAAGGTGCCTGTATTGGTTTTGTTGCCCATATCGCTGTGACGAGCCAGGGTAATGCCATATTGGGCTTGGCCATTTATGAAAAGGGTGGAAACAAGGAGAATCCTTCTTTATTTGTCGAATCGGACAATATCAATGCGATTGGGTCTGCTGCTGTTACGGTCCAGACCAGGACCCAAGTGCGGCCGATTCAAGAAGAGGATATGAAGGTTCTAGGTTCTGGAGCTTCTGCTGCTAAGGCGATTACCACCATGGGTGAACCGGCCGGAGAAGTAGTTGATTTTAAGATTGACTTGGAACACCTTTCTTTCGGCTCGATTCTGTTGAAACAGACAGATCCAGAAACTGGTTCAGTTAGCTATTATGAGGCGAATGCTGATGCGGTTGTCACTTATGGTAGTGACTTTACCATTGTCAAGGCCGATCTATTGATTCCTGTAAATCTTGATGGGGATCAAGTTGCCGGAGCTCAAGGGGGATCTGATTCTGGATCATCCAGTGTTCCAGCAACTTCAGAAACGCCAGCGGAGCCAGTTGATTCTAGGAGAGAGGAGATCGTAAAGCAATATAGTGATCTTCTTGTTGGGAAGACCCTGGCTAAAGAAGTGACTCGCCCAGATGGTGGTATTGTTGCTCTGAAGGGAACTGTCATTAATGAAGAGCTCATTCAGACCGTTTATAACATCAGCCCCAATATGTTAGAAATCTTAGCCCTTTTTGCCAAATAATTATTTTGTGATTTGGCACTAAGGTCCGTTTTTTCGTCTATACTGATATCTCCTTACTATAAGTGAATGGTTTTGAGGTTGATGAGATGATATAAAGAGCTACGCAACGCGTGGCTCTTTTCTTTATCTGAGCGATCGGACCTTCCCGGTTGCTTGTAAGGAGATTGTAAGGATCTTTCATCATTTGCTTAGCTATCTTAAGAGGATTGCAAAGCTGCCCTGCTATACTAAAGAAAAGCAGAAATGGAGGATCTTACAATGAAAAAAAATAAGAACATGACCTTACTCCTTTCTTTTGTCTTAGTACTTAACGTCCTCTCTGCTTTTGCGGGCGTTCAGGTCCAGGCAAAGGGAGTAATGAATCAAGAGGGAGAGGATCCAACCTCTTCTGACAAGTCTGAGAAAGCACCGCTTTACTATCAGATCGCCAAATATGGTAACGATGATGGGCGCTTTTATATCAGCAATCCAGATTTTAACTCTAATAAGTCGCTTCAGATTGAAGCTGGTAAAAGTATCCAGCAACACATCAAGGATCATCAGGAAATTCTCAAAGAGAGCAACAAGAGTTACGATGAAAAGGATATAGATGCGATCCGTGTCTATCCTGACAATACCTATGAGAATAAATCTATTAATGATGAAGAGCCCCATGCAGATCAAACTTATAGCTTCGTTTACCCGGATCAGTATATTGTTCGGTTTTACCTCATGAATGATGTTTCGCTTAAAGGATCAAAATTGAGTGAGGGGAAAGATGACGGTGTTTCAGCTTCTGGAGATCTTGTTCCGAGGGATGGTAGCGAGCCAAAGATTAAACCGAAGACCGTTCAGCTGGTTCGTAAGGGAGAGCCTCTGACGACCCACCTGCCGAGTGCCCTGCAGTCTTTGATTTGGTTTACGGTTGACGAGAATGGAGAATTTGTTCCATTTGACAGCAGAACGAATCCCATTACCAAGGATACTTGCGTTTATGCCTATGAGCGTTTCAATAGTAATGGTGCCTTTGGAGACTATTTCATCGATCCTAAGACTGGACTCTTGGTTAAGCTTCTGGATAAGAATCTGAACCCCGATGAGCTGAGATTGATGATTCAACAGGCTAGCACGGATCCAGAAGGGTCGCCGAAGCGGTATAAGCTCCTGAATGGGGATAAGGAAGAGATTAAGCCCTCTAGATTATTCAATTTCTTCTTCTCCTATAAGGATGA
>CAKZWV010000031.1 GCA_937922005.1 uncultured Clostridia bacterium | reverse complement strand
CCAAAGGAGCTGGTTTCTAGTTTTGCTAGAAACCAGCTTTTTTGCTATCATTTAAAGACGGCAAAACGGATACAATCCTGAGTCGTCTTTTTTTGTGCCTTAAAACGTTGATATATCAAGGGCTTCCGAGAAGTATGAAATAAACGAAAGAGTGCAATTTGGACTTAATATTGGATTATTAAGCTGTTTTCTGCACCCTTTTATTTGCTCGTGAAACCAACCACACGAAACTCGGAGTTTCGTATCGCTAGTTTAGTTTTGTGTAGCGAGTATGATTTTCGTGTAGCTGGTATTATTGGTTGTAAGATTTATAAATTAGGTGTAGATATGTAGCTATTTATTTTCTAGAAGGAGAATGATATGAAGCCCTATGTCCTTGATGCGGTCGTTTTGGATAGTCCGGATGTCCGACTTTTAACTGAATTTTACGCAAAGCTTCTGAATTGGAATATTGATTTTATTAATGAAAAGACTGTTGGCTGTGTTTCCTCACCGAATGGAGGTTGCAGAATTCTCATTCAACTTAATGAGATATATGACCGCCCGAATTGGCCTGAACAAAGATTATTTCAACAGCAGCAGGCACACTTGGATTTTGAAGTTAGTAGTCAGCTAGAGATGAAAACCGCTCCAACATGCTTTGGACTGTGGTGCTATGATAGCGGAAGTACAATTTGGTCATAATGAAGAAAAAGGAACAGATGATTGGATCACGCTCATTGACCCGGTTGGTCACCCTTTCTGCTTTGTTATCTGGTAGGACTAGTTCTGGTAAGGATTGAAGAAAAAACTTTTGAATTATTCCAGCGTGATTTCTATCGCACTACCGCTTCGCAGATGAAAAATGAGTGATTTTTTACCACCTGTGGGAATGCTGACGTGTTCAATCAGACTGCACCACAGGTCTTCAATAAAGCTGATGTCCGTGATGTCTTCAAGCCTATCAGCAAACTGTAAGGCATCAAAGCATCGTTTATCCTTGTCAGCGATTCGTGTGTTTGATAAACTAAAAATCCCTGAAATGAGCATCAGGAATTCCCTGGCACAATACGGGAAGTGACGAGAAGGTAACAAAAAAATGGACAGTTGAGTCGCTGCTCCAAATATCGTACCTTTGTGGTGAGTAATATCGCAAAGGAGAAATAAGGAGAATGCTCAACATGTCCGAAATTTATGATATCAGAAACGCCTATAAAATGGGCAATAGCCTGGCAGAAATTTCCAGAAAAACAGGAAGAGATGCAAAAACAATCAAAAAATATCTTAATGAGGAATAATTAAACGATAGTCCAAAGCCGCCTATCGTAAAACCTTCCATCTTAGATCCCTTTAAGCGAATCATAGTAAACTGGCTCACAGATGACACACGGTGTTGGTTTAAGCAGCATCACACTGCCCAGCGTATCTTTGATCGACTCCGAATGGAAGAAGGATATCAAGGATCCTACTCTACTGTTCAACGATTCGTCAGAAAATACAAACTAGATCATCCTGCCGACAAGCGTGGTTATCAGGAATTGGTTCGGCATCCCGGAGAGGCTCAGGTTGATACCGGAGAAGCAGACTTTATCGTCTCAGGACAACGACGTCGCCTGAAATTTCTGACTATTTCGTTCCCTTACAGTAACTTTAGCTTGTCCCAGATCGTTCAAGATGTCAGTTCCCTGAGTATCTGCCAGGCTTTAAAGGATATTTTCACCTATATTGACGGTGTCCCTAATCTTCTTGTCTTTGACAACGCTTCTGGGGTGGGAAGAAAAGTGCATGGAAAAGCTATGGAAAACCAACTATTTTCTCGTTTTCGATCCCATTATGGGTTCGATCTGCGCTTCTGCAATCCCTATTCAGGCCATGAAAAGGGAAATGTGGAAAGCAAAATTGGAGATACCCGGCGTAACCTTTTCGTCCCATTGCGAAGCTTTGTAGATGTTAAAAGCTTTAACCAAAAGCTTTTGCAGGAATGCGATGCCCGTGGGGCTAAGGAGCATTACAAGAAAGGGGTGCCCATTCACGATCTCTTCGAAGAAGAGAAAGCTGTATTTTCCTTGCTTCCTACTTGCGACTTTGATGTCTGTGAGTATCGGAAGGCTTCAACTGACAAATATGGTCGAATTCAAGTTGGAACTAAGCATTTCTACGGCACTCGCCCGGAGCTAGGCGGCCAAGAGCTCCTAGTTCGTGTCCGTACAGATGCAGTTACGATCTTTGACGAGAAACAGCAAGAAATCGCTACATATGATCGTGCTTTTGGCTCCAAATATACGGAATTTACCAATGTTGCGTTTTCCCTCAAGCACCTTTCTAACCATCCTGGAGCTTGGTTTAACAGTAAAGTGCGTGAAAGTATGAAGCCGGATTTTCAAACAATCATTGACAATCTAGATGCCTATAGACGCAAGAGGCTATTGAAAACACTCAATACCTTGAGTGAAGTCTATGGTTACGAATTAGCTACGCAAGCCATTGCCGCCCTCTGTAAGCAGCTAAGGCTCTCACAGCGTGTGACAGAAAGCTGCCGCAATAGAAGTGTAGAAGAGCTTCAATTTATCCACAGAATCCTCTGTAGTGAGGTAGATAACCGAAGATAAAATCGGATTGGAATAAGACTGTCAAAAGCGGGCTTTCCAATGCTAAAAACGCTAGAACAGTACGACTTTCAGTCCGTTAGCTTTCCTGTTAGTTTAACCCAAGAAGAGCTAGTTTCCCTAGCTTTCATGGAAGAGGCCCAAAATCTGATTCTGTACGGCCCTGTAGGAACTGGTAAAACCCATTTAGCTATTGCCTTAGGAGCCTTAGCCTGTCAAGCTGATTACAGCGTAGGATTTTACACGGTAGCCGCTTTAGTCACACATTTAGGGCAGGCTCAACGCAATGGAACGCTAGAAAAAGCCTGGAAAGAACTCTCAAGTCTCAAGCTGCTCATCTTAGATGAATGGGGTTATGTGCCGGTAGATCGCCAGGGGAGTCAACTTCTCTTTCAGGTAATCGCACAAGCCTACGAGAAACATAGCTTGATCATCACGACAAATCTTGAATTTTCAAGGTGGGGCAGTATTTTCACCGACGAGCAAATGGCAGCAGCCATGATTGATCGGCTAGTCCATCACGGTCATTTGTTGCTCTTTGAAGGCAAAAGTTACAGATTAGAACACGCTTTGATGAGGCAAGGATTAACCGAGAATATTGAAGAAACGATGCCTTAGGCATCAAATTTTACGTCATTCGGCTCACGTAACGACAACAGGGAATTCCTGATGCTCATTTCAGGGATTTTTACTTGACAGAACACATCGACTTGTCAGTTAACCTCATGGTGTAAGAGGACAAAAAAAGAAAGGCAGATGTTCAAGAAAATCGACAACCACGGCCTTTATGGCCGTTTTTTTTTGCTTACCGAAAGTCAGGAAGATTATCCCCGGATTAAAGGCTTCTAACAACAAAAAATGTCTAAATTATGACCTTATTTGCTTAAAAGGTAGAAAAATGAAGAAAGTAAATATTTTATTAATGAACAGCCTTGCAAACTTTCAGGCGGAGGGGTATACTGACTTTGGTTTTATGGTTAGATATAACTAACGAGCCCTTATGGTTGTGCACCCTTGCGAGCCGTCATCGGCTTCTCGCAGGAAAGCTACCCTGAAACCCGGCTTTGAGCAAGATTCATTTGCTAAGGCCGATATGCCAAGTTGGCCGCTATGTCCAAATTGCGATTCCCAGGCAAAAGTAGCGGTCATCGTAAAGGAGAGGTGAGTGTCCATGAAAAAGAAACAAGTTGCCGGAAAAGGCGTTCTCTTGCTAGCCGCAACCTTAGTCTTGTTTTTTGTAATCTTACTACCCGGCGGGGCTGCAAATGCAGCCAAAAAGAACTATGACAACTGGCAGGCTGTCGCTAAGGATATGCATACTGTCTTTGAGGAGGCGATAGCAGCTGTTGAAGCGGGTGACCACCAAGCTGCCCACGATTGCATGAACAATGCCTATTTTGGTTATTACGAGACCCAAGGCTTTGAAAAGAATGTCATGTTTGCCATATCGGCCGCCCGGGTCAACCATATCGAAGCTATGTTCAGAGATATTAAGCACTCTCTGCTTGGCAATGTGGACAATGACAAAGATACCATTATCCAAAACATTAAAAACCTAGATATGAAGGTTTACCGTGATGCCCTCGTCCTCGATGGTGTAGAGAATTTAGACTCTCCGGATGAGGTCGGCCAAGTCGTTTTTGGTGGTGGGGAGATCAAGGCGGTAGACCAAGGTCACGTGCGCTTCGCCTCTTTCATCACTTCTTTCGGTCTGTTGATGAGGGAGGGTTTAGAAGCCATCCTGGTTTGTGTAGCCATTGTGGCCTACCTGGTCAAGACGGGAAACCGGCACTTGGTTAAAGGTGTTTATTGGGGCATGGCTGCCGGTGTCTTAGGCTCCGTCGTTCTGGCGGTTCTTGTGAACTTTATTTTTGGCGGAGTTGGTCAAGAACTTTTGGAAGGCTGGACCATGTTCATCGCTGTTATCGTCTTATTTTGGGTTAGTAACTGGATGCTTTCAAGGTCAGAGGCCCATGCTTGGGAGGC
>CAKZWV010000030.1 GCA_937922005.1 uncultured Clostridia bacterium | reverse complement strand
GGCCCCACCTGAAGTGGCTCAGAAGGTCATCCAAGATAGTGAACAGCGGAAGGCTGCGGAAGAATAGGCGTTTGAAAGGCTTTACAAGGGAGATTTTACAAGCAGACTTGAAAAAAGAGTCTTTCAAGAAAATAAATCCTTTCTATAGCTTTATTGTACTGTACAAAGGCTCCGGCGCAAGCTGGAGCCTTTTTATGAGTAAAGATAGGAAAGTTTGGACGCAAAAAAGCCCGCAAAGTTCCGGGAAAGAGGGATATTTAGCCCTTTTACTTGCTGCGGTTTAGGGACTTCCTTTTTGGCAGTCGCTTGCAATATCTGACTAGATATGTCATCATAACGCAGATTGCCAGTTTTTCTCTCTCCCATGGCCTCCCGCCTGGGTATGGAAAATTGGCCCTAACTCTTGCTTGAGTCCAAGGAAGGAAAATGAAGGTAGGTACAAAAAGAGAATATGGAAAATGATGAAAAAAAAGTAACCGATCAGCTGGCTGAGGGAGCAGAAAAGGCCCTAGAAAAAGTGGGTGAAACCGTCCAAGACGTCAGTGAGAAAGTAGCGGAAGAAGTTGAAGAAAAAACGGAACAGGTTAAAGAAGCTGTGAAAGATAAAATCAAAGAAGTAAAAGAGCCTAACCCGAGTCAGGGAGCCTTAAATGCCAAGAAGCCTCCTTTACGTGAAAAGAGTTCCAAGGTATCTTGGTTGCTCATCGGGGGATTATTTGTCGTCGTGGTGGGTCTGGCCATCTGGTATTATGTTTCTAATGGTTACCAGGAAAAGTCGACGGAGGCTGTAAAGGTCAATGATAAATCCTATACGGTCAGCGATGTCAACTTCTATGGTGGTATTTTGGGGATGGGCATGACCCAGGACCCCCTCTTTACCCTGAAGGGGAGACAGCTTTTGGCTCAGACCAATATTCTGCCGGACCGGCCAGAAGCAACCTTGAGAGACCTCTTGTTAGATGAGGTTTATAAGCTTCTCAAGGAAGAAACCTATCTCAGCGCTGGAGTGGCCAAGGATAACTTTACGCCTAAGGAAAATGTGGATGATGTGCTCAAGCAGTTCATGGACCAATATTCCAACATGGCTGCCCAGACGGAACAGAGCCTGGATCAGGTGGTTCAGGATGGCTTTGGCAAAGGCATGACGGTGGCAACCTTGAAGGAGAAGATTCGGGCCTTCCTGGTCAACCGCTATTATCAACAACATCTGATCGAAGAAAAGACCTTCACGGATGAAGAAGTTCAGAAAAAGTATGAAGAGAATAAGGATGAGATCGATCAGGTGAAGTTCCGTCGCTTTTCCGTCTCTGCAGCCGATATGAAGGAGCCAGCTAAGGAAGAGCCTACGACCGATCCTACGGAAGCTGAGAAGGAGTTGACGGAGGAAGAAAAGAAGGCTAAAGCTGAAAAGGCAGAGCAAGAAGAAAAAGATGCTCTGGCCAAGGCGAAGAAGCTGGCGGAAGAAGTTCTTGCGAAGGTTGAAGGAAAGTCAGAAGAAGATTTTAAGAAAACGGCAGAGGAGTATTTGCCGCAGACCCAGAAAGAGCACTTTGTAGCTTCCAAGGATCCAACCCTCATGGATGGGGTGCCCAAGGCTTACATGAGCCCGGATCTGGCTGAGTGGCTATATTCACCGGAACGCAAGGCTGGAGATGTGAAGCTTTTTGATACGGGTTCCTCTTATATCGTCGCCATGTTTATGGAGCGCTACCAACCTACAGAGAAGCCTTATAACTCTCGGCATATCTTGATTCAGAACCACCAGGATGAGCCTGCTCCCGCCCCTGGCGAAGACGAGAAGAAAGAGGGCGAAGAGCCTAAGAAGACACCTGAAGAGCGGGATAAAGAAGCTAAGGAAAAAGCGGAGAAGATCTTGGCTGAGTATGAAGCTGGGGAGAAGACCGAAGAGGCCTTTGCCAAGCTGGCTAACGAGTACAGTGAAGATCCTGGCAACCTCCAAGCCCAAAACGGTGGTGAGTATCTCAATATTACGAAGGGACAATTCCTGGAAGAGTATGAAGAGTACTGCTTAGATCCAGCCCGTAAGCCGGGAGATGTAGCCATTGTGAAGACTAAGGTTGGCTACCACCTCATTTACTTCAAGGGCTTTAGCGAAGAAGTCTGGAAGATGAAGGCTAAGAATTACCTGAAGACCGAGTATACGGAAAACTTGCAGAAGGAAATTGAGTCTTCGATGAAAGTAGAAGTCAAGGAAGGAATTTCAAAGGCCTTGCCTCTTGCCAGCCCTGCTGAGTTAGAGGAACTCTCTAAGGCTAGCGCTTCAGCCTCCAAGAGTTTGGCGGAAGCTATGGGAACGAGTGCAGTAGAAGAAGCTGCGACACAATCCGAGAAGGTTGCTGACACGGAGGCTCCGAAGGAGTCCGCTACAGAATCTACCAAAGAGGCTGAGACGGAAGCTCCTAAGGAAAGTCAGACGGAAGAAGCCAGCAAATAGAAGTGAATAAAAAGTAGAAATTCAATATATCTTCTATGTAGCTTCTATATAGATTTTACAGAAATCATGACCACCTCCGACCCGGGAGGTGGTCTTTTTTTGTTGGCTAGAAAAGAAGGTGGAATATCTGGAAAAAGAGCAAAAAAAATAGCCCGGGGACTGGACTATTTGTTAAAAATATGGTAGGGTGAAGATTGCATTATATTCAGAGTGCTAAGATCAACATAGGAGACGATAGGCGCGAAGGCAGTAAGGAGAGGGCTTTTCCTCGAATTTACCCTAAAAAATAAGGATCTGAGGATTAATTGGTCACGCATAGTTCATAACCCAACCGTATGATGGCAGATTCGCCAAGATTAATTCTTAGATTTTTTTTGCGCCAAAAATATCAGACACGAGAATCACACAAAGAAAAGATCGCATAAAGAAAAGGGCTTGGCCATCGCCTGCGTGAAATGCGATGGTTAAATTATAACATATATTTGCTGGAGGTCAAGGTTGGCCGATAAGAATTTCAAGGCCCTGTGTGGGAAGGCCAAACGTAGGCCAGTACGGGGAAGAAATCCAAGTCTTGTATAGGGTAAATTTCCAGGTCCATACAGGGAGAGAATTCAAAGGCCCGTACAGGGGAAGAGCTCGGACAGCCGCTGCCCGGTACCTCTAGCTAAGAAAGGTCGTGTTAATGGCAAAAAATGTTCTTTACGGTACAAGCCAACGTCTATCATTTGGCAAGATTGACGAAGTGCTGGATATCCCGGATCTCATCGCCATACAAAAAGATAGCTACAACTGGTTCTTGGAGGAGGGGCTCCAAGAAGTATTAGATGATGTTTCTCCTATTACGGACATGCTAGGGGAAACAGAAATCCGTTTTGAGCAGGCTATTTTTGACCGTACAAAGCCTATTATGTCCATTACCGAGTGCAAGGCCAGGGATACCAACTATGCGTCGCCCATGAAGCTTCAGGTGACCCTTGGTCATAAAAATGGGGTTGTCCAGTCTCAGCAGATCTATGTCACAGATTTCCCTTTGATGACAGATACTGGAACCTTCATTATTAACGGAGCAGAGCGGGTCATCATTAGCCAGCTGGTGCGCTCCCCCGGTGCCTATTATGATGTCAGCACAGATAAGAATGATTTTAATATATATGCTGGTCAGGTGATTCCCAACCGGGGGGCTTGGCTGGAGTTTGAGAGTGATGCCAACGGGATTCTCTATGTCCGCGTGGACCGGATGCGTAAGTTCCCCCTCTCCATCCTGCTCCGGGCGATGGGCCTGGGCACGGATCTCAAGATTTCCCAGATCTTTGGGGATGAGCCTCGCCTGAAGGAAACCATGAGTAAGGATGGCTGTCAGGATGAAGAAGACGGCTTAAGAGAATTTTTGAAGAAGGTCCGTCCTGGAGAAGTCTTTACCGTGGAAGGGGCCCGGACTCACCTACAAAATCTTTTCTATGATCGAAAACGCTATGATCTGGCTAAGGTGGGCATTTATAAGCTCAATAAAAAGCTGAGCCTGGCCAACCGGATCGTCGGTCACAAGCTCAAAGAGGATATCATCGATAAGAGAGATGATAGCTTTATTGGGGTGAAAGAACAGGTCATTGATGAGGAGATGGCTTGGAAGATCCAAAACACAGGCCGCAATACCGTCCTCATCCGCCCCTTGCGGAAATTGAGCAGTGACCAGACCCTGGAAGAGGAGCGGGATATCAAGGTGGTCGGGAATGCTCGGGTTGACCTGATTTCCTACATTCGCTACACCATGGGATCGGAATATGCCGATGCCATTGATTGTGAAAAACTGGGGATTGATGAGCTGGTCTATAAGCCGGAGATTGATGCCCTTCGTGAGAGAGCGAGCGAGGCCAAGCTGAGTCCAGAGGCCTTTGCCGTTACCCTAGGCCTCAAAGAGAGCAAGAGGTCCATTTTGCCGACCTGTCTAACGACTGAAGATATCTTGGCGGCGACTTCTTACTTCATTGGTCTAGAATATGGAATCGGAACCACCGATGATATCGACCACTTGGGGAACCGACGGGTTCGGAGTGTTGGAGAACTCTTACAAAATCAGGTCCGTATTGGTTTTGCCAAACTGGAGCGCCAGGTCCGTGAGCGCCTGACCTCTTTGGACCGGGATAAGAAATTGACGGCGACGAGTATTGTCAATACCCGGGCCATTAGTTCTGCCATTAAGGAATTTTTTGGATCTCACCAGTTATCTCAATTCCTTGACCAGCCTAACCCCCTGGCGGAGTTGACCCACAAGCGTCGTCTGTCGGCCTTAGGGCCTGGTGGTCTTTCTCGGGACCGGGCCAACTTCGAGGTCCGGGACGTCCATTCATCCCACTACGGCCGGATGTGCCCTATTGAGACCCCTGAAGGACCGAACATCGGTCTGATTAACTCTCTGGCTATCTACGCTAAGGTAAATAAATATGGCTTCATCACGACCCCCTATAAGGTTTATGATAAAGAGCGGGGGGTTGTGACCAAAGAGGTCCGCTATATGACGGCGGATGAAGAAGATAAATACTACTTGGCCCAGGCCAACGAACCCTTGGATGAAGAAGGACACTTTATCAATCCTAGGATTTCCTGCCGCTTACGGGATCAATTTATGGAAGTTCCACCCGATCAGGTGGACTTCATGGATGTCTCGCCTAAGCAGTTGATTTCAGTAGCTACCTCCCTGATTCCTTTCTTAGGGAACGACGACGCTTCTCGGGCCCTCATGGGATCCAACATGCAGCGTCAGGCGGTACCCTTAATTACCAGTGAGTCCCCTATTGTCGGAACTGGGATGGAATACCGGGCGGCCAAGGATTCTGGGGTCTGTACAGTCTCTCGCCGGGCCGGTATTGTGAGTGATTTGACGGCCACGTCTATTGAAATTACCACAGAGACTGGAGAAAAAGATGAATATACGATCCATAAGTATGTGCGGACCAACCAAGGTACCTGCTTTAACCAGCGGCCTATTGTCCACCTAGGGGATAAGGTGGCAGCCAGCCAGATTATTGCCGATGGACCGACGACCGACCACGGAGAATTGGCCTTAGGCCGCAATGCCTTGATCGGCTTTATGACCTGGGAGGGCTATAACTATGAGGACGCCGTTCTCATCAGCTCCCGCCTGGTCCAAGATGACGTCTATACCTCTATCCATATTGAGGAATATGAGTGCGAAGCCCGGGATACCAAGCTAGGCGCGGAAGAAATCACTCGAGAAATTCCGAATGTCTCAGAAGATAGTATTGCCAACCTCGATGCGAGCGGGATCATTCGGATCGGAGCAGAGGTCAAAGCAGGAGACATTCTAGTTGGAAAAGTTACCCCCAAGGGGGAGACGGAAGTGACTCCTGAAGATCGCCTCTACCGGACCTTGTTCGGGGATAAGGGCCGGGATGTCCGGGATACTTCAACCAGGGTCCCCCACGGGGAATCTGGGACCATCGTTGATGTCAAAGTCTTTACCATTGAAAATGGGGATGAACTAAAAAATGGGGTCACGAAGCTGGTTCGGGTCTATGTGGCCCAGAAGCGCAAGGTCTCTGTGGGTGATAAGATGGCCGGACGGCACGGAAACAAGGGTGTTGTCTCCCGGATTCTGCCGGAAGAAGATATGCCCTTCTTGCCAGATGGGACTCCCCTTGACATCCTGCTGAACCCCATGGGTATTCCTTCCAGAATGAACATCGGTCAGCTCCTTGAGGTCCACCTCGGAATGATTGGCCGCAAGGCAGGCATCAAGATGGCAACCCCAGCCTTTGACGGGGCGAACGAGGATGATTTGCACCTGGGCTTTGAAAAGTATGGAATTGACCCTGATGGAAAGACCATCCTTTATGATGGCAAAACTGGGGAACCCTTTGAGAACAAGGTTACCGTGGGTGTCATGTATTATCTGAAGCTCAACCACTTAGTTGATGACAAGATTCACGCCAGAAGTATTGGTCCTTATGCTCTGGTTACCCAGCAACCTCTGGGCGGGAAGGCGCAATTTGGCGGCCAGCGCTTTGGAGAGATGGAAGTCTGGGCCTTGGAGGCCTACGGGGCTGCCCATACCCTCCAAGAGATTCTGACTGTCAAGTCCGATGATATCAAGGGGCGGACCCAGACTTATGAAGCCATTGTCAAGGGCAAAAATGCTCCACGGCCCAGTGTGCCAGAGGCCTTCAATGTCCTTTGCAAGGAACTCCAGAGTATGTCCTTGAATATTCAGATCTATTCTGAGGACAACCATCGCCTGGAAATTCGTAAGACCGGAAACGATGATGACGCCTTTGATAATGGTGGCAGTCCTTTGACGCCGAGTTCCGACACCTTTGCTGGTTTGGACCTGAACCGCCTGACCGATATGGGGAAGACCTCCTACATGACGGAAACGGGGTCACTCTTTGCTCCTTCTGAAGATCAGATTGACCTGGCTGCCCTGCAGGACAAAAATTTGCATGAACTTTCTAGTCTTGACTTACTGGTCCGCAGTCTCCGCGACGGAAACCTCAATCCGGATTCGAATCTGGAAGAGCTCTTTGCCCACCCCTCCCAGGACGATTCGGCCTACGATGACGATGATGACGACGATGAAGAAGTCCTTGAGATTTTAGGGGACTTAGGGGAGGTCGACGAGGACTCTCTCTTGGCTAACCTAGGTTCCTTGAAAGATGTATCTGAAGATGACGGAGATCTTGAGGACGATGCCAACCGGGATGAAACAGGGGAGGCTAAGCTTCTGGATGTGGATCTCCAGGACCTGCCCCAGGATGACCTGGAAGATGCAGAAGAACAAGAAGAAGAGTAAGAGGGGGTAGCTTGTGAGTAGAAAAATAAAAGATCGTATTGTGAATACGGAATTTTCCTCTATACGGATTAGTTTGGCCTCGCCGGAAGATATTCTCTCTTGGTCTCATGGTGAGGTAAAAAAACCGGAGACCATCAACTACAGGACCCTCAAGCCAGAGATGGATGGGCTCTTCTGTGAGCGGATTTTTGGGCCTGTTAAGGACTACGAGTGCCACTGCGGTAAATATAAAAAACATAGATACAAGGGAATTGTCTGCGACAAGTGCGGGGTCGAGGCTACGAAATCTAAAGTCCGCCGGGAACGGATGGGCCATATTCAGCTGGCCACCCCCTGCTCCCATATCTGGTATTTCCGGGGAGTCCCTTGCCGGATGGGGATTATTTTGGACATTAAGCCCAAAGATCTGGAAACCATCATCTACTATACGAATTATATCGTCACCGATCCCATGAACACGGACCTTTCGAAGGGGCAGATCCTTACGGAAGAAGAGTTTCGGGAAGCCCAAGCGACCTATGGACGGACAGCCTTTGAGGCGGGGATGGGGGCAGATGCTATTAAAAAGCTCCTCCACGACTTGGACCTGGTCCAGCTTGAGAAAGATCTCCTAGAAGAACTGCCGGAGGCTAAGAGCCAGCGGCGGAAAAAGATCGTTCGCCAGTTGGAAGTCGTCCAGTCCTTCCTCCAGTCAGGGAACAAGCCTGAGTGGATGGTCTTAGATGTCCTGCCGGTTTTACCGCCTGACCTGCGACCTATGGTCCAGCTGGACGGAGGAAGATTTGCTTCTTCTGACTTGAATGACCTGTATCGCCGGGTGATCAACCGGAATAATCGTCTCCAAAAAATGCTCAACATGGGGGCGCCTGGTCTGATTATCAAAAATGAGCAAAGAATGCTCCAGGATGCTGTAGACTCTCTGATCGACAATGGTCGGAGGGGAAAGCCCGTTGTGGGTTCAGGCAACCGGAACCTTAAGTCCTTGAGCGACCTTTTGAAAGGCAAACAGGGGCGCTTCCGCCAGAACCTCTTAGGTAAGCGGGTTGACTATTCGGGCCGGTCGGTTATCGTTATTGGACCAGATCTCAAGATGCACCAGTGCGGCCTGCCCAAAGAGATGGCCTTGGAGCTCTTCAAACCCTTTGTCATGCATGAGATTGTGGAGAGCGGCCTGGCCAATAACATTAAGACAGCAAAGCGGGTCGTGGAAAAGGCGGAGCCCTTTGTTTGGGACTCCTTGGCTAAGGTCATTAAGGGAAAGGCTGTCTTGCTGAACCGGGCCCCTACCTTGCACCGCCTTGGTATTCAGGCCTTTGAACCGGTCCTGGTAGAAGGGCATGCTATCAAGCTCCACCCCCTCTATTGTTCGCCTTACAACGCAGACTTTGACGGAGACCAGATGGCCGTCCACCTCCCCCTGTCCCATGAGGCCCAGGCAGAAGCCAGGTTCCTCATGCTGGGGTCGAATAACCTCTTAAAACCCCAAGATGGGAAACCGATTACGGTTCCTGGCCAAGACATGGTCTTGGGTCTCTATTACCTTACCATGGAAGAGCCAGGGGTCCTTGGCGAAGGAAAGGCCTATTCGAGCTTTGACGAGGCTATGCTGGCCTATCAGTGGGGCCACGTTAGCCTCCATGCCAAAATTAAGATCTTTAGGGAAGTTCAAGAAGAGGGCAAGGACCGGGTCCGCAAGGTCGTAGAAAGCACCTTGGGGAGATTCATCTTTAATACGATCATCCCCCAGGATCTTGGCTTTGTCGATCGTCGGGACGAGGCTCATAAGTTGGACCTAGAGGTCGACTTTACGGTCGGTAAAAAGCAGCTAAGAGACATCATCGGAAAAGCCATCCAGACCCATGGTCTGGCTACGACCAGCCATCTTCTTGATGCTATTAAAAACATGGGTTTTGCCTATTGCACCAAGAGTGGTTTGTCCATCGGTATCAACGACTTGGCCGTCCATTCGAACAAGCAGGCCATGCTTGATGAGGCGCAAAGAACCGTCGATGCCATCAATATGGACTATGCCCGTGGAGTTTCCAGTGATGAAGAACGCTATCGGAACGTTGTCCGGGTCTGGGATGAGACGACCAATAAGGTTACGGAAGATTTGAAAGAAAATCTGGGAGATACCAACCCTGTCAAGATGATGAGTGTCTCTGGAGCCCGTGGTAACATCAACCAGATTAAGCAGCTGGCTGGAATGCGGGGTAACATGATCGATACCTCCGGAAAAGTTCTGGAGATTCCTATCAAGTCCAACCTGCGTGAGGGTATGAACGTTTTGGAGTTCTTTATTTCCTCGCACGGAACCAGAAAGACCCTGTCTGATACAGCTTTGAAGACAGCTGACTCAGGATATTTGACTCGACGTCTGGTGGACATTTCTCAAGACGTGATCATCCATGAGGATGACTGCGGGACTGAGCAATGCATGGAAGTCACGGCCATCTTCGACAACAACCGGCTCTTGGAGTCCTTGTCTGACCGGATTACAGGCCGTTACGCTGCTAAAGAGATCCGTAATCCCCAAAATAATCAGTTGATCATCTTTAAGAATGAAATGATCACTGCCGCCCATGCTAAGGCTATTGAGGCCTGTGGGATCACCTCGGTGCCCATCCGGTCCAACCTCACCTGCGAGTCTTCGACCGGGGTCTGCGCCAAATGCTACGGGATGAACTTGGCTACTGGCAAGCCTACGGTGGTAGGTGAGGCGGTCGGCATTATCGCCGCCCAGTCCATCGGAGAGCCTGGTACCCAGTTAACCATGAGAAACTTCCACCAGGGTGGTATTGCCGGTGAAGATATTACCGCCGGTCTTCCCCGGGTTGAAGAGTTGTTTGAGGCTAGAAAGCCAAAGGGTATCGCCTTTATTTCCAGTGTTGCCGGTGTAGTCCATATTGAGGACAACGGACGGAAGGGGTCCAAGGTTACGGTTACCAACGAAGAGGGTGAGTCAGAGGAATACGAGATTCCTAGCACCATGCACCTGATTGTCAAGGATGGTCAAAAGCTTAACCTTGGCCAAAAGATCACGGAAGGCAGTGTCAACCCCCACGATATCATGGATATCAATGGGCCTTCAGGCGTAGAGGAATACATCTTGGCCGAGGTCTTAAAGGTCTATAAGTCCAACGGCGTTGATATCAACGATAAACATATCGAAATTATCATCCGACAAATGCTCCGCAAGGTCATTATCGAAGATCCGGGCGATAGCACCATGGGGATTGGAACCATCCAAGACCTCTTCAACGTCCGGGCGCTTAATAAGGAGATTGAGGCGAAAAATGGCCATCCCATCAGCTTCCACCGGATCCTCCTTGGGATTACCAAGGCCTCTTTGTCTACCGACTCCTTCTTATCAGCTGCCTCCTTCCAGGAACAGACCAAGGTTCTGACCGATGCGGCAGTTAAAGGCAAGGTGGACCCCCTGAAGGGCCTCAAAGAGAACGTCATCATAGGAAAACTTATCCCTGCCGGGACAGGTTTGGAGCAGTACCGAAATATTACGGCTGTTCCTGTGACCAGCAACCGGACCCTAGTGGATGAATACGGGCATTTCGACAAGGCCCGGGATGACTACTATACCCTCAACCCAGAGTATCAAGTGAACCGGGACCGGGAGGGGGGAGATACCCCGGCAATGCCGGTATAGGCCGCCCCAAGTCGGCCGCCCATAAAATAGGAGGAGATCAACATGAGTAGCGAGACGACGAGATTTTCCTTTGGAAAAGATAAGGAACAAGAAACTAGGCGGATCCTAACATCTGTGATGCAAGCCCTCAATGAAAATGGGTACAATCCCATCAATCAATTGGTCGGCTACTTCATCTCGGGGGATCCCACCTATATCACCAACCACAATAACGCCCGGGCTATTATTCGTCACATGGAGCGCGATGAACTTTTAGAGGTCATCCTGCGCCAATATATTGAAACCTTGTCTGAGCCTGGTCGGCCAAGCAGCCGCCCAGGGGGCCGGGTCTCGGCACCGGAAGATTATGGTTCGAATAACAGCCAAGACTACCGCAACTAGAGAACCCAGTAAAATGGAAGCAAAATGGGAGTAAACAGGTGCGATACCTAGGCATCGATTATGGGCTCAGTAGGGTTGGCTATGCTCTCTCCGACGACCAAGGCCTCCTGGCCCGGCCCTTGGAGACTCTGAACCGCCATAAAAAGACCAAGGATGGCCGGGTGAGAGAGACCCTGGGTCTAAAGCGGGTGGGTGAGTATAGCTTGGCCCTTGTAGCTCAACATGGGGTGGAATGCGTGGTTTTGGGCCTTCCCTACCGGTCGCCCGATCAGCGGGTCCAGTCCCTGCATGCTTTGCGAGCCTCGCCTAGGATCAGTCCCGTTTTACAACAAATATTCCAGCTCGGGGATTATTTGTCCCCTTCTTGCCCGGTCCTCTATTTTGATGAGGCTTATACGACTGTCCGGGCCTATGAAAAGATGCGGGATCTGGGTACTAAGGCCAAAAAGAAACAGGGCCTGGTCGACCAGATGGCGGCCCAACTGATGCTGGAAGATTTTCTTTATGCCAAGGGGGCTTCTTCTAGGCTGATCCTGGAAGAGGACTCCTAGCCTTTGGAAAAGGAGGCAAGCCATGCCACAGATTCCCAGTTCGGATGACCTCAGTTCCGGGGAAATCCTGGCCATCCTGCAAGATGAACGCAGTGGGCTGGAGTATTATGTATCGCCCATTGATACCTTTTCCTACCATGGAAAGACCTATGCGGTGATGTATAGCTACGTCCCGTTCAAGGCTCATTCAAAAAATGAGATCTTAATTATGCATAAATATGAAGAAGAAAATGGAGACACCTACTATAGTTCGATCCGGAATCGGGAAGAATATGAGGTGGTCTTTAAGGAGTTTTTCCGTCGTTACCAAGAGGATTTTTGGCTCCAGAAAGACCACCCCTGGATCCGGGGCGACCAGCAAGAGCCTCTTTCAGAATAGGAAGGATTATGAAAGATATAAATCAACCTTGTTCCCGTTGTACCTGTAAAGAAACTGACCGGATGTATCCGCCAACTTATCCCCAAGATAGGGACCTGGGCCTAGCCCCGCCTCCCTTAGATGTAAAGCCAATGATTTGGCGGGGAATTTCTTTTCGTCCCCTTACCGCAGACCTAGCCCCCCAATACGGTGCTTACTATGGTGCCTTGCAAAGCGATTCTTGTACGGCTTCTCTGGCTTGTCGGTTGGCCTGGGACTGCACAACCCACTATCTCTATACTGTTTTAGAAGACTGCCTGTGTTTTGTTTCCCTGGGGCTAGAGGGGATGCCAGCCCACTTAGACCTTCCCATGGGGCAGCTTACGGCGGCCAAATTAGAAAAAATTGTGGAGACCCTTTTTCCCCTGTTAGCTCCTTTGCCAGAGAATAATCTGGGCCCCCAAAGTATCCGAGTCAGTTCAGTAGATGAAAAGTTCCTCCCCCTCTTTGAAGGCTGGAAGACCATGACTTACGAGGCTTCCATGAGTCGGGACTTCTCTGATTATGTTTATAATGCGGAGAAATTGCGGACCCTGGGGGGCAAAAAATACCGGGCCAAGCGAAATGCCAATAATCAGTTTTGGCGGACTTACCCTGATACAACCTACCGGTCTTTGACAGCCGACGATGCCCCAGAAGCTTTAGCCCTGGTGGCAAGGTGGGCCAAGGAAAAACGTCGGGACCTCTGGAATGTCCAAGAGAGCGATTATTGGCCCATTCAACGCATCTTTGCGGCTTGGGACAAGCTCCCGGATATCCGGGGCGGGGCCCTCTTTTGGGGGGACGAGATGATTGCCTTTAGCATCGGAAGTGAAGTTCGTCCCGACTATGCCATCATGCACTTTGAAAAGGCTGATCATGAGCGTTTTCCTGGTCTCTATGCGGTGGTCAACCAGGTCGTCCAACAGGAAGAATTTCCCACGGTCGATTTGGTGAACCGGGAGGAAGACCTGGGGCTGGAAAATCTGCGCCAGGCTAAAGAATCCTATATGCCGGTCTCCATGGTGGACAAATATGAGGTCGCCATGACCTTGCGTCAGCCTGGAGCAGGCTTAGGAAGGTAGGAAATATGACTTTGAACCAGGAAACGTACGGGAGTCCGGACTCTCAACAGGGGGGGGCTGACCGGCCCGTCACCCCTAGTCCAAGGCCAGAGAAGTCAACTTTTGAGGGCTCAGACACCGAAAAAGCGGCACCCTTAGGGGGCCGAGGCCTCGGGAAGTCGGCCCCAGTTGGAGGACTCTATCTTTTTATAGCCTTTCTTTTGATCCTCTACCATTATTTTGCCCAGAGCCTGAGCATGGTGGCCCTAGTGCTTTACCAAAAAGGGAGTGAGGGTCTGAGATCCCTGAGCACTGAGATGACCCACATCTAGAGCAACGACCCTAATCTGA
>CAKZWV010000029.1 GCA_937922005.1 uncultured Clostridia bacterium | reverse complement strand
GCTTAAACATCCTAGCAAACCGTCTGGCACTTGGCAAGGATTTCACTAAAATTTTTTTCACTTTCTTGCTACTATGCCGGGGATTTCATACCATTCTTCTTTTTAAAAGCCTCATATACCAGTATCTTTTCCTTTTTCGCATTTCCAATATTTTTTTAATTTAAAAAAATTTTTCTCGAACCATGATGGCAAATACTTTTTTCCTCCTGGCCTGCCCTATCTCTAACCTAAGTCAACAACTAGTCCTTAGATCTATCTAGGCAAGAGCATCCTAGATAAAAATTAATCTAGATAAATATTACTCTAGATAAATATTACTCTAGATTAGCTTTACTCACGTATTACTTCATCTAGCCAAAACTTAACACTATGCATAAAAGTACCTTCAGGTACTTGTTTAAGCTGCTAAGCTAGAATCCCATCCAACGAATGTAAATAAAAAAGCCAGAGACTATGTCCCTGGCTTTCTTGCATTGGTTATGGTGAATTCTATGTGGATAGTACCTTACTCCGCCGGAGTTTCCGGTTTCGTGAAAGCATCGGTATCTTTGCTATTAAAGATCTTCCAACCGTCCTCGTCCTTGTTGTCGGTTGTTTGCCAGAGGAAGGCCGTATTGTTGATATAGGATTTCCCTGATGAAGTCCGGCAAAGGTTCTTTTCAAGAATATCCCTGCTCACTCGGGTCTTCTCTGGATTGATCTGGAAGATAGCAGGTTCGCTGGCATTCCCGTAGAGGCCCTTGGCATAGAAAGCCTTCAGGTTATCCTCGCTGTCGAGCACCATCAAAAGATTGCCTGTATGATCCATGACAAAGTCTTTGACATTGTCCATGACCTTGGTCGGTTTGACACTATCTCCAGAAGAGACAACCTGATAGAGATCTCCCTGGGCAATATAGTAGCAAATAGTCCCGTCATAGTTGACTTGCCAAGTCTTTGGATTGACAGCCACGGCTTGGGTAGTCAAACGGTTATACTCCCGGTCTTCTTTCGTATGGGAAGGGCTTACTTCACGGACCTTAAGCACACTGTCTCCTTCGGCATCTACATCTTCAAAGAAGAGGGCATTCCCGGAAACTTGGGCAGAGACGAGATCTTGACTGATCCGGACCACCCCGGCAGGAGGATAAGCGTGGGCGAGAGTATTTGCTGTAAAATTCTCATTAGGATATTTTGCATCGCCGAACTTGAAGTCTTTCTCCCTGTGGAAGACATCATTGATCCATAGGAGATCGGCCGCATAGTCGGGGTCGATGTCAGGATTAATGATGTAGAGGGGGCGGAAGACATTGTCCTTGCTATAGCTTGGACTGATAAACTTCGCTCCTTCGGTCAGAGGAACCCGGACATTGATGTATTGGAAGGAACCCGTCTCGTCGAGGGCTAGGATTTCATCCCCGCCTTCCCGCCAGAGAATGACAGAATTTCCGTCATCAGAAGGGACGATGTTGATACCGGAGCCTTTATCCCCCTTGGGGACCCGGATCCGATAGGCATCGTTAAGGTGGGGGAGGACAACTTGGATCTCATCCCCATCCAGCCAATAAGCGTAGGTGCCGTATTTACTGATCCCCATCAGGTGGACATAGTCCGCCTTGGCCTGGGGCTCAAAAGTGCCTACCACATTGCCAGTCGACCCATCTTGAATCATGACCACAAGCTTATCCTTCTCTGCATCCTCCTGGAGAACCAGGCGATCAAAGCCGTGACGACTCCGGAGGGCCTGGAGGACCCCCGTGGCCAATTGAGTCACTACCGTACTCGGATCCAAAGAATCATAGGCATAGTGATATAAAATCTTCTCCGTCACATAGTCAAAACCAGCATCATCGATGGCATTCGAAGCAATGGAATCCAACTTGGTGGCGACGGGCGTGGGATTATTTCCTACTTGGGTGTCAATGGTATAAAGATTATTCATCTTATCGAGGTAGGCGATATAGCGACCTGAAGGTGAACGGAGGGCATAACGAACCCCTTCTGGCACGGTCAGTACGGCCTGGGCCTGGATCCCATCAGACCCGGTAAAGGGATAGATGAGGTCTTTGTCATCCACAAAAATCTGGGTGCCAGAATTTTCCAAGGGGAAGGCCACCGAGGTCGGCGGTGCTTTCGGGAAGCGAACCTCCCCCTCCTTTTGTGCAGGAGGCTTCTTGGAATCATCTGGATCGTCGGACGCTGTATCAGAGTTTTTCTGAGACTTCCAAGGAATTTCATTAATATCCCCATTATTCTTGACTTTCACCGTATAGCCAGTGTTATGGGTAATGATGTAGCCAGAAGAGTCAGTCTTCATCTCCGGAACAGATTGGGGATCGCCGATCATTTGTCCGGGATCAACGTAGCGACTGTAGTTGGGATCGAGGGTCTCTTCGGTCGTTTCCGTGCTCTTTTCCTCTTCGGTCTTGGACTCTTTTTCATCGTTTTCGTCGTCCGTTTTTTCAGTCTCATCGCCCTTCTGACGCTTCTTCCGGGTGACGACTTCGAGCTGGTCATCCGTCGTTTCGGCTTCCTCTTCTTCCCGGCGCCTCCGCCTTTCTTCCCGGTAGCGGTCATCTTGTGAGGGCCGACCCAGGTCGATGGTTCGGCGAATCATCTCGCTTTGCCGATTATTGCGGTTGCTCTTACCAAGGAAGTAGACAAGGACAAAAAGACTGATAACTAGGACACCAACCACAGCCGCCACGATGATGGTTAGACGTTTTTTCTCCTTGATTTTGGCTTCAATCTGAAGCTTTTCGAAGGAAGAAAGTTGACCATTGTCGTAGAAAGGCTCTCCCACAACCGAGCCCTCCGAATGGAGGTCATCCGAGTATGAATCGTCATAGCCATCTTCATCATAGGGGTCCCTATTATAGGGATCTCGGTCGTAGGACCGGTTGTCATAGGGGTCTCCGGTATAGGTGGCATCATCGTAGCCATCTCCCCGATAGGACTCTTTGTCGTAATCTTCATCTCGATAGCGAGCCCCCCGATAGGCATCTCCAGTCCTAGAGGCATCGTAGGCCCCTGTCTTGTAGGATGTATCATCGTAAGGCCCTTGATCATAGGCCCTATCATCATAGGAAGAGTCCTTATAGGGATCGGGTCCTGGACCAGGCTGATCCCGGTACTTATCCTGATATCCCGAATCCCGATAGGGTCCCCTTCGAGTATGATCATTTCTCGAATCATCTGCCATGTTATTCACCATTTCCATTTCTCACTGTCACAGTAGGCCATGAGGCCCATCGCTTCGAGCCCATCACGGCCAGCCCCAAGCGCCTCTTTAGCCTAGTAAAGCCTCTAGTTCATCCAAACGGGCAGCAAAGGCCGACATGGCATCTGCCACGGGTTTCTTGGTCGTCATGTCTACGCCCGCTTTCTGGAGGGTGGGAATCGGGTAGTCGGAAGAGCCCGACTTCAGCATCCCCTTATAGCGCTCAGCAGCCGTCGCTCCCTCCTCATGGATGGCCTTAGCAAACGCCGTAGCCGCCGAAAAGCCTGTTGCATACTGGAAGACATAGAAATTGTAGTAGAAGTGAGGAATCCGAGACCATTCCAAGGCAATCTCAGGATCCTTGGTCAAAGCTGGCCCATAGAATTTCTGGTTCAGCTCTGCGTACGCCTGACTCATCCACTCCGCCGTTAGGGCCTGGCCGTCTTGATCTGCCTTATGAATCAAATACTCAAACTCTGCAAATTGCGACTGGCGGAAGACGGTGCCTTTGAAGCCATCGAGATAGTTCATCAATATGTGCTGACGGACCTTGGGATCGGTCACAGTGTCAAGGAGATAGTAGGTTAATAGATTCTCGTTTGTTGTTGAGGCAATTTCAGCCAAAAAGATGGGATAATCAGCGTAGGTGATCGTTTGGTTGACCCGGCTGTAATAGGAATGGCAGCTGTGGCCTAACTCATGAATCATGGTATACAAATTATCCAAAGTCCCCTTCCAAGTCAAAAGGATGAAGGGTTTGGTGGAATAAGCCCCACCGGAATAGGCCCCAGAGCGTTTGCCCTTATTTTCTACATAGTCAATCCAACGCTCGGAGAAGGCCGTCTTCAAGACTTCACTGTAGTCTGCTCCGAGGGGTTTTGTGGCCTCCAAGATGATCTCCTGGGCTTCCTCGATGCTGTAAGTCTTGGGTTCAAAATCCTCCACAACCGGCACATATAGGTCATAAGAGTGGAGCTCATCGACTTTGAGAAGCTTTTTACGCAGAGCCGCATAGCGGTGCAGCAAGTCCAAATTATCATGAACGGCATCCAGGAGTTTGGTATAGACGGAGACGGGAATATTATCTGCAAAGAGGGCCGCTTCCCGAGCATTGTTAAAACCATGGATATCTGCCATGTAGTTGTCAGTCTTTACTTGAAGACTCAGGGTCTTGGCCGTCGTATTTTTAAACTGGTCATAGATCTTATAGTAGGCTTTGAAAGCGTCTTCCCGGACCCTCCGATCCTTGGATTGGATAAACTGACCAAAACGACCGTGGCTAAGTTCCACCTCTGCCCCATCCTCATCCTTAATGGTCGGGAAAATGAGATCGGAGTCATTCAAGGTCGAAAAGACTGCCTCGCCTCCGCCAAAGATCTCGGCGGCCTTGGTAAGGCGCTCTTCGGTGGCCTGGTCCAGAAGGTGCTCCTTCTTACGCAAGATCTCATCAAAGGCGTGACGGTAGGCTTCGAGGCCTGGTTCTTCTTTCATAAAGGCATCCAAGGTCTCCTGGGGAATCTGGCTCAGCTCTACCGGGAAGTAGGCCAAAGCCGCCATCATCTGGACCAGGATCTGCGAAACTTGGACCTGGTTGGCCAGATTTTCCTGATTCGCCGTATCTTCATCGTGCTTCAGCCCGGTGTACACAGCAACCTTGCTCGCCCAATCTTCAAACTCATCCATGAGCATGGCGACCTCTAAAAGCGTCTTAGCGCTCTCCTTCAGTCGTCCTTTATAGGAAGCCGCCTTCTCACCCAGGGCCTTCATTTTCTCCCGAGCCGCCTCAAATTCTTTCCGATCTGCAAAGACCGACGATAAGTCCCAAGTCAGGGCCTGATCGACTTCTTCTCTGCTTGGCAGTTCGCCTTTTTTTTCTTCGCCCGATCCAGCAGCTTCAGCAGACTCCGCTGCCCGAAGAACCGCCCAAACGCCACGCCCTGGGCCTTCTTGAGACGCAGCAAAAGACTTATTCGAGACTTGATGGTTTGAAAGATTCATAAATTTCATAGCACTTCCTTCCCTATGATACGCAATGCGTTTTTCCTGATCCCCTCGTACATGCGCCGAGGCGTCAGGACGTCTTGTGTTAATGATACTACATCAAGCAGACTTTAAACACAAAAACTTCGACAAAAAATGAAAAGCCTTCTACAATTTCCTTACAGGACTATAACAATTTTCGACAAATACTCCCGCCCTGCTCTCTCTCTTTCTTATCCGGCCTTTTTTTTGATCGAACTTTCTTATAGGGCATGGACTTTCTTGCTTGGAACGGGCGGGCTTAGGTATGGGCTTTCTTTCTTGTAACGGATGGGCATTTTAGATACAATACAAAAAATAACGTCCCTTTAAAGGAAAAGGGAACAAAGGGAACGTTTAAAGATAGTGCCTATAGAAAACGCAAGCGCTTAAAAATAACACCTAAAGACAGCACTTAAGGAGCACCGAAAGAAAGAGATTGCATGGCTTTATTTACCGAAAAACTAATCATGAGCACATTTCAGAAGATGCTAGCAGAGATGCCGTTTGATAAAATTACCGTATCGGCACTTGTCCGTCGGGCCGAAATCAGTCCCAATACCTTCTACTACCATTACCAAGATATTTATCACCTGCTGGATACCTGGTTTCAAGAGCAAGTCGAGATCGTGCTACCAAGTGGCTCCCCGATTGAATGGAAAAGTGCCACAAAAAAAATGCTGTGTATGTGTCAAGCAAACTCGAAAACGGTCTACCATGTCTTTGATGGGCTATCGCGAGATCGATTGGAGCGCTATGTCTTTTCCTTGACGGATGATGTCTTTATGAAATTGGTTCTACAAGCCGCTGAAGGGCACGACTTGTCGGAAGAACGCCTTAATAGTATTGCTTCATTTTGTCGCTATGCCTACATCGGCTTTGTTATGCAGTTTTTTTGGGGTCGCATGAAAAACGACATTGACGAAAGCGTTGACCAGTTGGCCCTGCTCTTTGACACCTTTCTTGCTAGCGCTGTTCAAATCTCTGAGTAGAGGCATAATTCCCGGGTAGAGGTGTAATCCCCGAGTGGGGATGTTGATCCCCATTCACCAGCCCGGGCGGTCTTCTTTGCTCAATTTCCTAACTTTACGCAAATATGAGCAATTTCCGTAATCTATCCCAATTGGAATACATTTCATTTCTTTACTATGGTTTTCATTTCCAATGTCCGATATCATAAAAATTACGTAAGAAATGGAAGCCGCAAGCTTTTTTGCGATCTTGTATTGAAAGAAAGGAACCATTGAGATGAATGCTTCAGAAGTAATTAAAGGGTTTGCCTTAAAACAAGTTTATACCTACCTGGATAAAGATCCTGAAACGAATATTCCCAAGCTAATTGATATGTTAGAGAAGTATGATAAGAATAATCAAGCGATCACGGCACAAGCAGAGGGAATACGTGCCGCCCTAGCAGACCCAAATAATAACTGGTCTCAGTTAGTCAAGAGCTTATGGACTGATATCGATGATGGCCAGAGAAAAAAATTAGTGGAGACCATCATCATCAACGGAACCCTCATCGGCACCCCAGCTACCGTCAAAGTCCAAGAAAAATACCAGTGCAACGTACCTTGGGCGATTTTGCTCGACCCCACATCTGCCTGCAACCTCCACTGCACCGGCTGCTGGGCTGCTGAATACGGCAATAAGCTCAACCTAAGCTATGAGCAATTGGACGATATTATCCAACAAGGCAAAGATATGGGAACCTACGCCTATATCTACTCCGGCGGCGAACCCTTGGTCCGCAAGGAAGATCTGATCCGTCTGTGTGAGAAACACAACGATTGCGCCTTCTTAGCCTTTACCAATGGCACCCTGATTGATGAAGATCTAGCCAAGGAAATGCTAAGAGTTAAGAACTTCGTGCCAGCCATCAGTATTGAAGGCTTTGAGGAAGCCACCGACTTTCGCCGTGGCGAAGGTACCTACAGCAAGGTCATTGAGGCGATGAAGATCTTAAAGGCCCACAAACTGATGTTTGGTATTTCTTGCTGCTATACCAGCAAAAACGTGGAAGTCATTGGCAGCGAGGAGTATTTTGATGCCATGATCGACATGGGCGCTAAGTTTGCTTGGTTCTTTACCTACATGCCCATTGGGGCAGATGCGGTGCCTGAACTGATGGCGACTGCTGAGCAGCGGAAATTCATGTATGAGCAGATTCATAAATTCCGCAAAACGAAACCTCTCTTTACCATGGACTTTTGGAATGATGGTGACGCAGTAGGCGGTTGTATTGCTGGTGGTCGTGGCTATTGCCATATTAACCCCAACGGAGATGTCGAACCTTGCGCCTTTGTCCACTATTCAGATTCTAATATCAAGGAAAAGACCCTGTTGGAAGCCTATCAATCCCCCCTCTTTATGGCTTATCGTCAGAACCAACCCTTCAACAAGAATATGTTGCGTCCTTGCCCCATGCTTGATAATCCTGGTCGTCTCACCCAGATCGTCAGAAAAACGGGTGCCGAGTCTACTGACTTGCAGAGCCCAGAAGATCCCAAAGATTTCTGCGACCGTTGCGTACCCACCGCTAAAGCTTGGGCTCCCGTGGCTGACGAGATTTGGAATAATCTCCCCAAGAAGAGAGGCGTCCAGCTCACTGGCAAGATGGCGAAAAAATCCTAAGCCTCAACAGGTCTAAACGCTATAAAGCTATTGTAGGTTAATGCTTTCTAGTCAATCCCCTAACATACGAGAAAATACGGATAAACGGATTATCAATAGCGAATAACAAAAAGAGTGTGGACCACAAAATGGCTCGCACTCTTTTTTTGCGCCAGGTCTCTCCCCTGTCTGACAATAATCAATCATCAAGCTAGTCTTTGACCATGAGTTCGTAGACTTTGCGAATGTCCTCACGGCTGAGGGATTGGAAGTTGCCCAGCCGTTCTTTTCCCTTGATTACTACGTGCTCGGCCATGGCAGGGATGTCTTCGACCTTGGCCCCCAGGCTAACTAGGTCTGTGGGTAGGTCGAGGCTGGCCATAAAGGCCTCATAAGCATCAATGGCCTTGGTGGCAGTCACTTCGGGATGCTCAAAATCCATCTCTATGCCAAAGACTCGATTCCCTAACTGGGCAAAGCGCATGAGATGCTGGGGCATGGTAAAACGCATAAAAGCGGGGAAGACAACGGCTAGGCCGGCCCCGTGGGCTACATCATAGCGGGCCGATAATTCATGCTCGATGGCATGGCTGGACCAGTCCTGGAGGCGGTCCAAGCCCAAAAGATTGCAGTGGGCCATGGTCCCCGCCCACATGATATTGGCCCGGGCCTCATAGTCCTCCGGCTGGGTCATGACCCGGGGAGCATAGGCGATGATGGCTTGGAGAGTGGCCTCACAGAGGCGGTCAGTCAGGCCTACATCCGGTGTCGGCGACAGGTAGCGCTCCAAGATATGGGCACACATATCAGAAATCCCACAGGCCGTCTGGAAAGGCGGTAAAGAAAAGGTAAGTTCGGGATTCATGAGGGAAAATTTGGGGCGGAGAAGTTGAGACCCATAGCCCATTTTCCACTTTCCCTCCTCCTTAGTAATGACTGTATTGGGGGAGGCCTCGGAACCCGTGGCTGGCAAAGTCAAAATGGTCGCAAGGGGTAGGGCTTTTTCGACCCTTTTGCCAGTCTGGAAGAGCTCCCAGAAATCACCATCGTAGGGAACCCCCACGGCAATGGCCTTAGCCGAGTCAATTGCTGAGCCCCCGCCGACAGCAAGGATAAAGTCAACTTCCTCTTTCCTGGCAAGTTCAATCCCCTGATAAACCATCGTGTCAACTGGGTTGGGTTGGACGCCGCCAAGTTCGACGTAGGGAATATTTGCCTTCGTCATGTGGTCAAGGACCTTGGGCAAGAGCCCGGATCGAACCACCGAGCCCTGGCCATAATGGACCAGGACCTTGTGAGCCCCGAATTTCTGGAGCATGGGGACCACCTGGTCCTCGGCCCCCTTCCCAAAAACAAAGTCTGTCGACAAACAAAAATCAAAATTTAACACGGAGTATTTCCTTTCTAGTCGCCCAGGTCGTCTTCGTCGTCGCCTAGGTCAATGTCATCGTCACCCAAGTCATCGTCCATATCGGCTGGCAGGTCATCGTCAAATTCATCCACTAAGGACAGGTCTTGATAGGGCTCGTTGTCAGCAGGCTCGTCAACCTGGCCAGGCTCGCTGCTTTCACCTTTGGCGACAGCAAGGGCCTGTTCAGCCGCTTTTTCACGGATAGCGTCAAGTTCGGCTTCACTTGGCAGGACGCACATTTCCACGACGGTGGCATCCCGATTTTTCATAATCTTGACGCCCATGGTGACCCGACCCAAAATCGGGACTTCCTCGGCTTCAATGGCGATAATATTCCCGGTCTCGCTGATCAAAATGATACGATTGCTACTATCCACCAGATTAGCGCAAACAATGTTCCCTGTGCGCTCACTCAAGCGGTGGATCAAGCTTCCCTTGCCCCCTCTCTTCTGAAGGTTAAAGTCATGGATGGGGGTACGCTTCCCGTAGCCATGTTCCGTGATGGTCACAAGGCAGGGAGCCTGGTCCTCCTCCATCTCCTCAGGGTCGCCCTTGGCGGCTGGTACGGTCACCATACCAATAACAAAATCATCCGGAGCCAAGCGAATGGCCCGGATACCGGCTGCATTTCTCCCCACTTGCATGGTATCAGAGGCCCCAAAGCGGATCCCCTGGCCCCGGTGGGTGACCACCACAACTTCGTCGTCATCCCTGCACTTGCGGATGGCGATTAAACGGTCGCCCGGCTTGAGGCGGAGGGCAATCAGCCCACTCTTGCGAATATTCATGAATTCTCGCAAAGATGTCCGTTTCATCCGACCTTGCTCGGTGATCATGGCCAGGTCAACGTGTTCCTCCTCCAAGTTGCTCAAGGGAATGAGGCCAGTGATCTTTTCATCCGTTTCTAGACTCAAGAGGTTGATTAGGGCCGTTCCCTTGGCTTGGCGGCTGCTCTGGGGAAGCTGGTAAGCTTTGAGCAGATAGACCTTCCCCGCATCGCTAAAGAAGAGGATGGTATCGTGGGACATGGCCGTATAGACATTGTCGACGATATCGGCTTCCCGGGTCTTCATGGCCTCAATGCCCCGGCCACCCCGGTGCTGGATCTGGTAATCGCTGAGCTGCATCCGCTTGATATAGCCCTCTTTGGATAAGGTGATGACAATGGGCTCATTCTCAATGAGAGACTCATCCTCTACTTCCTCAAAACTCGGACCTAGGACGGTTCTCCGCTCATCCTGGTACTTTTCCTTGACCTGGAGCATCTCTGCGGTAAGGGTCTCCACCATCCGGTCTTTGTCGGTCAAAATCGCCGTAAATTCTACAATCGAGGCTTCCACGGCCGCCCGCTCCTCAAGGATCTTCTGACGCTCAAGTCCAGAAAGGCGGCCCAATCGCATATCAACGACACTCTGGGCTTGGATCTCGGTCAGGCCAATCTGCTCTTGGAGCCGCTGTTTCGCTAGGGCCTCGGTCTCTGAATGGCGAATCAGATCGATAACCAGGTCAATTTTATCAATGGCCTTTTGCAAACCCTCCAAGATATGGAGGCGGGCCTCTGCCTTATCCAAGTCAAACTGGGTACGGCGACTCAAAACTTCCTCGGCGTGGCGTAGATAATGGGCCAGCATCTGCTTCAGGGACAAGAGACGAGGCACAAAACGTACCTCATCCCCCTCCTTTTCGGGGACAAGGGCCAGCATGATGGCATGAATATTGGTTTGCAGGGCCGTGTATTTGTAGAGTTGGTTGAGGACTACGGCTGGCGTGGCCTCTTTCTTGAGCTCAATGACGATGCGGATGTCCTGGTTTCGGTCCGATTCATCCCGGACGTTTGAAATTCCCTCAATCCGCTTGTCTTTGACCTGCTGGGCCAGGTTGGCAATGAGTTCCGCCTTATTGATCTGGTAGGGGAGGTCGCTGACAAGAATAATCATCTTGCCTCGTTCTTGTTCCTTGATTTCGCAGTGGGCCCGGACGACAATGGTTCCCCGTCCCGTCCGATAGGTGTCGTAGATCCCCTTTTTCCCCATAATTATCCCATAAGTCGGGAAATCGGGGCCTTGAATATGGGTCATCAATTCGGTGAGGGAGATCTCAGGATTGTGGAGGAGAGCTACCGCTGCATCAATCGTCTCCCCCAAATTGTGTGGGGGAATGTAGGTCGTCATCCCGACGGCGATTCCGCTCGACCCGTTTACCAGGAGGTTGGGGTAGGAGGCAGGGAGGACGTTGGGCTCCATGACGTGTTCGTCAAAGTTTGGTTGAAAGTCAACCGTATTTTTCTTAATGTCCCGTAGTAATTCAAGGGAAATATTCTGTAAACGTGCCTCTGTATACCGGTAGGCAGCTGCGGCATCCCCGTCTCTCGATCCAAAGTTCCCGTGTCCGTCGACTAGGGGATAGCGCATGGAGAAATTTTGTGCTAAACGCACCAAAGCATCGTAAACTGCAGCATCTCCGTGGGGGTGGAAGCGACCCAGAACGTCTCCAACTGTGGTCGCACACTTTCGGTACGGCTTGTCCGGCAAGAAGCCTTGGTCGAACATGGAATAAATAATCCTGCGATGGACTGGTTTGAGCCCATCCCGGACGTCGGGCAAGGCCCGGTCGGTGATGACGCTCATCGAATAGTCCATAAAGGACTTTCTCATCTCAATATTGAGGTCAACTGGATGGATCTCCATATCCTGGTTGACAAAGGCGGCCTCTATCTGAGCCTCAAGCTCTTCTTGGGCCTTCGTTAGTTTCTTTTTATTTGCCATGGTTTCCTATTCTTTCTTGGTCTGAGCCCTGCTAAGGGGAACAGGCATGAAATTTTTATGGGGTAACCCGCTAGAGCGACTTATTTTTTGCATCTCGACCAGGAGTGGCCCCATGTTTTCACTCCTTAGTGTAATGGATTATGGGTTTTTTTCCTAGGGAATTACAAAACACGAAGGACCAATAAGACGATCTAAAATAATAGAAGCAATTTCAAGGCATTTTAAGCGATCTGGGATAGGATTCCAATTGCGGCAAGATAACATATTGCCTCTGCGCCTAGTTGCTTGTCCAGGTATAAAAAACCCCCGGGGATCCGGGGGGAAAGAATAGTGGACTACGGGGTGTTCTTACAAATTTTCCAAGCCAGCAGGATGAGAGCCAGGGCCAATCCTAGGCTAATAACCACGGGCCCCCTGTAAGAGCCCTCACCAGTAGCCGGGATCGAGGGGCGACTTGGATTCACTTGCGGATGGAAATTGGGCACGACATGGGCCTGGGAATTAGGTCTCACCGCTGGAGGTCCTTGAGGACTGGGCTTTTGAGGCACAATTTGCTCGGGCCGGAGGGGCATGGTGGCCCCGGGCGAGGGAGTGCGATGCCCTAAAACCGTAGGCCGGACCTCAACCTGCCTTGCTACCCGGGGCCCCAAGGCCCACGACGGGACCTTCTTCGACTCCGGCACCGGCTGAGGTGCCGGGGGCTGGCCAGGCTTCTTATTCTCCCAGAAAGCCGTGAGTACGTCGGGACCGTGGATGGAATATTTGTCGCCAATGTCGAAAACGTCGCCGATCTTATATTCCTTGCCTTTCTTACTATGCCAATAGGCAAAGCTATAACCAGGGCGCTCCACCTTCGGGAGGGTCAGGGTGTCGCCGGGATAGACTTCATACTCCACGAGGCCCGACTTCCCTTGAATCTTTCCGGAACTGGGATCGAGGACTAGGGGCACCGGCTTGATCTCCTTGAAAGTTGCGACCAGGGAAATGGTCTCAGTGCCCATGAGGAACTTTTGCTCGGCCTTGGAGTCTTTATAGGGAGCATCGGTCCCCTTCTTAATCGTCCAGTATTCGAAAGTCTTATGTTCGGGCAGCTTGGGGGTCACCCTGATCTGCGTGCCCGCTTCGGCATAGACCTCGTTATTCTTATCTAAAACGGCGGGACCGTCGTCAATCGTCACAGATCCGCCCTCCACATGGATGGCATAGCTTACTACGACCTTGCCCGTCGTGGACGTGCCCGAAGATTTCGGGGTTCCCTCCAAGAGGGCCTCGAGCTCGAAAGACCCGTTCGGCATGGTCAAAGTCAGAGGATTCACTTTCGGATTTTCTAGAGCAAATAATCCCTGCTTGACTTGCCAGCCTACAAAGCTTTGTCCTTCTTGGATGTCCGCCTCGATCGTGAGCCTGCTGCCGGGGCTGGCTTCTGTGACGGTCTTCCCCTCTAGGTTGGCCTTAGCGTGAGTTAGGGTGATGGAGGAGCTGGTAGCGTCGGCTGGGGCATCTTCATAGGTTGCTTCCAAGGCCAGTTCTTCTCCGGCCATGGGGAAGCTCAAGTCTGGCTTCTTGAGCGCTTCTGCCTTCACATCCGGGGGCAAGGTGCCTTTTTTCAACTCCCAGCCCGCAAAAACCTGGCCCACAGGAGCTGGCAGGGGGAGGAGGTTGACTTTCTCACCCTCTTTGATCTGGCCCTTGGCCAGAGGATCCCCGACCTTCGGCATGATCCGGCCAGAGCTAATCTGGAGGGCATGGTAGGTCTTGGGCGCTTCTTTCCATTGGGCTGATAGGGTCAAAGGCTTATCGATGAGGATTTTCTGATCCGACGGCAGAGGAGTATTTGTTCCCTGTCCTGAAATACTCCAGCCCGCAAAGTCTTTGTCCTGAGGCGGAATGAATTTACACGCTGGTAGGGGATACAAGCTTCCCTTGGGGATAGCGATCTCCTCCATGGGACGGTCGGGATCTACTTTCCCCCCGTTAGTGTTAAAGGAGACTTTCATATTCTCTTCCCCTAGGCGATCAAATTCATAACTTACGGCTAGGCCGGTTCCCTTAGGGGCAATCGTTGGCTGCAGAGACTTGTCCTCTACCGTGACCTGGCAAGTTTTCGCAAAGGAGTATGGGGCATGAGGGCTTACCACCAGAACCAGGCGGTAGCTTTCTCCAGCGACAAAGGGTGTTTCAGGGGGCAGGGCTTCCCAGCGACCGGAAGTTAGTTGCTCCCAGTGAGAGGCATCCCTGTTGACTAGGCAAATCGGGTCATTAAGAGCCGAATCTTTGATATCTGTTTCAAACTCTATCCCGTCTACAGTCGGCAAAAGGGCCGCTTCTGGTTGAGTTAGAGCCGTCACTGTCAGCTTACGGATCTTATCCGGATCGTCCTTATAGGTGGCACGAAAGGCTACATCGTGGTCGGGCATGGTGAAGGAAGTTTTTGCAAGATGGACAGAGTCCGGTAAAAGCGTTTCTACATCAGCTCCCGTCCACGTATCAAAAATCTTGTCTTCTGGAGCTGACTGAGCCTCTAGGGCAATTTTCGCTCCTGCAGGGGCTTTCACCACCCGAGAGCCCTTCAGGCTGGCAGAGCCTCCGCTGACATCGACCTTATACATTTGCACCAGGGCAGGGTAGACAATCCGCACTTCAAGGATTGCCTGGCGACCCGGTGCTTTTTTGTCAGGGATGTTTTTGAGCGTATAGGTGAGTTCTGACTTAGGATCATCCAGGAAAGCCAGCTCAAGCTGATTGGTAGGATCGGCGAAGTTAAGTGGATCTTCCCCCTTAACATCTTCTATGCGAAGCTGGAAAGTCAAGGCATACCGTTGACCTGCCACGAAAGCAGCCGCTTGGCCTGGTTGACTAGCAGGACCAACAGGGCCCGCAGGAAGGTCCACCCATTGGCCCTTAGCCTGCTCTACCTGCCAGCGAATGGCTTCATCTGGATCCAAGACAACAGAGGAAGGCGCTATCTGGAGCCCTCCTAAGTTGAAAGGTACAGGTTTCCCAATTTCTGGCTGGGGAAGACCTTGGATGTGAAGGCCCAGGATAGTATGTGTATCTTCATCGATGAGGGGACCTTGACCCAAAGGAGAAACGACCGGTCGGGCTGGATTTATTGGCTGACCAGGGGCCTGGAAGCGGGGCTGAGGGCCTTGCTGCCCAGGCAGGGCGTGGACCCTAGGGGAACCAAGAAGGGCGCTTCCGAAAGCTGGCGCAAAACTTTGTCCGGAGCTTGGTTCAAGGCCCAGGCCGAAGCCACACAGCATAGTTACAATCAGAAGAGCTAATAGGCCCTTCATATAGGATAAACGAGAAATAGATTTCATCTTAGACCTCCTTTCCCGTCAGGATCCATAGGGCTGACATAATATCCATATAAATGACATAAGGCCCATAGGCCTGACATAATGGTTTAGATGAAAAGACAAGGAAGTAGGCTAAGCCCCTTTCTCGTCAGTGAGAGGAGGTGGAATCCTACTATCAATCTTGTCTAGATGATGCTCGCATCACATGCAGGGATAAAAGTTCAATCCCCAAGGCCTGAAGTTCAGGTCGGAGAGCCTCCTCCAAGGTCCCTGCTAGATCACTTGAAAGAAGAGAAGAGACATCCGAGGGAGTGTGGCCGCCTCTAGAAGCTTGTCCCCCTGTGGAAGCCTGTCCCCCTGTAGAAGCTTGTCCCCCTGTGGAAACTTGGCCCCCCCGGGCTGGCAGGCGGTCTGCCTTGGAACAAGCAAGTTCGAGAATATTTGCTAAAAAACTGGGAAAATCATCTAAGTTTTCAGCTAAGGGCTGGGGATCAAAGATCTGCCAGACCAGGAAGAGTTCACAAAGGCCCTCCCCCACTTGGATGGGTGCTGACCGATAAAAACGACGTTTTAAGCAAATAATCCCTTGCCGATCCCGCTTTTCAAGGGCTCGAGTGGCCCGGCGGGTGAGGGAATCACAAGGAATGGGATTGGGGGCAGCAGCCCGCTCAGCAGCCCCTTCTAGGAGATTTTGCTCGTGGGCGTTCAAGGGAAGATGAATTCGCAGGGGCTGAACGCCAAAAGGTAAAAGATAGGCCCCTGGTTCGGTGAGGACCGCATAAATCTTGCGGTGGTAGGTAAAAATCTGGGCTTCCTCTTCGCCCAAGCTGTGGATACATAAGAATAGGCCGATAAAATAAGCTACCAGGACCGACTCGGCCACCAGTAAAAGGAGGGCTAGACCCAGGGCATCCTCCCAGAGGGAGACCATCCCATAGGCTAGGATCGCAGCTAAGAGGCCAAGGGCACAGCTGAATAACAGGGTCTTAGCATTCAACAAAAGGGGATAAAGGCGACGACCGTCAGCCAGGTGGGAATGCACCCGGGGGATACGGGCAGACTTTGCAAGGCCCAAGCCGTCCAAGTGGCCTAGGTCCCGGGTCGGGGCTTTGCCAGACTCAGGGGCTGCGCCAGACCCAGAGGCTTCGGCATACTCAGGAGCTGCGTCCTGAGTCAAGCTTGCGACAGACGCCGTGGCCGGGCCTTGAGTTGAAGGCGCAACGGGCTCAGAGACCTGATTTTTGGCCTCTTCTGCTGCGTCTGTTTCCTTGATCCACCAATTCTTTTTCATAGCCGCCTTGCTGCCTCCTTTACAGCATTGTAACAAAAGCCTCGGATTTTGTCGAGCTGGAGCAGTGGCGAAACCCTGGCGTTATGTTAGAATAGAGCCCACAAGGGAGGAAGAAAATGCGCTTATTATTGTGTGAGGATGAAAGCGAGTCCGCTGAGGCTATCGCCTTTATCCTGCGCCACAACAACTACACCGTCGACATCTGCGCCGATGGGATCGAAGCGATGGATTATTTGGCGGTGCAGGCCTATGACGTAGTCATCTTAGACATTATGATGCCTAAGATGGATGGGATGGAAGTCCTCCGGCAGATCCGCCTATCTGGGACTCCCCAGGGCAAATATTCCATCCTCTCGGGCCACCATGTGCCCGTCATCCTTTTGACAGCTAAATCCCAGACCACCGATATTGTCGAGGGCCTCGACGCTGGGGCCGACGATTACCTGAAAAAGCCCTTCGAGACCCAAGAACTTCTGGCCCGGATCCGGGCTGTGACCAGGCGGCAAGAACCGGGAAAAAGCCCGGATAATGTCCTGCGGGTAGGGAATATTTGCTTAAATCGGAGTAGTTTTGAGCTGAGTTCAAGTGAGGTCGAGAAGACTTTTCGCCTGGCGAACCGGGAGTTTCAGATTCTGGAACTCCTGATCAATCGCCCGGGGGCCTATATTTCCGCTGAGGATTTTATGGACCAGATCTGGGGTTTTGACAGCGAGGCCGAGATAAATGTGGTCTGGGTGTATATTTCGAATTTACGTAAGAAACTGAAAAAATTGAAGGCCAACGTCGAAATCACCATGGCAAGAAATATTGGCTATACCCTGGAGATCCATGAGTAGGGCATGAGAGAGAAGTTACGAAGAAAATTTGTGGTATATTCGGTCTCGGCGGTGACCATTGTCGTCATCAGCCTGGGGACCATTATCGTCCTGGGCGTCTATGCCAATATCATTAGTCGGGCGGAGCAGACTTTGGAGCTCATCAGCCGAAACGGGGGCACATTTCCCACCACGGCCATGACGGTGCCCAATTCCCCCAAAAGCGGACCTTTGCCTCGGGACTATGCTCTGGCTCAGCATCTAGCGACGGAGGCCCCCTTTAGCACCCGGTATTTCAGCGTGAAGATGAAAAAGCCCTCGATTTTGACGGTCAATGTCGACAATGTTGCCTTAATCTCCCCCGTTGAGGCCCTCCGTTACGCCAAACTGGCCATTCGCAAGCCCCCCAAAGGCTCGATCGGGAGTTATAAATACTATGTGAGATCCGAAGGGGACAACCACCTTGTCGTCTTCCTCGACTGCAGTCGGGAGCTCGACTTTTTTTATCGGCTCGTCTACGGGTCGATTGTATTTGGTCTCTTTATGCTCATTTTTTCAGCTTTAATCGCCTATCTACTCTCCGAAAAGGCGATTGCCCCCATCCTGGAGGCTTATGAAAAGCAAAAGGCCTTCATCTCGGACGCCAGCCATGAGCTGAAAACCCCCCTCAGCATCCTCCAGACCAACGCCGAAGTCCTCGAACTGACGAGCGGCGAGACCCAGTGGACCAAGAGCATCCGCAACCAAGTTCGGAATCTGACTCAGCTGGTCGAGGGACTCGTGTCTTTGAGCACCATGGACGAAGACCGGGGGTCCCTCCCCATGCAAGACCTGGAGATCTCAGCCTTGGCAGAGGATGTGGCAAGGTCCTTTGTCCCCCTGGCGACTCAGGCCGGAAAGACCCTGACCGCCGAAATCAACGATAAGGTAATGGGGCGGGCAGAGCCGTCGAGTCTCAGCCAAGCCATCACAATTTTACTAGATAACGCCATCAAATATTCCCTCCCCGATTCCCAGATCTTTTTCCGGGTTAAAAAGGAGGGGCGCCAGGTTAAAATCGCCACAGAAAACTTAGCGGAAGGCCTGGAGCCGGGCAATTATGACCGGCTCTTTGAGCGCTTTTATCGGCTTGATAGCTCCCACAACCAAGCCAAGGGAGGCCATGGGATTGGCTTGGCCCTGGCCCAAGCTATCGTGACCCGCCACCGGGGTGAGGCCCACGCCTACAGTAAGGATGGGAAGAGCCTGGTGATTGAATTAACCCTATAACAGTTAGGAGAACCCCATGCAAGTAGTGATTGCCGGCTATGGCAAATTGGCTGCCACCCTCTGTGAAGATTTTATTGCAGAAGAATGCGATATCACCGTCATCGAAATCGATGCGGCTAAGGCCCTCATGGCCGAACAGGCCTTTGACCTCCAGGCCATTGTAGGAAACTGCATAGACAGGAACGTCCTATTGACGGCAGAAGTCTGGAAAGCCGACATTTTCATCGCCATCACCGACAACGACGACACCAATATCGTCGTCACCTCTCTCGTCAAAGCCATGAATCAAGAAGTATACACCATGGCCAGGGTCCGGAGCATCCAATATATAGAACAGCTGACCTTCTTAGAATACTCCCTTCCTGTGGACGAGATTATTTGTCCGGAAAAAGAGACGGCAGAAGAAATTTTTGCTCAGCTGAGCTTCCCCATGGCGAGGAAAGTCTTGAGTTTTGCCAACGGGCGGGCAAAGTTCTTGGAATTCACGATTTCAGAGGGGTCACCGATTGGGGGCATCCCCTTGAAAGACCTGAGAAAACGTTGGAAGAACGTGATTATTTGCGCCAAAATGGATACCAAGGGGGAGGTTTCTATCCTCCACGGAGACGATATGCTGAAGGTCGGTGATATCATCCAAGCAACTGGCCTGGAGCAGGACCTCCTCCGCCTTTATCAGGCCCTGGCCCGGTCCCTGGTAGACGGACCTAACGCCCAGGAAAATTATTTTCCCAAGCAAAAGGTCCTCATCATTGGGGGCGGGGCAATTACCTATAGCTTTTGCAACCACTTGGAACATTTGCGGAAGGATATGGTCCATATGGAGACGGACGAGAACTTTATTGCCGCTTTGAAGCATAGCCAGCGGCACAGGCCCTTGTTCAATCCCCAGTGGGCCCGGTTCATCCAGGACTTGCAGGATCATCTTGTGATTAAGCGAGACCATCTGCCGGTCGGAGCGCCCCATGAAGGACCTGCAAGCCTTGACGGCAAGGAGACAGCCTCGCTCTCTCCTGCAGGAGAGCCTCAAGCGGAGAAGGCCCCAGCCATTCAGGACCGCTGGGATCAGAACCAGCAATTAGAGAAAGATGCGAAAAAGCTCCTCGAAAAGGAAGAGAAGATGGCCCATAAACCTGATCCTTTCCCTCGCTTTTTGAGGTCAGCCGCGGGACTCAATATCGACGCCCCCATCAACAAAGTTCATATTATCGAGGCCAATCCGGATCTTGCGAAGACGCTCGGGGTGAAGTTCAGTTTTGCCGGGATCCAGGTTGATGACGGGACCAACTTTGAGGTCCTGGATGAGCTGCCTTTGACGGATTATGACGCTGTGATCAGCCTAACCGGGGTCGATGAGGAAAATATCATTATCGGCCTCTATGCCTCAAAATTGCAGGTTCCCAAGATCATCACCAAGGTCAACCGGCGGCGGATTGTAGCTCTTTTAAAGGACCAGGGCCTGTCGAATATCGTAACCCCCAAGGAAATCAGTGCCGACCTCATTTTGAGTAAGATCAGGGCCCTGATGAATTCCCGGGGGTCCAAGGTCAAGGCCCTCTATCACACTATGGAAGACCAGATTGAGCTGGTCACGTTCGAAGCGGGGGCCAATTCCCAGACTGTAGGCCACACCTTGAGGGAGCTGCAAATCAAAAATGACTGTATTATTAGCTACATCCTGCGGAATAACAAGGTGATTTTCCCTACCGGGGATGCTTTGATTCAGACCGGAGATGAAATTGTGGTGGCTACCACCATCCCCCACTTAAGTGACCTGGATCAGATTTTATTGTCTACCAAGTGAGCGCAAAACTAGGCGACAAAGGCTGGTAAGGGCTCGCAAGCTGTAATGCATCACGAGCTGTAATTCATCACAAGCTGTTAAGGCGTCGCAAATTTAAGGCTTTGCCTACTCTATTCAAAAGAAATTTACCATGATTAGGATACTCATGAGAAGCGTCACAAGGAGAGTTCTCGATGATATTAACCACCATTTCCTCCGTTCTGGCTATTGAAGGCTATTTACTCCTCCTCCCCCTGACGGTGGCCTTGCTTGCCCGAGACTGGGCCGCCGTCTGGGGCTTAGGGGTTGCGGCCGCCTTGGCCCTCTGCCTGGGCATCCCCAGCACCTATCTCCGTAAAAACGTCCTCAAACGCCCCCTCCAGATGTCCGACGGCTGTATCATTTCCGTCCTCTCTTGGCTCGCCCTCTCCCTTGTTGGGGCTCTTCCTTTTGTGCTGAGCGGTCGGATACCTCACTTTATCGACGCCTTTTTTGAGACGGTCAGCGGCTTTACTACAACGGGATCCTCTATTTTGGGCCCCGCCACCCAAACGGTGGAATCTCTGGGCTTCCCCCTCCTTTTGTGGCGGTCCCTGACCCACTTCGTGGGAGGTATGGGGGTTCTTGTTCTAACGATTTCCCTTGTTCCCATCGGTAACAACGCCTATTCGATCTTAAGCGCCGAGATGCCCGGTCCCAGCTTCAGCCGGGTTGCTTCCCGCCTCCAGCAATCCTCCCGGGGCCTCTATGTGATCTATGCCTCCTTAACGGGTCTTCTGATCCTGATCCTCCGCCTCTGCGGCATGTCCTGGGGCGACGCCCTCATCCACGCCCTGAGCTCGGCGGGCACCGGGGGCTTTAGTTCCCATAGTTCTAGCGTCGCCTATTTTCAAAGTCCCCTCATTGAGCTTGTCTTGGGTATCGCTGTCCTTGTCTTTTCGGTGAATATGAACCTCTACTACCTGACTCTCTTCTACGACCGACGAGTTTTATTGGAAAGCGAAGAAACCAAGAGCTTTCTTGCCATTGTCGGGCTCACCAGCCTTGGTATTGGCATCAACCTCTTTGCGTCGGGGACTTACGCCAACTTTTGGACAGCCCTCCGTCATGGCTTTTTCAATGTCTCCAGCCTGGTCTCTACAACCGGCTATGGGACGGAAAATTATGTGGAATGGCCCCTTTTCTCCCAAATACTCCTCCTCCTCATGATGTTTTTTGGTGGTTGCGCAGGCAGTACGGCCGGTGGACTCAAGATCTCCCGGGTCCTCATCCTTTTTAAAGAGGCCTTCCGGGAGCTCTTGGAGGCCTTCCATCCCAAGCGTCTCTTTTTAATCCACCAAGAAGGGCAAAAAGTCTCCCGCAACGAGACTCGCAACATTGTTGCCTATTTCTTAATCTATGTTCTCCTCTTCGGAGTCCTCCTCATCGCTTTTTCCTTCTTTGAAGATGATTTCACTACAGCCTTCGGGGCCATCGCCACAACTTTCAACAACGTAGGACCCGGCCTTGGCAAGATCGGTCCCTGGGAAAATATGGGCAGTTATGGCCCCATCCCCAAGCTCATTCTCATCTTCTCCATGCTAGCTGGCCGCCTCGAAATACTCCCTATTCTTGTGGCCTGTAACCCACACATCTGGGCCCGTACTAGGGCCCACATCCGCCACGCCCGTCTCTTAGACGAATTTAAGAAATCAAGTAGGGGGCAGATGTAAAATCCTAGCTCACGCCCGCTGGCTCGTCCCCCAGCCAGGGCCCAGGTGGCTATTGTGCCGCCCCATGTACCAGTAGAAGAGGGTGTTGAGGGCGATCATCGCAGCGACGCCGATGAACATAATCGGCCATTCACGGTACCATTCAGGGCTAATCATGAGAATTTGCGGGAAATAAAACATAGCAATAGTAAAGCCAGCGATCCAGAAAGTAATAAAGAAAATCCGGAGAATGTTCAGGGGGCGCAGGGTCATGAAGAGCACATAAAAGCCCGTCGTAACAAGGAGGGTAATCGCTAAGAGGGACTCCGTCTGATCGCTTACCATGGGCAAATACTCCCGCATCCCGCACAAGGTCATCACCCCCAAAGCCGTAGCAATCCCTCCCGGGATAGCCAAGCCCCAGACCCGGCTCATAAAGTCGGCGTCGGTGATCCGGTCCCGGTTGGGGCGGAGGGCTAGGAAGAAGGAGGGAATCCCTACGCAAAAGGAAGTAATAAAGGTCAAGTGGATGGGATAATAGGGGGGACTTCCGGGATAAAAGACGAAGAAAAGGGCCAAAATAACTGAATAGGTTGTCTTCACGAGGAAGAGGGAGGCCACCTTAGTGATGTTATTGATAATCCGGCGGCCTTCGGCCGTACCGGGGACAAGGGTGGCAAAATCATTATTCAAAAGTACGAGGTCGGCCACACTCTTGGTCGCATCAGCCCCACTTGCCATAACAATAGAACAATCGCTCTGTTTCATGGCCGGGATGTCATTCACCCCGTCGCCAGTCATAGCAGGATACCTACCCTCCGCCTTGAAATAGGCAACCAGGGTCTGCTTTTGCCGGGGCAAAACCCGGGCAAAAATATTATAGTCTTTGAGTTCCTTAGCCTGACGCTCGTACTGGATCATCTCAGGGGAATAGACATCAGAAGGACGCCCTTTCCAGAACTGCCACCACTTACGTCCCCGGGCTCCACGACTCCGCCGGTTCCTCCTGCGAATCGACTGCTTCAAATGCACAAAAGAATCCGCCGCCTTAAACAAAGCCTTAGAGTGGGGGGTCGAACAATCCAGGCCCCGGGTGGGCTCCATCCCGGCTCGTTGGGCGAGAGAAGTCACCGAAGCCAAGGCATCGCCAGAAATCACCTTGACCTCCACATCCTCCTTCTCAAAGGCAGCCAAGGTCTGGCGGACATTGGGCCGAAGCTCTTCATCCAAGCTAATATAGGCCAGGGGCTCCACCCGATCCAAATCCAGGTCCTGGGCCCCAACTTCCGCACCGGAAGCCTCTAGAACTCCGTCATAAAAGGCAAAAACGACCGTCCGCTTCCCGGTCGAAGCAATCGACTCCTGCAAATCCTGCCAAGACTGGGGCAAAATAAACTCCGCTGCCCCCAGCAAATACGATTTTCCGAGCTCCGGACTCGAAATTCCACTCCACTTGCGACCAGATGAGAACGGGATGAGGGAGTATTTGGGGAGTTCAGCAGCAAATTCTCTCGAAAAGTAAGCGGCTTCTGCGGCTGCTTCCGCCATTTCCTGGGCAGAAAAGATGGGATTGATGGGCTCGGAAGCCTGGCTATCTTCGGCAGCTCCCATCAAGGGGCTGGAGACGCTGGACTCGGAGAAGGCCCGGTCGGGAGCCAAACCAAAGAGGCGGGCTAATAAAGCTACTCCGGGGATGGCATAGAGACCAGAATGTTTGATTGGTTGAGGGGCAGGAGGCGGGGCATCGGGCGTGAGCGGACTGGTCTGAGGAAGATCTTTTTGAACATGGCCACCGATGGCCAGGATCCGCTCCCGCAAAGGAGGGTACTCGGCCAAGGCCTGGGCAGTGGAGTTGCGGTCGTGGTCCAAGGTCAACAAGAGGGCCAAAGCGTCCAAACTATGGCGCTGAAAGGGCTTCAATCCATCCTGACTGGCATCCTGGACGACCATCTTAAGGCCTGCCAATTCCCTGCGGTCGGGACGGACCTGACCAGGGCGGAAAAGGTAGAAAATCTGAGCAACCTGCATATTCCCCGTCGTCAAGGTCCCCGTCTTATCCACACACAGGAGGTCAACCCGGGCCAGCTGTTCCAAGGAAGAAAGGGACTGGCAGAGGAGGCCCAAATTACCCATATTGGAGGCCCCCCAATCCATAGAAATCGACACCATGAGGTAGAGGCCGTCGGGGATCATCCCCAGGAGGGTACCCGCAATACCCACTACAATATCGGCCATCCCCTGGGGGTCCACCAGGTCCGCCGCCGAGCTCACCTTGGGAATCAAAAGGAGAAAGCCCAAGGGAAAAATCACGGCTGCAATAAGTTGCAGAAGGCGACGAAGGTCAGACTTGAGAATGGACCGGTCCCCCCGCTCTTCCTTGGCTTCCAAGGTAATCCGGTAGGCCTCACTCTCATGGCTGAGGAGCTCAACCCGGGCCAGGGCCGTCCCTGAAAGAACCGTCGAACCTGCCACCAAGGTATCACCCTTGCGCTTCGGAACCCCCTGGCTCTCGCCCGTAATCAGGGCCTCATCCATCTCCAGGCTGTCCGAGCGGACCACCTCCAGGTCACAGGTGATTTGCATGCCCCTTTTGATGCTGAGGAGGTCGCCCCGGACAAGTTCATCCGAAGAAATGGTCACCACCTGACCGTCCCGAAGAACGTCGGCCTTGGGTTCGACTAAAATTTTTAGGTTTTCGAGATTTTTCTTAGCTTGCCATTCCTGAATAATGCCGATGCAGGTGTTACTCCCCACAATCAAGAGAAAAAAGAGATTGGCAATATAAGCAAAATTTTGGAAGCTGGCCCAGAGGATCATCAGGGCGATCAGGAGGTTCACCAAGTTAAAGAAAGTAAAAAGGTTCGACTTCAAAATATCCTTAAAAGTCTTCCCCGTCCCCTCTTTCTGGTCGTTGCGCTCCCCTGCCTGGCCCTTGCGCAGAACCTCCGCCCGGGTCAAGCCCTGAAGATCCGGGGCCACGCCTAGGTCGGGGAAGTTAGCCTGTAATTCGGCCCAAGCAGTCACTCCTGCCTGGGCCTTTTCGGTCGTTTCGGTCACTTCCGTCGTTATCGTACTATGATCTTCCATTCCATTTCTCCAGCGCTTGTCGTCTTTCGACGGCGCTTGTCGTCTCTCGTCAACGCTTGTCGCAGCTACCAGCGGTCATCCCCCTAGTCGTTCAGCAGAATGTCCTTATATTTTGCCAGGGTCTCCTGGGCATCAGGGCCCGTCATATCAGGCACCTTGGGGTCCATTTCCTTGAGCTTCTCGCAGACCGTTTCAGCCACCACCAGACGGGAATACCACTTGCTATTGGCTGGCACGATATACCAAGGGGCATAGGGAGTCGCCGTCTCCTGCAGGCACTCCTCGTAAATTTCGATGGTTTCCTTCCAGCGCTTGCGATTATCAACATCCGACTTCTTAAACTTCCAGTTCTTCTCCGGCTCATCGATCCGGGCCAGGAGGCGTTCCCTCTGCTCGTCATAATCGATATAGAGGAAGAATTTCAGAATTTCCGTCCCTTGCCTCTGCAAATACTCCTCAAAGCGGTTGATATCTTCATAGCGGTTTTTCCACAGGTCTTTCCCCAGGCAGTAGGAGGGCAGACAGCCATCGTTTTCTGGGGTGTTGTAAATCCGGGCGGCCGTCACATCTTCATAGTGGGACCGGTTAAAGATCCCCACATTTCCCCGGGTGGGCAGGGCCTTGACAATCCGCCAGAGGTAATCATGGTCCTTCTCCAAGGAACTTGGCTCCTGGAAGGGGTGGACCTGACAGCCCTGGGGGTTAAATCCCGTAAAGACATGGCGAATCATCCCATCCTTCCCGGCGCTGTCCAGAGCTTGCAGGACGATCAGCAGCGATCTCTGATTCTCCGCATAAAGAAGGGACTGGTAATGTAACATCTCTTCCTTGTAAAGAGGCAAGATTTCATCCCTCACCTCCGACTTTGAGGGGGCCCAATCCGGACGATCCGGATGCCAATCCTCCAAGCTGACCGACTCATGGCGGTCCAAACGATACTTCTTATGAATGGCATGTGCCAAAGAATCTTTCCAATCAAACTCTGCAGACATAACTCCTCCTAGCGGCGAAACTTCAAAGTCGCCCCACAGTTCGGGCAAACATAATCTTCGTCCCTTGTGAGGTCAGAATATTTGACCTTTTTCCCACAATTCGGGCAGCGGAAAAAGCGCCAGGCCGAAAATAAACCAGCGATCACAACGATCACCAGGATTGGGAAAAAGAGCTTTACAAAAAAGGAAATAATACTTAAAAGAATTGAGATAATAACAAAAATAACAATAATTCGGATGATATGAATCATGGTTCTATCCTTTCCTCAGGAGCCGACACAGGGCTCATGCCCTTCCGCCCCTTTAAAATCCGCATTTTCCCCAAAACTCCATCCTTCTGAAGGAGGGTAGGGAGGCCCAGGGCCGGATCATGGGCCACATCAACCAAGGCGAGGTCCGTAAAGCCCTCCCGTTCCAGCTGTCGACAGAAGGCATCCAGGGTCTTTTGCTGACCCCAATAACGCTCATCCGCCCAAAAATCCTGAATCAAGAAAAAACCCCCAGGCTGGATCATTTGTAGGTACTCTTCGAGGGCATCGTAGCGCTGGGCTATGGTATCAACCGGCAAGCGACATAGAGCAAAATTCGCCAGTAATCCTGCAAATACTCCCTCATGCGTCTTCGCATATTCCGCAAAGTTAGCTTCCAGGAAGTGGAGGCCGGTTTCCTGACCCAGGTAACGGGCGTTATGGGGGGCCAGACGGGGATCGTAGTTTGCGTCAATCTTCGTATTGTCAAGGGAGGTGATTTCACAATCTGGATGTTGCAGGCGGAGGTTGATGGCAAGGGCCCCATAGGAGGAGCCGAGTTCCACCAGCTGATCGCCCGGGGCCATGGCCTCTTCGGGAATCTGACTCGTGAGATGGGCAATCACGGCCTCTTGCCAAGAATTTTTACTCTCCCCCTTGGCTTCATAGGCAAAGAGCTGATAAATCTTCGCCTGGCGGCGGTACAAGTAAAAGGCACCGAGGGACAGGGGAAGGCAGATGATGAGGAGGAGCATTTTCAGCTTGAAGGGGATGTCGATGGTGTAATCAGAAACCATCAGGATGGCCAGAATGCCAAAGGCCAGACTCACAATGCTCCAGAGGTAGACATTGATGGGGGAGGCCCAATTGATGGGGATAAAGCCTTCCTTCAAGCCATCTTCTTCATCTTGGGCTTCCTCCTCCTGGATATTTTCCTCCTGGGTATTTTCCTCCTGGATATTTTCCTCCTGGGTCGTTCGTGCTTCGGACGCAGGCCCCGTCTCTTCCGTGTTCTCCTGGAGTGCAGGATTTATTTTATCTTCCAGATCTTCCATGATCCTTCCTTCCTCTTTTGCTAGCTTTTTTATGGTCTTTGCTGCTTAAGAACCTAGTCCTTCTTGCGAAGTTTTTCCTCGACCGCCTTGTCTAATTTGCCAGTGTTAAATTGAATATTTTCATAGATGGCCTTAACTTCCGGATCATCCACAGTAATCCCCGTCCCGGTGTAATAGAAGGCCATACTGGAGGTCTTGGTCACCGAAGAGAAAATGAGGAAGATCGGGTCTGGCATATCCTCTTCTTGTTCCTTGGCTTGTACCTGGGTTGGCATCTGGAGCTCAGGATGGTTGGGGTCTACAGTGGGCTTGGCCTTCTTTTTATTCTTTTCAATATCTTCTGGCCGAGCTGGCTGCATCTTCAAGACTTGGACTTCTCCCCCCCGCCATGACAGGTTGGTCTCCACTTTGGCGACGTCCTTGATGCTCTTCATAACCGCACTCATGTTTTCTGTCGGCAGGAAGGTCATCCGGACCTGGCGGTGAATCTGGGCTTTGGGGTCATCCTTGGTCATAACGAGATCTGGGAAGTTATGGACGTACATATACTGGTCCGGGGTAAAGACCTTGTAGAGGCGAAAATCATTGAATTCGCCTTTAATACCATCTTTTTCAACTTTCTTATCATCCCCGCTCTTGGAGTCTTCCGTCTCATTGGCTTGGGTCTCCTTGGTGTCCTTGGGCCCAGCTTCAGTCTTCTCTTCCTCTTGCCCAGCTTCTTCAGACGATACAGACTCTTCAGCGGCTGATTCTTGGGACTTGGCAGGCTCAGCAGTGGTGACTTCCGCCTGAGTCTCCTGGTCTTCCTTCTTGCCCTCTTCTGCGGGCGGGGTTGCAGAATCCTCCGTGGCCTTTGACTCGGCTGTGGGAGCCGTCTGCGCCTGCGTGGCCTCTTCTGGGGTTAGATTAGTGTGTTTGCCCACATTCTGGCAGGAAGCCAGGGGCACCGCCAAGAGACAGACCAAAAGGAAGGTCTTCAGACGGAATTTTAATAAATGCCAAATTTTACGCATAGGTTGCTATCTCCTCATTCTCAAAAATATTCTTATCTACTATCTATCAACTATCTGTCGACTATTATATCTACCGACTATGAGTGGTTGACCATTTAACCCAGCATGAGCAGGGTCAGCTCCCGGAGGACCTTGGCTGCTAGCATAGAAGAACAGCCAGAAAGATCATAGTCGGGGGCTAATTCCATGATGTCCGCCCCGACGACCTGCTTAGCCAGGCCAGTCCGGCCCAGGGCCAAAAGGGCCTTCAAGAGCTCCGAGAAGCTGGCTCCACCGGGCTCTGGGGTCCCCGTGCCAGGGAAGGCTGAAGGATCCAGGACATCAAGGTCCAGGGACAAATAGACCGGAACCTTTTTCTCGGCCAACTCCTCGCAGACCCCCGCAAAGGCGTTCAGACTAAAGGGATGAAAATCGATATGGGCTTGGCTAAAGGCCCACTCAGCCTTTTCCGCTGAACGAATTCCAAATGAATGGACCTTTTTATCCACCCCCTGCATCTCCCAGCAGCGACGCATGACTGAGCCATGGGAGTATTTGTTCTCAAAAAGGGCGGGCATTTCATCAGCATGGGCATCGAAATGGAGCATCTCGAGGTCGGGATATTTCGCAAGGCAGGCCTTAAAGGGGGCCTGGGTCAGAGAATGTTCCCCGCCGATCATGATAAATTTTTTGTTGTCGGCCAGGAGGCGGGTTACGGTCGCTTCCAGGCGGGCCATAGTCTCTTCAGCCATCCCAAAGGGGAGGGCTAGGTCTCCTCCGTCGCAAATAGGGTGGTCCTCAAGGTCGGCATCCTGGTAGGGGCTGTAGGTCTCGATGCCACCGCCAAAGGCCACAGAGCGAACGCCCTGGGGACCAAAGCGAGATCCGGGCCGGTAACTCACGGTACTATCCCAGGGGGCCCCAAAATAGACCAGGTCGGCCTCCTGATAGGGGGTGGCAACATTAAACATAGCCTGGTTGAGGTGGGGGAAGGGGTCCTTATCAGGATCTAGCGCTTCGCCCCAGGCAAGGTTCCTGCTTTCGCCTGTCGTTTTGCAGGCAGCTGCTTCGAAGGCGGTTTTTTTGCAGGCTGACGCTTCGTAAGAAGCCGCCTCCGCCGCTTCTGCCGCCTCCGCCGCCTTGTCCTTGGCCTCTTCTACCCGGATGGCCTCCTCCACCTTGGCAGAAAAGTCATTCCACTGTTCGTTGGCCTCCACGGCCCACTGCTCCACTTTTTCTGCCAAGGTCCCCAAGGTCTTTTTGCCTTGGCGCTGCATTCGAGCTACCAGGGTCGCTAGCTCCTGTTCAAAATCTTTCTCATTTTGATCCATCTTGTCCAATCTCCTTTATTTTTTTCACTAAAAGGCATTACCTTCACGGCAATCGGTCCCTATCACGACTCCGATTCCACAGAGCTCCTATCTCCCGCTCACCATCTTCGTCAGGTCCTGGCCGCCTAAAAGATTCAAAACATAATTAGGCAGGCAGAAAGAGGCCCGGTGCACGTCAGGATTATAATAAGACGTAAGAATATGTTGGGAAGTGAAAAGGGCGGGGTCATAATCCACAATGGGGTTGTAATATTTACTATTAAAGCCGAATAGCCAATGGCCGGAGGGGTATGTCGGGATGTGTGCCTGGTAGAGAAAGGCTAGGGGGAAAACCGCCTGGGTCTTCTCATGGGCCGAGACGGCCTCGGAGGCCTCGCGGTCATAAAAGGGGCTTTCGTGCTGGTTGACCATAATCCCCCGGTCTGTCAAGGCATTAAAGCAATTCCCGTAAAATTCCCGGGTAAAAAGGCTTTCACCGGGGCCAAAAGGATCGGTAGAGTCAACAATAATGAGGTCGTAAGCCTCGCTGGCCGAGCGGACAAAGCGCAGGCCATCCTCAAAGTGCAGGGTCAGACGGGGATCGTCAAAGCCCTGAGTCATCTCCGGAAAATATTCCCTTGCCACGTCGACCACTGCCCCATCGATATCCACGAGGTCGATCTTTTCAATGCCCTTGTACTGGGTGAGCTGGCGGAGGACCCCTCCGTCGCCCCCCCCGATGATAAGGGCCCGTTTGACCCCCGGATGGACGGCCATAGCGGGGTGGGTGATCATCTCGTGGTACATAAATTCATCTTTTTGGGTAAGCATGAGCCGTCCATCGAGGACGAGAATCCGTCCAAAGTCGGCGCTCTCCAAGACACTAATCTCTTGGAAGTCGCTCTCGCCGTGATAGAGCTCACGGTTTATCTTAATATGGAGCTTGGTGCCCTCGGTATGGGGTTCGTCATACCATAATTCTGTGATACTTTGCATGGTTCCTCCTACTCAATCGCCACGTTGAGATTTTCCAAAGCCAAGTCCTGGGTCCCCGTCATCGAGGCCCCCTTACTCTTGGCAAAGGCGATATACTCTAGGCTTTCTGGGGTAACAAGCTCCCCTGGAGCTAAAATCGGGATCCCCGGGGGATAGCACATGATAAATTCTGTCGAAATCCGCCCCAGGCAGTCCTTCAAGGGGAGCTGCTCGCTCTTAGCATAGAATGCCTCAGCTGGGCTCAATTTCACAACCGGGGGAATATATTCACTGACCAAGTTGGCCTCCGGAGGCTTCCCGTACTGGCGACGAATATCCTGGAGGGCGGCAATGAGACGCTCAATAGCCATAGGCCGGTCCCCCAGAGAGAGAATTGCTAAGAAATTCCCTAAATCACCAAATTCCACCTGAATATTATAATCATCCCGGAGAAGATCATAGACCTCCAGGCCGGTAAGGCCCATCGTGCGAGTGTGGATGGATAATTTAGTGAGGTCAAAGTCATAAAAAGCATCCCCGTCGCAGAACGACTTATCAAAAGCCATATAGCCGCCGATTTTGTCGATCTCCTCCCGGGCATACTGGGCATAACCCAAGAGGTCTTGCATAATGCCTGGCCCCCGGGTCGCCAGGGTCCTGCGGGAAATATCCAAGGAGACCATGAGAAGGTAGGAGGCCGAAGTCGTCTGGGTCAGGTTGATGATCTGGCGCATATAGCCGGCCTCATCCTGGTCCACGAGAGACTGGCTCATGAGGAGGATCGAACTTTGGGTTAGAGAGCCTCCCGTCTTGTGGAGACTCACCGCCGCCAGGTCCGCCCCTGCCCGCATGGCCCCCGTCGGCAGGTCAGGCGAAAAGTAGAAGTGGGTTCCATGGGCCTCATCCACCAAAACCCGCATCCCTGCTGCATGGGCAATTTCAACGATCTTCTTGAGGTTGGCACAGACCCCATAATAGGTGGGGTTGTTGACCAAGACCGCCTTGGCATCGGGGTGGGCGGCAATGGCCTCAGCGACCGCCTCCACACTCATCCCCAGGGGGACCCCCAGCTCCTCATTGAGGCCCGGATTCACATAAATCGGGACCCCCCGGCTAAGAATCAGGGCATTGATGGCCGAGCGGTGGACATTCCGGGGCATGATGATCTTTTCCCCGGGCTGCAAGGTCCCCATAACCATGGCCTGGACCGCCGAAGAAGTCCCGTTCACCATGAAAAAGGCCGCCCCTGCCCCAAAGGCATCCGCCGCCAGCTCCTCCGCCTCCTTGATCACAGAGACCGGGTGGATGAGATTATCGAGCATCTTCATAGAGTTGGCATCCACCGACAGACAGCGCAGGCCCAGGAAATCCGTCAACTCCGGGTTTCCCTTCCCCTTCTTGTGGCCAGGCACATCAAAAGAGACCATCCGCCGCAGGCGATAAGCCGTGAGGGCATCCGCCAAAGGAGCCTCCTCCTGGTCCAGCTGATAGGTCCAGTCCATGACTGGCTCCACCGGCCGACCCAGGCGACGGGCTTTCAGGCGGTCCGACAAGGCACCCGAACCCAGAATTCGCCCAGCCTTATCGGTCAAGCTGCTAGCGTTGGCATTACCAATTCGATCAGCAAGGCCGCCCATCCGATCCGAAAGGCCGCCAGTGCCCGCTGACGCAGCGCTGCCAAAGCGCCCAGTCCCAAGGCCGCCCAGGCCCCCGCCAACTCTTCCGTCTCTACTCATCATAGACATTCATCCCACTATAAATATCAATCATCTCCTTTTGGATGGCCTCCGTGATCTGGAGGCGCTGGGCCGGCCGGAGCTCGGCCACATCCAGGTTAAAAAGATAACTCTGCAGGTCTACATCCTTCAGCATCAGGCGGGTATGAAAGAGGTTCGCCTGATACATATTCATATCCACTGCAAAATAATCCTGCAAGATCTCATCCGAAATATGGTCCTGAATCGAGGCCATCGACTGGTCCAGGAAATACTTCTTTCCATTATTATCCCGGGTAAAACCCCGGACCCGATAATCGATCGTGATGATATCCGAGTCAAAACTCTTAATCAGATAGTCCAGACTGCTTAAGGGCGACACCTTTCCACAGGTCGACACGTCGAGGTCCACCCGAAAGGTCGAAATCGCCTTATCCGGATGTGACTCCGGAAAAGTATGGACCGTCACATGGCTCTTATCCAAGTGAGCATGGATGATCTGAGGGACGCCCCCCTGGGCCTCCTCCTCCCCTTCCGGGAAAGTCGGCTTCATAGCCATATCGACATTCCCCAAGTTATTCGAAGGATCCACGAGATCCTTCGGGACATCCGCCTCTGCGATCAAGATATTTACAGATGCCCCCTGAGGGTCATAATCTTGTTTAGAAATATTCAAAATGTGGGCCCCGATCCTCTCGGTCACCCCACACAAAATATCCGTCAATCGTGCCGAATTATACTGCTCATCAATATAGGCCAGATACTCCTGCCGTTCCTTGACGCTTCCGGCATAGCTAATATCATAAATATTAAAGCTCAAGCTCTTCGTCAGGTTATTAAAACCATACAAGGCAATTTTCGGGGGAGGCGCTCCCTTCTTCCCGTCCGGGGCCTTCGCCGACCCCGCACTCTCCGGGACGCCCATACCAGCACGTGCTCCCTCCATCTCCGCTTGTTCCTCCTCATTTTTCACAACATGGAATCCTTGGCAGCCTTGGCCAATGTAGCCCCTATTTTAGAGCCCACCGCAACTTTACGCAAGCCCCGAAAAAAAATACTCCCTCCCCCCTTCACGCTCCCTCTAAGCCACGACTAAGACTCAAAGGGAAGCCGCCAAAAGGGGGCGGGAGTATTTGTTAAAGAGGGGGCGACGCCTGCGCCTTCCGTTAAGGGCCTGCGCCTTCCAGTAAGAGCTAGCGCCTTCCGATAAGGACTTAGGCCTATACCTAAGGACTTGCGCCTTTATAGCAAGGCTAGCGCCACCAGCCCCAAACGCTTTCAGCCTATCTTAGAACAGGCAAGGAGCAAAGGGTACCATAGGTGCCGCACTCCAAGTTGTCTGGAAGACAGGATCTTGAATCGAATTAAAGAAACGATTGTACAGAATTGGTGCTGCTTCCCCAAAACAGGCAACCACTTCTCCCTCAGTGCCGCGAACGGTTTCAACACTGGGATAGTAGTAAGTCCAATAGGAATACAGATCATTCACCGGATACCCGTAATAAGGATAATTTCCGGTATAGTAATAATTCGCATACCCGTAGAAGGGGAGCCCTGCATCCTGATACACGTCGTAGTAGTTGACCGCATAAGGCCCATAGGGGGAATACGGGGCAGCTCCAAACGGGGCATAAAGACCAGCATAAAGGTCGGTGGGATAAGCTGCATAAGGCTTATAAGTGGGATACACTCCCTCCGAACTATATTGAGGCGCCGGCATAAACAAAGCATTGACGCCAATCACTGGAGCCAAAAGGGCCAGAATCAGCAGAGATGCTAGAATTGCTTTCTTCTTCATTGCTTTAAATTTCCTTTCTCAACATATTTAGCTCCATAGAAGCTAGTTCCTTCCCATTATAAAGTGTTCCCCCCTTCCCTCCTACAAATATTCCTGCATTTCTCCCTTTTCTTACCATTTTTTAACCTTATGTTATCTCTTGTAGTTTTATTTTCACGAATCTCCCCGCTTGGCTCTTTGTCCGCTTGACCGTTAGACAGCCCTCTTAGTTTTTGACCCTTAGCTCACTTCGTCGGCTCACTTCGTCGGCTCGGTCCCTCGCCTTGTTGCCCGTATTCATCAGCCCCACGCAGACAAAAAAAATAACCCGGCTAACTCATCCGGGTTATTTCCATCGAAAGTTGCTGGGTGAGCCAGTAAGCTCACTCCTTTCGATGCGTATGGAGAATAAAAATTATGGTTTTCTTATGATTGATAGCTAACTAGTTCAAAGCCCGATCAATGAGCTTCCAGCTGGTCATGGAGCCGCCCCAAAGATTCTCATAGTGGGTTACCTGATAGAGGTTGCCATCTGAGGCAGAGACCCGCAAACTGGGCTGAGAGGTGGGATAATAAGCACTGTCATAGAGGGCATAGGGATAAGAATCCGGGGTATAAATGTAAGGTCTGGCATAGTTATAAGAAGGATAGTAATTATAACCATAGTCATAGATATAACCATTTACGAATGGATAGCTGTAGGAGTAGACCGGATCATTCCAACCCCAGCTGTAATCCCAATAATAATAGGTGGGGGACAGGGGCATGGGAGACGCTTCCGTGAAAGAAGGGATATTCTCATTCGGGCCCATGAAGGGGAAGCCAGGATAGTAATCATAGAGGCCTTTGCCCAAATAAATCTTTACGCCGAGGCCATAAGCACCACCGCAAGGCTCATAGCTGACCATGCTGTACTCTCTCAGGCTGTTCGGCCGAGAATTAAAATACCCATAAGCAGCCTGGGCATAGCTGTGAGGATAGCCCATCGACCGATATTGGTGGTCTAGATAGCGGTTCGTTCCCTGCTCATAGACATAGATATCATAGGTCACTCCAACGGCCACCACTTTTCCCTGTTGTTCGGAATCAGCCGGATTGTCTGCTGCCACCTTCTGGTTCATCGCCAAAGGCATCATGATTGCCATCAGTACGAGAGCCAAAATGGCACTCATCATCTTCTTCTGTTTCATGTTGTTCTCCTTTTCTCATCAAGTGGGACATTCAGTGACATCACAGGCCAGCCTGGTGTCCAAAAGATATTTTACGGGCTAGAAGCTAGTTGATTCCTAGCTTTTCACCCCCGGGCTTCTACTGAAAGCCTGAGTCTATTTTAACAAATACTCCCTAACTTTCCAAATTTTCCGCCCTCTTTTCACTCTTCAAAGCCCACCCGCATCGACGCCTGGGCAAGTGCACGTCTTGACGTCGGCCCCCGTCTCCACCAGGGTTACAGGGCCCCTACATTTCCCTCTTCATCCTTGCCAAAAGCACAAAAAAGGGGCCGGCTCTCGCCGGTCCCGTCGATAAAAATGGTATGGAAACTATATTCTACTTTCCGTTCTTAGTTGTCTATTTTCTCATGTCAGCGTTCTACTTTTGTCTACTTTCGTCTTCCTTAGTACAGGTAATAGCCTGTTCCGTAGCAACGTCTCCACTCTGAAGCTTCCGACCCATCAGCCAGCTCAACAGTAGAAACACAATACTTGCTGCTTACTGGAATAATCCCCCCATAGTAGTAATAGGGATAGATATAAGAAGAATAGTTATAGTAATAGCTCGGATATACATAGGTATAAACCGGATCAACGGTGTACACAGGGCTATAAATATAGGGCTCATAGTAGTAGTCGATCGGGTAATAATAAGAATAGTAGCTATATGGGTAATAATAGCTATATGGATAGTAGCCAGCTCCTAGGTATGAATAATAGCCACTGCCAGCGGGGAAGCCCTTTGACACATAGACGCTAACGCCCACGCCAAATTGGGTCATTCCTCTTTCAGCATAGTTCACGACGTGATAGTTCAACAGGGCCATGGGCCGACTATTGAAGTAGCCCTGAATAGCTTGCTCAAGGGAGTTGGGCTGGCCCAAGGTCACCTGGCTCTGATCCAGGAAGATATTGGTTCCATACTCATAGACATAGATATCATAAGTGGTCGTAGTAGGCTGCGCATAATACACAGGTTGCTGCTGAGCAGGGGCCGATCCTGCATCAGCAGCGGTTACCGTCGGCGGTGCCGGAATATTAGCCGGCGCAGGATTCGCCGTCACAGGCTGTTGTGGCGCTGCTGTCGCTGCAACCTTCACTACCCCCGTAAAGGGAGCCACCAACACTACCAATAGCGCAATCAGCGCAAAAGTCACTTTCTTCTGCATAAGGGTCTCCTTTCCTTATCCGAGGGCTGGCTATGCGATAAGCACCCTCTTCGAGAGCTTGCCCCTCCTGGGGCTACTCGCTCCCCTCCCAAAACTCACCATTTATGCAAGCCTTGGAAGATCTGCCATGTGTATATATTGTACCAGGTCCCCCTTATCTTTTCAATGGTCCAGACCAATAATAGTTCACCTTGCTAGCCTACCGGCATCACCTTTTCCTTTAAAATTTTGCTGATCCCTCTGGATTTCACTTCTATCTTATTCTCCTCCAGGCCAAGCATCCCCTCCAACCGTTAGGTCTTAAGCTCGTCAGGGTATACTCACATGTTTTTTTAAATGATATCTCAAAATTTAGCTCCAATTTTTTATGAACCTAAGTGAAAAGAATCCAAGTTAACAAAATAAACAAAAAGCCCGAGATTTCTCTCGGGCTTCGCTTAGAAAAGCCTGTCTATCAAGCTTTCCTAAAATGTTCTTCTAAGAATTTCTGCGGATTCTTTTTGTCATGGAAGCATCTAAGTAGAAGCATCGAGGCTTCTAGCACAGATCCTACAACATCGATCAGCATAGGCTTCCGAGCCAATTCGTTCACACAGTGCGTTTCCTTAAGGATTCTTTTTATAGTCTTCCAAAAGCTCATAAGCAGCATCACGATAGGTGTTATCATAAGCCTTGTAAGGGCCTTGGAGCTGGCTCTCAACAAATTCTTTGATTGCCTTTTCTAATGAATCCACGTTATCCAATAGCCCAGCATCTGCTGAGATATGCTCAGCAATAAAGCTCTTATCCAGCATATAGATTCGTGCTTCCTCCTTGCTAAGCCTCTTTCCCGCCATATCATCATAGTAGACAACCCTGAGTGAAAACTGATTACTGCTATTGCCCGAAGCCGATCCGACCGAAGCCAACGGATTAACCCGTAAGGAAGGATTAACAGGAACCAGGAAATGGATTCCCCATGGGACATAAACAGGTCCGGGCAGACTCACTTGATATACCGGGAGAGGTTGATAAACCCGAGCAGACGCACTGCTTATGGCTTGCCCCTCTATAAAGTAATCAAGTATCTTCTTACCCCAAGTCGCATATTCATCGATCTCGTAGGGCCTGTTCTTAAACTTTTCTAAAGCAGAGTCCATTGTCTCTTCCAGGAATCTCTCAGCTTCGTCTGCATTAGCCTCCAAAATTCCATAGTATCCGATAGGAACCCCAGCAGGACCTACCAAGGCCCCACTTTCCACTTTTCTAAGGTCAAACCTTTTCTTCACTTCACTGCGTATTGTCTGCAAATCCTCCATCGTATATTTACCAGCTGCCACAACCGGCAGGCTTCCGAGGATGAACAGAGCTAGCAAGGGTATAATGACGAGTAGTCTTCTTATGGATTTCATAGTTACCTCCTTATCTACATAGTCGTTCAAACGTTTCAACTAAAAGGATGGCCCAAGGCTTTCCTTGGTCAACTTTTCCCAAAAACTATTGGAAAATCTCTAGCTTAGTCTTTTTTACTAAACAAGATTCCCACAGCCATCAAAGCAGCAGAGCTAAGGAACGGGAATATGGAATCAGAAGCACCGGTTACAGGCAGGGTGTTTGCAGGAGCGGATGTGTTGGCTATTCATTTCTTTACTGTTTTTTACTGTCCCAAAACCTTGAAAGTCTCCTTAGCTAGTACCTCATCAAAATCATCAGGTCCTAAGATCGTCAGGGTATACTCACCAGCTTCCTGAGGGGTAAATTGGACTAAAGCCTGACCATTAAAGTTTGTGTTTACTACCTTAGAATCCCATTCAGGTAGAGTCTTACCATTTCCGTCTTTTAACATAACAGTAATCTTGGCATAACCATGAGGCTGTCCTTTTTTAAAGACCTGTAGTCTGATATATGCCTTCTTCCCAATCTCAAACCCTGACTCGGGCTTAAAAATCATAATTGAACTCTCTCCGCCAACTATTACGGTATCCGTGCCTATAATGGTCTCTTGTTGTCCATGGGGAGTACATTCAATGGTGTAAGTACCAATTTTTTCTGACTTGAACTTTAGGAGAGCATTTCCTGAAAAATTTGTGGTTACTTGATATGGATTTCCTTCCTGTAAGACATTACCTTCTGGATCTTTAACATAAGCATCAAATGACGTATAGGGTTTGGCCTTACCATTCGAAAAAAGCTGGGCACGCAAGATTATTGTTTCGCCTACAGAATAAGGTGTACTGGTTGGTTCAAACTTCACCTCCAGCTTCGAATCCTTTGCCACTAAATCCTTAGTGGCAAGTGTCTTGTAGTCATTTTTTACAATAACTTGATATTCACCTGGTTTTGAAACTACAAAGCTTCCCATACAACGTCCCTGAAAGTTTGTCTTACAGTCTTGGTCTATCCAATCGGATACTTCTCTTCCATCTTTATGTACCAAGCTCATTGTAACAGCTTCATAAGAAGCAGGCTGACCATCACTTTTTAGTAAATTAATCTGGTAGTTGATTGGGCTACCAGCTAAGAACTCTCCTTCTGACAGGCCTTTCGCTTCATCTTGCTGAAGAATTAGCTCCGCTTCAGTTACTGGAATATTCTTTGTAAAGGCTTTCAGGCAGACATTAGAATTCTTCGTAGTGTAGGAATAATATACGCCTCCATCCCAAACATCGTCGGGAATCCCCGTCAGATCTTCCCATGTCCTACCATCCATCGAAACGAAAGATTCTCCTTCTGAAGCTACGGCCCTTGAACTATAGCCAGAAGCTGGATATTCAAGGGCAATTGGATACGGATATCCTGGAGTATGAATCTTTACAATAGGTGTGAAATATTCACCTTTGCGAACCCGAACTGGCTCCGGGAACTTATACCGGTAGTAGCCAGCAAACTCATAGTCTGCCTGACCTATTTCTTGAATATTGGTAAATTTCCCGTCCTTTTTATCATCTACATCCACAGAAATCTCAACGTTAGCGTCATTGGAGGGAGCATAGAAGCCAATTTCATCCAGTACAAGGTCTTCCTCTGCCGGTCCAAAGACATTAGCAAACCAACCTGTCTCGCATTTTTCTCCATCTTTTTCAAGATCACCCAAAGTATAGGAGCCAACCCAGCCCAACTCGTCATAGGACCATAATTTTCCTTCTCTTAAGTCTTCTAACTCATAGAAAGCATTCTGGTGACCTACGTTTCTGTCCCAATAGGAAACATAATAATAGCCGTGATCACCCCATCCAGAGCTCCAGCTGTTCCGTATAATCCAGGCCCCATCTGTAGGAGGCTGGTTACCCTCCACAAAATTTTCTTTGCTGAAGTTGTCGTCCCAGCCAACGATAGCCACCGCATGATTTTGCTGATAACGGTCGTCCTTATTATCATAAGGAATGTATAAAGCCCAATGCTCTTTGTTAAAGAATGGGCGATCCTCCGTGCCGCAAAGAGTCGTATACATGGCTCCATTGGCCTGAATCTGTCGCTTTAGGATATCAATGACTTCAACATCCAACTCACCTTGTAGATCATTAGGGTTTCGTATATCAGGCAAGAACATCATTTGTTTCAGGTCCTTTTTTGATTCTATCATGGGTGAAACCCCAACTAATTCCCGATAGGGGTCATCTGTTTCGAAGACCGGTCCCTGACGGTTTGCTAACATAGCTGCCGAGATATAGGCATTTCCACCATCATCCGGGCCCCAATTGAAGCGATGGGTATTCCGCAGATTTTGCTCGCTATAATCATCAGGAATCTTCGGCAAGTTCTTGCTTTCTCCTGACGCATAGGTTGCAAAAGACCAGCAGGATCCCGACGCTCCCTGATTCCGAACTGGTGGAAGCTTCCCAGCGACATCACGCCAATCAAATTTAGCTGGTAACTCTCCCTCCCCTAATCTAGCAAATATTCCAGCCCTCTCAAAGGCTTCATAGTTGGTATTGTAGCTTGTTGGTCCTTGACGGAATCCTTTACCATATCTCTTATCTTCTTTCTGATTGGTTTTTTCACGCCATTCCTGGGTATTAGGAATATAGTTCTTGTTAATAGGACTTCTCTTCCCAGTTAGTGTTCCGGGGCCTTTTCCTGTTAGGGCCTGAACCTGGCCCAATCCTCCGCCAAGCATGGTAGGTCCTGCTAATAGGCCTGCCATGATAAGGGCAAGGGCTTTTGAAATTTCTTTGTGCATTTCTTTTTTCCTTTCTTGGTAACTCTTTTATGCAAAAATACCCGAGCGTTGGCCCGGGTACTTGCAATCATGAAAAAGTAAATTGATTTATGTATATCGCCACTACTTTTCCATGCCCTTCTTTATTGATTCTCGATCAACTTAGTGCTTTTTGAAGAACAGGATTCCAACAGCCATCAAAGCAGCAGAGCTAAG
>CAKZWV010000028.1 GCA_937922005.1 uncultured Clostridia bacterium | reverse complement strand
AGGAGGTCACCTATATGGTAAATGATGAAGTTAATAATAAGGCTATAAATATTGACTAAAACTTCCCACACCTAAAAGGCGTGCCGAGCCTTGATAAATCAATCTTTCTCACAAAAAAATGGCATAGATTAGCTGCCTCTGGTATAATAATACCAAACTTCGAAACAAAGGAGCTCTCTATGCCAAGTACGATTCTATCACAAAATCACGATGATCAGCAACTCTATTCCACAATTTCTTCTTTTTTTCGCACCTTCACAATCAGCGATCTTCTTCACAAATGCGGTGCCCAAAAAGAAAAGGGCGTTCCGGCAATCACCATTTTTAAGTACAAGCTGTGCAACGTCTTTTCTGACCGCAGCATGTACATGCAGCAGAAAACGGGATCCTTTAAAGAAGCCTTCTCCCAAAATACCTTCTATCGTTTCCTGAACAGCCCAAAAACCAACTGGTTCCGATTTACGACCCTGTTGTCCAAAAAAATAGTCGACATGATCAGACCTCTGACAAACAAGGACCGTGTCAATGCCTTTATTGTCGACGATAGCCTATTCGAACGCACCAGTTGCAAGCAGACGGAACTTGGATCTCGTGTGTTTGACCATACAACAATGCAATACAAGAAAGGATACCGTCTTATGACGCTTGGTTGGACAAACGGAAATACTTTCTGCCCTATCAACAGCTCTCTTCTTGCTTCATCGAATGAGAGCAACCTCCTTGGCCCAGTCCACGAATATGACGGTCGTTCTCTTGCTGCAAAACGAAGAAAACTAGCCCAAATGAAAGGAACAGAGGTCATGATCGAACTGTTAAAAATGGCTCTAGCTGCCGGTCACCAAGCGGATTATGTCCTGTTTGACTCCTGGTTTGCAAATCCTGCGCAGTTGATCGCCGTAAAGAAGATCGGCCTTGATTCCATTGCAATGATCAAAAAGAGCTCACGTATTCACTATGAATACCAAGGGCAACAGCTCTCCATCAAACAGATCTTCAAGATCAGCAAGAAACGTCGTGGAACCAGCAAGTATCTTCTTTCTATCCAGGTCATGGTCGGCAAAGATCAGAAGATTCCCGCTAAGATCGTCTGTGTTCGTACTCAGGGTAACAAAAAACAATGGGTTGCCATTATCTGCACAAACCCAGATCTTTCCGAAGAGGAAATCGTTAGGATTTATGGAAAACGCTGGGGAATAGAAGTATTTTTCAAAACCTGCAAGTCCTACCTAAACCTCATCAGCGAGTGTCACAGCCTCTCTTACGATGCACTGACGGATCATGTTGCGTCTGTGTTTACGAGATATATGATGATCGCACGAGAAAAGCGAAGATATGAGGACGATCGAACTCTTGGGGAAATCTTTAACCTTTTTGTGGACGAATTGAAAGATATCACGTTTAGCGAATCCTTGCAAATCTTTATCAGCACCATGGTTGGTTGCATGTGTACGACTTTTCAGTTAACCCAGGAACAATTTCAAGAATTCGTACAAATGTTTATTAGACAGCTACCGGCATGTATTAGGAATGCGCTGACAAGAGTTACACTAACGGCATGAGTTCCTATTTTGTGACCTCAAGCATTGAGTTCTCAAGGCTCGGCACGCCTTTTGGGTGTGGGAAGTTTTAGTATTATTGCTAAATGATTGTCCTATGTGGAGCAGAGAGCGTTTTTGCTTATCCTCCCCTGCTGTAGTGAAAAGCCTGCCTTGTGGCAGGCTTTTTTCTTGACACGTGCCTTTCGTCTAACTATAGTTTTGAAGATATTTAAGTCTTAGTTGCTACTTCGTTTTTTTTAGGGGCGACCTATAGCATTTCTTTTTTTTCTTTGGTAGAATGGTCGTCGCAATCGGGGTATAGCTCAGGTGGTAGAGCGCTTGGTTCGGGACCAAGAGGCCGGAGGTTCGAGTCCTCTTACTCCGACCAGTTGCGACCGATAAGGATGTCTCAGGATTTTCTTATCGGTTTTTTTGTATCAGCCTTATGATCGGCAGCTTTCGACAAGAACCTTAGCTTTTTGGAGGAACAGGGCGGATGGCGATGGAGGGAGGAGGCACAAAGTGGCCCAAGCAGATATTATTTTTCAGCAGAATGTGCGAGATATTCTGGAAAAGGGGGTTTGGCAGGATCCGAAGGCGGGACTCCGGACCCGCTGGGCAGACGGTCAGCCAGCCAAGGCAAAAAAGATCTTTGGCCTGGTCAACCGCTACCATTTGCAAGAAGAATTTCCCATTCTCACAGTACGCAAATGTCCCTTCCATTACCCCATCCGAGAAATGCTCTGGATCTGGCAAAAGCACTCCAATCGGGTGGCTGACCTGGGGCTCCCCCTCTGGGATGCCTGGGCGAAAGAAGACGGCACCATTGGCAAGGCCTATGGCTACCAGTTGGGGATCCCCTATCGCTTTGCTGAGGGAGAATCCACTATTGTGGATCATTTGCTATATCTCTTGAAACATGATCCAAATAGTCGCCGGATGGTTGCCCATATGTATAATTACCAGGATTTAGCGGATATGGCCCTGGAGCCCTGCGCCTATTCCCTGACCCTCAACGTCACGGGGCATACCCTCAACGGCCTGCTGAATCAACGGTCGCAAGATATGATGGTCGCAAATTCCTGGAATGTCGTTCAGTATGCCTGCCTCCTCCATCTTTTTGCCCAGGTTTCCGGCCTGGTTCCGGGGGATTTGGTACACGTGATCGCCGATGCCCATATCTATGATCGCCACATATCCATGGCAGAAGACCTGGTCCAGGCCCCTAGCTATCCGGCTCCGGAATTTTCTCTCACCCCCGCTCCTGGTGGCTTTTATGCCTATACGGAGGAAAATTTTCACCTAAGCTCGTACCAACATGGGAAGGACTATGGGAGCTTGGAAGTGGCAGAATAAGGAGGAAGAAAGATGATAAAAGCAATTGTTGCCGTCGATAAGGACTTTGGCATTGGCTATCAAGGAAATTTGCTCATTCCCATCCGGGCCGATTTGAAGCGCTTTAAAAAATTGACGGTCGGGAATATTTTGGTCTATGGGTCGGCCACGATGGAAACCTATCCCCGTAAGGCCCCCTTGAAGGACCGTTTGAACATCATTTTGTCGAAAACCATGAGGATGAGAAGCTTAAGTAGTCTGGCTTCGGACCGGCAGATTTGGGAAGATCCGGCTTCCTTTGAAGAGGGCATCGCCTCCCTCCACCAATATTTTCCAAGTACTTGCCTCCTAGCTCGGTCCATGGAAGATCTCTTTTCCTACCTGCAAATACTCCAAGATCATGACCTCCTGACCGATGTCTTTATTGGCGGTGGCGCTACGGTTTATGAAGAGATGCTCCCCTATTGTGTCCGGGTTCTTTTTACTGTGATTAACCGCTCTTTTCCCGCCGACAAGCATTTCCCCAAGCTCTTTTCCATGGTAGAGGAGACCCCAGGAAGTTTGGGCTTCCAAGACTTGGCCCCCGGTTGGGAGAAAATTTCAGAGGGCCCTTGGGAGCCCATCGACCCCAAGAATGATCCGATATTAGCCTATAAGTACTATGAATTAGCCAATACTCAAGTCAAAGCTTGGCCAACTTCCCCCGATAGTTCGGAAAGCTAAAGGTCTTCCCCTTGTCTTCGGACAGGGCGCTGGTGTGGAAAAAGTTTGGGGATAGTCGAGGAGAAAATCAGAGAGAAGAAATTATTTGGATATTTCCCTTATAAAGCCTTGACAAATATTCTTTTATCCATTAGTATAGATCTCGTGCTTTGAAGTGGTGGGTTTAGCTCAGTTGGCTAGAGTGCCAGGTTGTGGCCCTGGAGGTCGTGGGTTCGAGACCCATAACCCACCCCACTTTTTTGTTGGGGCATCGCCAAGCGGTAAGGCACAGGACTTTGACTCCTGTATGCGAAGGTTCGATCCCTTCTGCCCCAGCCATATGATCCACTAGCTCAGTTGGTAGAGCATCTGACTTTTAATCAGGGGGTCTGGGGTTCAAATCCCCAGTGGGTCACCACATGAAAACCCCGTAAGCCTTAGGCTTACGGGGTTTTTTCTGTTCCTTGTGACCTTTAAGGTAACCGCACCATATGCTAGCTTTGCAACTATCAGCCCTCATGGGAGGGTACATGCCTAACAAAGCTTTCATATTGCAAAATCTGGCCTCTTCAATTATCCTTAAGCGTATAGCAGCCATTATAGGTAAACCCACGAAGAAAGCGATTTAGTTGAAAGAAATTGCGAAAAAACAAGAATTTTATTGGGGATGTTATTAAAGTATAAAGAAACAACGAGTGACTTTCTTATTATCTCTTCATCAGGTGAGATAACGACGATGTTCAAACCCTCAGGAGGAAAAAATACTATGAAAGAGAATGACTCCAACTTTAGGATTTATGGTGAGGACGAATTGTATAGAAATGTATGGCTCGACGCAACCCATATTAAATGCCCTGTCTGTGGTATGCCGGCCGAAAAAAATAGGTCATGTAGCAATTGCAATTGTGAGAATAACGGTTCGGTTGAGATTCCAGGCGGCCCAAACAAGATGACTTTAGAAGAAGCAAGAAAAGCTTACGCAGAAGGGCGACCTGTTACATAGCGCACCTTTTCTCTTAGATCTGCGCAGTCTGGCCCAAAAGAGGATAAATTTTACAAATAAGGAGGACGCATTTCACGTATGGATCCGATCAATAACCCCGGATACAATATCAGAGTTTACTTAAATAAGGAGGCTATGTTTAAAGAGCTGGAGGAGCAAACAGATGCCGATGTCAAGATTACAATCTTACCAATCGCTGAAGCAGATCTCATGATAGGTGATCTGTGCGAAGAATTTCAAAACCAAGACATTTATTTTTCAGAGTTTGAAAACGACTGTTACGAGGGGGCTAATCTTCGCCATCTATATGACGTTCTATCTGGGTATAAAGAACAGCTGCCGGTTTTATATGGGGAAGTAAAAAAGGCTTATGAGTTGGACACGCTCGCTCTACTTTGCTTATGATCGCCTAAATTACAAGGAGCGGAAAGAGCTTGCTAAATCTGAAAACGCTAGGCCCAATTTGGGGATCCAATTTAAAGAAGCTGACCTAAAGGTACGAGTTAGAGGAAAAAAGGCTAGCCGAAGAACAGAGTAAAACTAAAGCAACAGTAAGCGGGCTGACAGTACCAGAGCAAAGAGCCTACGCCACCTGAGCTTTTATAGAGTGCTCTTATAGCAAGCACGTTTCCCGGTATGGGAACATATCGGAAGCCGAATTTGTAAAGTATGCCGAAAAGCTTGCCGAACAGCTTGCCCACGAGGACAGCGCTTTAGTTGAAAGGCATTGCAGAACAAACGGGGACTTTGTAAAATGCAGGGAAATAACAGATGACTTACTCGCCATCTTCTCAACTGGCGAGATCTCGACGATGTTTAAGCCGTCAGGAAGGAGAGCTTATTATAAAAGAGATAAACAAAAACCTAGTAACCGATGATGGGTATCC
>CAKZWV010000027.1 GCA_937922005.1 uncultured Clostridia bacterium | reverse complement strand
AGCCACTGATGTTAATGACACACAGATTACACTAAATATCATCAGTAAAAATACTGGTTTTAGTCGTGATAATAATTTTTTCATAAAAATCCTCCTATCTTCAAAGGCTCTCCACAACTTCATTATATGTTCGTGATAATTCTTGTCAAGACTTTGAAATTAATTTTGGGATACTTCTGACTGATTTTCAAAAAATTTCGAATCTAAACAGCAATTGCCGAACAATCAAAATTGAGCCTTTAGCCACTGCTCTCAATTGCGCACCTTCATGGCCAGACTGCTTTATTAGTAGCAATGAAAGAACATGCTTAGCGTGTCCGATAGAAAGGAATCCATGAGTCTAGACAGCAAGCTGGGTGGTCACAGCATACTATGCTACGACCACCCAGACCGTCACTAGGTTTCTGACAGCGACAATAAGCTAGCAGAGTCTAATTTTTTTGATTTCATTACCAAAGGTAGCTCGGGGCCGACGCCTTTGCTACAGCCTGCCAAAACTCTTCAACAGGTGCATATTTCAAACCGTGCCACTGATGATCTTGGTGCTTGGACGAAGAATCCTGGAAATAAATATAGGCAACCTCTCCACTCTTATCTTCCATATAGCCCGTGACAAGATAGTAGCGGTCTCCTGATTCTAAAGGATAAAAGCAAGAGGAATCTGCCTGAACCAGCAGGGGGTATCCATCATGAACGTTCTTTTTCAAACGTTCCACAAAGATCTGATACTCCTTGCTATCTAACTTATCTGTGGTAACCGGTGCGACACGGTAGCCAGCGTCAGTAGGCTTAGCAGGCTTATCAATACCGAAAAAATAGGTATTCAAATAGCTAGCCAGACTATCTGCCACAGCTACTCCTTGTTTACGCTGCTCTTTTAAAGATCTCGCCACAGCCCATTCTTCCATCTTTTGCCCCATGATCAAGCTAGCCATTGAAAGGGCTGCCGCTTCACCTTGGTCTTGCTCCTTAGCAACAATCGTGGTCACATCCTGTCGGTGCCTATAAAGGACTTTTTTCCCTAAAACAACCTTCTTCGCTGCTGTCGCCTTGGCCCAGTCTCGGTATTCATTGCGAATCGCTTCATCTCGGAGAGGATCGAGGCCGTAACTCTGATTCAAGATCTCGATCATCTTCTCATAATCTCCAGCCTCCTTGTACTTGACATACAGATTCGATAAATCACTTTTTTTCTTAGCCCGCTCAATGGAGGCGGCGTCCGGCAACTCGTAAGCCGAATCCATGGCACCATTGCCATCCACAATCTTAGCGGGATCGAAAGCCTGCACGGTCATGCAGGAAAGCGATAGGATTGCAGCAACAAATAATCCTATAACCCCTCTTACGGTCCGAATTCTTATCCAAATTTTACTGAGTTGTTTCATTTTAAAACCCTTTCTAGCTTGGGATCTCTTTCTTGGGATCTCTTTCTTGCTATCCTCAAGCACATCACTGAGGAAGAAGGCTCTAACCTCAGCGTAGGACGCCAGCTCTC
>CAKZWV010000026.1 GCA_937922005.1 uncultured Clostridia bacterium | reverse complement strand
TGACTTAAGGATATTGAGCTCAGGAATTTGAGCTCAGGATTTTGAGCTCAGGATTTTGAACCCAGAATTTAGCACACAGAATTTAGAATCCAGAATTTTGAACCTGGGATTTTAAACCCAGGATTTTGAGCTTGCGTATTTTCCACCCTAGCTTATTAAAAATATGTTCCCTGGGTGATTCGAGCCCTGCTTTTAAAATCTTTGAGACTTTCGTGAATGTTTCCTGGGATTAGCCCAAGAGAGGAGGCCTTATGCTACAGATTGATCAGCTCACCATCCGCCTTCGTAAGGATCAGCGGACCCTCATTGAAAATTTTCAATTCTCCCTCGGAGACCGCCAGCAGAAAATCGCCCTCATTGGGGAGGAGGGGAATGGAAAATCAACTTTTTTGAAAGCCCTCTACCAGCCCGAGCTCCTGGCTCCCTATGCGGACATTGAAGGGACCATCCAAACCACGGGAGAAAAACTTGCTTACCTGCCCCAGATCTTAGGAGAGGACTGGCAGGAGAACTCGGTCTCAGAAGTCTTTCATGAGACCATCCCTTGGGACCGTCTCGACTATAATCTCTGCTACCGGCTTTGCCAGCAGCTCGGGGTGGATCCTGACCTTCTCGAGGCAGATTTTCCAGCCCGCCAGCTTTCGGGTGGGGAAAAAATTCGCTTTGCCCTTCTTCTCTTGCTCCTCCAGGAACCAAGCATTCTCCTATTAGATGAACCATCCAACGACTTAGATTTGGCTTCTGTTGAGATGTTGGAATATTTGATACAAAATTTTCCAGGGCCCATTTTCTTTATTTCTCATGACGAGCGACTCCTCGAGGCTTGCGCTACGACGATTATCCATTTTGAGCAGCTTGTTCATAAGACCCAGCCAGTGTATACGGTGAAGGCCGTTCCCTATCGAACTTATGTGGCGGAACGGGAGGCTAGCATACAAAAACAAAACCAGCTGGCCGGTCAAGAAAAACGGGCCATGGCGTCTCGGCTGGCGGCCTTTCAACGACAGAAGAACCAGGTTGAACATGCTTTGAGATCAACGAAAAATGATGTAGAAGGCCGTTTGTTAGCTAAGAAAATGCATTCGGTCCAGTCGGTGGGGCGTCGCCTGGATAAGGCCCAGGAGGACATGACCCAAAAGCGGATCGTGGAAGAGGCCATTGACCTGACTTTTGATGAGGATATCAGCCTTCCCAACAACCAGACGGTCCTAGATTTGGACCTGCCAACCCTGGAAGTAGGGGGGAAGGTCTTGAGCCGCAATGTGACCCTCTCCGTCCGAGGGCCTGAAAAAATATGTATCGTGGGGCCCAATGGGTCGGGGAAGACCACCCTCCTCCACGAGATTTTGCGGGCTCTAGAAGACAGGCCCTTTCAAGTGGCCTACATGCCCCAGAGCTATGTGGATGAACTCGACCTGACAAAAAGTCCGGTGGAATTTTTAACCAAGGACCATACGAAGGACGAATATACAAGAATTCGTACTTATCTGGGGAGTCTCAACTATACGCCCGAGGAGATGCTTCGTCCCTTGGGCGGTCTATCGGGAGGCCAGCAGGCCAAACTCTATTTTGCCAAAATGATCTTTTCCAGGGCCCAAGTCCTGGTCCTCGATGAGCCGACCCGCAACCTTTCTCCCCTGTCTGGCCCGCAGATTCGTGCGGCCCTCCAAGCCTACCCGGGAGGCATTTTGGCCGTCTCCCATGACCGGGTTTTCATTGATGCGGTCTTTGATAAGGTCTACGAGCTCACTCCCGATGGCCTCGTCGCCCGTCGGGAAGCCAGTGGCCTCTAAAGCTTAGGTCTTTCTTTGAAAACGCTACAGATGATGTAGGCGTGTCGGCTTTGCCAGGCCAGTGGCCTCTAAAGACCAGTATTAGGATCAGGGGGCGCTGGGTCCTTTTGGCTTGGAGCAGCCAAGTCAAAGATGCTGGGGCCAGGCTCCTGAGCCGGGGTCTCCGGCTGCTTTCCCTGTCCTGGCTTTCCTGGTAGGCCCCCTATTCCCGTTTCTTTGGATAGATAATTATATTCCTGAGGATTCAGCTGCAAATACTCCAAGGCCTTTTTCGTGAGGATCCGTCCTCGGGGAGTCCGGGAGATGAGCCCACTTTGCATGAGGAAGGGCTCGTAAAAGTCTTCGATGGTGTCAGCGTCTTCTCCGGTCGCAAAGGCCAAGGTTTGCAAGCCCACGGGACCTCCGCCAAAGTGCTGGGCCATGGTGGTTAATAGACGACGATCGCTCGTATCGAGGCCTAGGGCATCGATATCCAGAGCCGACATGGCTAGCTGGCCTACCTCTTGGGTGAGTCGCCCCTTGGCCTTGACTTCGGCAAAATCCCGCATCCGGCGTAAAATCCGGATGGCAATCCGAGGGGTTCCCCGAGACCGGGAAGCGATCATTTGTAAGGCTTCCGGCTCGGCATGGAGGCCTAAGACTTCTGCGTTTCTCTCCACAATATGGTAGAGTTCTTCCGGAGTATAGAGGTCGAGGCGGTGGATGACCCCAAAGCGGTCTCGAAGGGGGGCGCTGAGCATCCCTGCCCGGGTGGTGGCCCCAATGAGGGTGAAGGGGGCCAGGTCGAGGCGGACGCTCTTAGCAGAGGGACCCTTGCCCAGCATGATATCCAGGGCATAGTCTTCCATGGCGGGGTATAGGATCTCTTCGATCGACCGATTTAAACGGTGAATTTCATCGATAAAAAGGACGTCCCTCGCCTTTAGATTGCTAAGAATGGCCGCCAAATCCCCCTGGCGTTCGATGGCTGGGCCCGTGGTAATGCGAAAATTGACCCCCAAACGGGCTGCAATAAGCCTTGAAAGGGTGGTCTTTCCCAGGCCTGGGGGCCCGTATAAGAGGACGTGGTCGAGGGCTTCCCCCCTCTGATTGGCTGCCTGAATGTAGATGTCCAGATTTTCTTTAATCTTACTTTGGCCAAAGAATTCATCCCAGATCTTGGGCCGCATGCTGGCCTCATCCGGATCTTCTCCACTTTCCTTGTCCTCTAGGGTAGAAGAGGGGTTGAGCAAGGCCGACTTGGACCCTGATCCCCCAAAGTGTGGATTCTTAGATTCTCCTGAAGAGCCGGGAAAGCCCGGTTTTCCTGAAATGCCTGAAAAGCCCGGTTGGCTAGGCTTTTTGGGCCCCTTAAAGGTAGACTGATAAAAGGGCGAGACCTCGTCCGGATCCGGTTCAAAGAGGGAGTAAAAATCTTGGTCATTCATTGCGTACTTGTTCCTTTATTTTACTTATAGTCCTATATCTTGCTTATAGTCCTTGATTTCGTTCATCGTCCTTTATACGTTCATGGTCCTTTAATGGTTTGTGGTCCCTTATTTGCCTAAAACATTTGCAGGGCTTCTTTGATTAACTGGGAGGCCAGTTGGTCGGCTACCTTAGCCTTAGGCTCTTGGTCCCAGATCTGGTTCAAGGGCTCAGCCATAAGGGGGAGGGCCTGACCCAGAGCCAGGGCCGTCTCCTGGGCATGAAAGCCCAGAGCCTCGAGGGAAGCCGCCGCAATTCCCATCATTTCCTCTGCGATATAGGCTTTGGTCTGATCTACGGCAGCAAGGGCGGCAGGGTCTGCCTCCTCCATCTGAGCTGGGAGATGGGAGGGGCCTAGGAGGAGGCTTTGCGACAGCTTAAGAAGGGATTTCACTTGGCCAGCAGAGAAGAAACCATCCTGGCCCAGGCGACCCAAGGCCAAAAGCTCTTCTGACCCCGTTCCGGCTAGACCCATTCCTCCAGGAAGGCCTAAGCCTCCCTCCCCCTCTGCGCCAGGTAGCGCTGACATATTGGGAGATCCGGCAGAGGCCCCCGCACCAGGAATATCCTTGGTCTCCGACTCCGGTGGAGCATCTAGGTGGAGAATGCGGGGATATTTACTGGCCCTGGGGTAAATAATAATTTTTTTCCCGTGGAGGTCGGTCACAAGGCGGGTGGCCAGGCGGGCACTCAAGCCCCGAATCTTCCCTAGACGTTTGGGATCCTTATACATAATAGCCTCACAGAGATTCGTCAAAGTGACGGCATTGGCGATGCTAAAGGCTGTTTTTGGCCCAATTCCGCTGACCTGGCTCACAAAATCAAAAATTTGTTTGCCCTCGGGCGTAGTAAAGCCATAGAGTTTACTCGACCCATCCTTGGAAAAAACCTGGGTGAGGCACAATTCTATTTGGTCCCCAATTTCGGCCGTCAGGCTCGTGACAGGATAATAGATTTCATAGGCGAGACGACCCTGGCCCGTGGGTTCTGGCCCCCCTAGGCCAATGACCACCCGCTCATCATAGACTGCTAAAAGTGTACCTTGAATTTGTGCTAACAAATATTCCCCTCCTCATCCCGGCTTATATTCTTACCTTGTATATTTTTATTCTCATTCGTTCAGAAAAAAATGTTTATTTTTGCTCCTTCAGCAAATGTATTTTTATTCTCGCTCGTTCATCGTCTTGTATTCCTGGTTAAAGTATCCCGACTGGGCCAAAAATTCTTCCCTGTTGCCCGTCTGAGCGTGGCAGAGGGCAATGGCAATGGCGTCAGCAATATCATCGGGTTGGGGGACTTCCGGCAAGTTTAACAGTTTCGTGACCATGGCTTGGATTTGGCCTTTTTTAGCATGGCCGTAGCCCGTGACCGCAAGTTTTACTTGGTTGGGCGTGTACTCGAAGACGGGAATATTTCGTGAGGCGAGGGCAGCAATCATAGCCCCTCTCGCTTCGGCTGCTCCGATGGCTGTTTTGGCATTGCTCGCAAAAAAAAGTTGCTCAATAGCGGCAACATCTGGTTCAAAGCGATCACATAGGCTATGTACGGCCTCAAACATGGTCAGCAGGCGATTGGGAAAGTAGGTCTTGGCCTTGGTGGTGATCATTCCGTAATCGACGACCTCGACCTCGTGACGGTCGCTTGCGTCTAAAAGGGCGTATCCCGTGAGAGCATAGCCTGGATCAATGCCTAAAATTCTCATCTTGTTGTTTCCCCCAGTCGTTTGATCTGGCCTTGATTGTAACAAAAGGGGGGCAAAATAGCCAAAGACCCAGACGGACCGGACCTTTGGCGAAGAAGTTATGGCGAACATCCTGCGGTTAAATCCGGTGACCAAATCCTATAGCGGAATCCTGTAGCCAGATCCTGTGGCCAAGAAGAGCGCTTGCAAACTTCTTCGCCTTGATTTAGACTCTGGCCATGAAGTTTTTATTTCACCTTTGTTGTGCGCCTTGCGCCGAATTTCCCCTCAGTCAATTCTTAGAGGCCCTGGATCTCCTTCCTCCCGAAGCAGATGCCCCCCTGCTCTATTTCTTTAACCCCAATATCCATCCTTTTGAAGAGTGGAAGCGCCGCTTGGCCAGCGCTGAGACCCTGGCAGCCATCCGGGGGCTGCCTCTAATCGTGGAAGGGGGCTGTTACCCCGAACGTTGGCGAGTATTTGAAAAGGAGGCCCTGGCAAGTAGCTCTATTCGTGAGATGGAGGTCCCGACTAGGAGCTTTATTCATGCGGGTAAATCTCTTACAAGCGGCTCCGAGCTAGAGAGCCAGGCCCCTACCAGTCATCCCACTCAGTCCAGGTGTGCCTTTTGCTACGCTTGGCGGCTGGAGGAGGCTGCCCGAGCGGCCCAGGCCTTGGGTCTTTCATATTTCACAAGTAGCCTTCTCTATAGTCCCTACCAAGACCGGGCCCTGATTGTGCCAGCTGGCGAAAAGGCCGGTTTGCGCCATGGGGTTACTTTTTTACCCTTTGATTGGCGGTATGCCTACCGGGAGGGCCAAGAGCTTGCCAAGAACCATGGCCTCTACCGGCAAAAATATTGTGGCTGCTATTTATCGCAAGAAGAGGCCAGGAAGGGCCAGATGGAGGGCAGGCAGGGACGAGAGCAAATCAAACAAAGCCAGGTGCCAATCAGCCCGGGCAAGGAACAAGGCAGGCCTCAACCTAAGCCATCCCTTCCCCCTGCCATCCTCAGCCCAGGCCTAAGCTAAGGGTGGCGTGATCTCTTCCGGAGAGAGGCGCTTGATCCTGGCCGACCGATATTGGTGATAGATGACATAGCCGGGTTTGGCCCCCTTGGGCTTTTGCAAATTCTTCGCAGGACAGTAGTCGACCTCGACATAGTCCCCCGGAGAATTTTTTGTTCCGGAAAACCAAGCTGCTAACTGGAGGGCTTGGGTGAGGTCCGGGAGGAGATCCGACTCCTCCCAGGCAAAGTCGCAGCTAGCGGGTCCATCTTCGCCCAAGTGGAGGATGACGTGGGAGCCTGGGGCCTTTTGCACGTGGCACCACCAATCACCAGGGCGGGCCTGGCGGATGCTCAATTGCTCATTTTGCAGATTGTTGCGTCCGACCTCAATCTGATAGCCGTGGATGCTGGTAAAGCGCCGGGGCTGAGAAGCCTGGCTGGCCCGCTCCTTGGCCGCCGCCTCTTCCTTCTTTTTGGCCTTGGCCTCCTGCTTGGCCTTTTGGATGGCGGCCACCTTCTTTCTTTGCCGGGCCCTTGCTTTGCTGGCCGGTTTCCCTGGCGAGAGGAGGTTTTTATAGGTATCCCGGTCAAGCTTCCGATCGAGGAGATTATGGTCCATTTGTTCCTGGGTCAAGGCCTCTTGCTCTTCCCCAAAAGAAAAGTGCTGACCAGACGTAGCCGCATCAAACCAATCTAGATCTTCCCCAATCGCCTGTAAGTCTGCCATATCTCGGGCCCGCTGGAGGCTGGCCTCCACATTTTCTAAAAAGTCCGCTTCCGCCTCCAAATAAGCCAAGTCTTTTTCTGCCAACTCTGCCCGCTTTTCGATTTTTCGGCTCAATTTGAAAAAGTGCTCAATGTTTCCTTGAATATGGAACTGGGGATCCAGGGCAAGGGTCAGCACTGGATATTCATTATCGACCGGTTCAGCCGCATAATCTCGGACCTGAATCTGGGCGACCTTAGCCCGCTTATCCTCAATGGCCCAGAGATTATTTGCTAAAAGCTCTGCTTTACGTTGGTATTGCAGGCCTTTTGGCCGATCTTGCCGTTCTCGCTGCCGCATATCGATCCGCTTGCCATTTTGTTTACGCAGATTTTTCACACGCTGGCCCAGGCGCTGTTGAGCCGTCCCAAAGGTCTGGGCAGCTTTTTTCGACAGCCAATAGGCCCCGCTTGCTACTAACAGGCTGGACTTTTTTTCGGCTTGTGGAAATTGCTGGAGCAAGAGTGGCGCAAAATTCACGACGTCTCCTCCGGCTTCCGTACGAAAGATATAACCCGCCGAAGCCTCATCCGGCGATCCTCCGGCTTTTTTGGCTAGTTCTTGGCAAAAATCCCTCACTGCCTTTTGCAAATACTCCCGCTCCGCCTCACTCAGTTGCTCCCAGGCTTTTTTTCCTTCTAAGCCCGCCCTTTGTACGATTTCGTCTGCCAAAAGGGGGGAGAGACCCCGGATCAGGCGAGAGAGGGCCTTGGTTAAAGCAAGGCCTGGATCCAGCTGGGCGAGGAGGGCGGACCAGGGATCGGTCTCGGTCAAAAAATGTTGGTAGGAGACGCCTTGGGCCTGGGGAGGGGCCAAATAGGGGCGCATGGGGGCAATTTCCCGAAAGCGGTTGACATTGCTGTAGATTCGCTTCATCGAATCAAGGATAATCCCATGATCGTCGAGGAGAACGATGTTGGAGTATTTGCCCATGATTTCCCAGATGAGTTGGAGGTCGACCTCATCTCCGATCTGGGTCCGAGCCCTGAGGTCCAGGGCAAAGACCCGGTCGTCTTCTAGGACTTGACGAACCCCTTGGACGCTGCTGGCGTTGATTCGCTTGCGCAGAAAGAGGAGGAAGTTGGAGGGGGTTAGATCTTGCCCTTGCCCCTTTTTGGACCTTTTTTTGCGGGGGGCCATGGGGTCAGCTTCCTCGGGCAGGGCATAGAGGCCAGCCAGCTGGGGATCGATGCTGACGAGGAGGGGGAGGGACCCATCTGCCGTGAAAAAGTGGAAGATGAGGTCATTTTTCCCGCTCTGGGTGATATTTTCCAGGCGGGCCCCGCAGAGCCTGGTCTGCAATTCTTGGGTGATAAAGTTAGCACAAATACCGTCAAGGGCCATAGGAAACCTTTCTAACACACGAAGCTTTTGGGGGGCGAGTATGGAGCCAGGGTAAGCCTTGAGCCCTACCCTAGCAGCCAGGGAGGAAAGCAATGATATATTGGTCCAGCCCCCCAAGGCAATTCTTCTTCATTTCGTCTACAATAGGAAAGCAAGTTACGTCTAGGACTGATGCCCTAGGAGCTTTTTATTCTATCATATCTTTCAAGACATATCTTTCCAGAAAGGACTCAGACCATGGCCGGATCAGCTTCCAAAACTTCTGCATCCCCTCAGAGGGGCAAAAAAACAAATACTCCCTCAGGCACAAAAAAAATCGGAGGGCCTTCTGCTTTGAAGACCCTGCTTCGCTTTCTTTTCTTTTGTTGCGGCCTGGCGGCCCTCCTGGGCTTGGACATCCTGTTGACGGGCAATCATCTTAGGGCCTTTGCCGTCCTCTTTGGAGCCGAACTAATCCTTTATGTTCTCTTCCTTTCCGTGAAGATGCTCAAACAAGGCGGCTTTTAGGGACAGCGACTTTAAGAAAATTTGGAATGGACGATTTCGCTAAGAATATTTGGAATGGGCGATTTCGCTGGGAGCTCCTGGTGGGGCCCTATGGTGGCTCCTGATGGGTCAGTTTCCTGGCCAAAAAATTCCCGCCCTGCTTTGAGGCAGAGCGGGAATATTTGTTGGAGATGAGCTCAACTAAGATAGATCTTTTAGCTACTGGATGAGCTCCTGATTGGTCGTGTCGTCTACCGACCAGATGGAGTGGAACAGGGGGAAGTTGGCATAATAGACTACGATCTGGTCGGACTGTAGGCTATATCCTAGATCCGGTCCCTTCCTGTGTAAAACGATATTGTAGGTTAAAGCTCCTGCCCGGTCTGCCATCCATTGCACGGCTCTTTCCTTGGCTTGGAGTTTTTTCACAAGATCTGCCATTTTTGCCACTTGGTCCGGGTTTTTGATGCTGCTTTTATGCTCCTTGCCCATGGGATCGGACCAGGTCAGCTCTGCTGTTAGATTCTCTTGCTGCCACCAAGGGCCGTCGACTTTGAGCTGATGACAGACAAGAAACCAGATGAGGGCTGGTACAGTCAGTAGGACAAGAAGGGCAATTCCTAGGATTTTGAACCAGCCCTTGCGTTGTTGTTGCCTTTCGACAGTTGTATCTTTGACTAGACGATCCGTTGTCATGGTTTAACCTCCTCTGCTTCATTTGGTTTACAAAAGATGTATTGCTAGTGTCGTATAGGAAAATTAGAGAGCTAGCTTGCCCAGCCCCTACTTCTCTCTACGCTGATAATAATAAAATATCACTTTCCCGGAAAAAAACTTTAAAAACAATGAAATTTTACAAAGAAATTACAAAAACGCCCGCCAAGACTGACGAGCGCTTTTTTATTTATTCCAGCTATTATGAGCAATTTCTGTCGAGTGGCCCTCTATCTTTAGCTTGTGTCCCTTTTTATAGCAACCCTATTTCCCCAGCTCTTTCTGGTGGTTGGCGATGACCCGCTTGATCTTTTTGCCGGAGTTGAGGAGGGTGGTAATGGAGGCGTTGTGGTTGAGGCCATCGATGATGAGGGCTAGGAACTTGGAGAAGTCGGCATCCGTATACCAGGGCTTGGCAAGGAGTTCAGGATCGTGGTAGATGAGGTTGGTGGCAAAGACCTGGTCAATGAGCCCTTCTTCATAGGCTTTATCGAACTTTTCGTAGCCGTTGGTGAAGAGGGCAAAACTAACCGCACAGATGACCTTGTTGGCCTTCCCCTCCTTGAGCATTTTGGCCAGGTCGAGCATCGATCCCCCGGAAGAAATCATATCGTCGACAATAAGGACGTCGAGGCCTTCCACGGAGTCCCCTAAAAATTCATGGGCGACGATGGGGTTGTGACCGTCTTTGATGGTCGAATAGTCCCGCCGTTTGTAGAAGGTGCCGAGGGGGAGACCCAGGACGGAGGCATAGTACATGGACCGTCCAATGGCCCCCTCATCCGGGCTAATGACCATCATCTTCTTGGGGTTAAAGTCGATATCTGGGAATTTGCGGACGATGGCCTTGATAATCTGGTAGGCTGTCGGGATGGACTCAAAGCCACTAAAGGGAACCGAGTTAAAGACCCGGTCGTCATGGGCATCGAAGGTGATAAAGTTGGTGATTCCCAGGTCCCGGAGCTCTTCTAGCATATAGGCGCAGTCCAAGGACTCTCGGGCAATCTTTCTGTGCTGGCGGCCCTCATAGAGGAATGGCATGATGACATTGATACGCCGGGCCCGTCCCGATGCAGCTAATATTGCCCGCACGAGGTCTTGGAAGTGGTCATCCGGACTCATGTGATTGTCCAAGCCAAACATCTTATAGGTGCAGGAGTAATTCATCGGATCACAGAGAATATAGACGTCATGCCCCCGAATCGACCGATTGATGACTGCTTTGCCTTCCCCGGAAGAGAAGCGGACCAGGTCGAGATCCACCCGATAATCATCCCGGATAAAGCCAGTCGGCAGGTCCTGTTGGATATCTTCATAGTTGAGATAGGCCTGGCGGCGGGTTACCAAACGCTCATTCAAAGAGCTCCCGAGTTCCTGGGCTCCCCGGGTGCACAGGATGGCGATGGGACCGACCGGGGGCATCTTGTTATCCCCATACTGGTCATAAATAAAATAATTTTTATCATCAATGGGCGTTAATGCGTCTGCAGATGTATTCATAGCGTCCTGCCCTGAGGCAGAAGGGCTAGAAGGAATATTCATAGGATTAACCTCCAATCCAAGAGAAAAAGAGATATTGTTTATCGAAAAAGAAAATGTTTATCGAAAAAGACAATGCTTATCGAAAAAGATAATGCTTATCGACAGAGATATTTCATGGCTTAAAACAATCTTTGCTCCAAGCTATGGGTTGACAAGAGATCTTCTATCCTAGCGTCGGGATTGATGAGTCCAGTCAAGGAACCATTATGGTTGATGGTATCAATAATTCTGGCCATATATTTAGAAAGGTCTACCACACTGAGCCAGGGCAGGGAGCGAATATTTGTAGAAATATAAGAGGCATTGGTCGTATAGATCTTGTCAAAATACCCATTTTCGTAGGCCTCCTGAATGCGGGAAATGCCTTGGGTAAACTGGGCAAAACTGGCCACCCCGATGATCCGCCTGGCCCCCTGGTCTTTGAGATACTCGATGCAGTGGAGGAAGGTCCGCCCTGTCACGAGCATATCGTCGATAATGAGGACGTCTTTTCCTTCTACATTGGTCCCAAGATACTGGGTGGTCTCGCTCAACAGCCCCGTGGGACTGAATGACCGATATTTATAAAATATTCCCACCGGGATTTTCATAATATTGGCGTAATAGGTGCAGCGGTTGACCGTGTGCTCATTGGGGCTTACCGCAATGAGGTTTTGCGAGTTGAGTTCCAAACTAGGATAGTCATGTAAGATTGCCTGCATGAGCTGGAGAGAGGTCGTGAAAGACTCAAAGTTATGGCCTGGAACAGCATTGCCAATCCGGTCATCATGGGCATCAAAAGTAATAAAATTGGCAATCCCTAAGTTAAAGAGCTGGATGAGCATCTGGGCACAATCCATACTACTTTGGTGCTCGTGGCGGTATTTGCGGCCCTGGTAGAGGTAGGGCATGATGATGTTGATCCGCTGACCCAAGTTCTGGGTAGCAAGGACCGTCCGCATGAGATCAGTATACTGCTCATCCGGGGTTATGGTGAGCATTTCCTCCCGGTTATAGTAACTCGTTCCTGTGTACAACACATCCGTTAAGATGAAGATGTCATGTCCTGTAATGGAATCGACGATAACGGCTTGTCCCTCCCCAGAGGAAAGGCGATTTAACTTTGTTTCGACCCGGTAGTCGTTCCGCAAATAGCCCACCTGATTTTTTAAGGAGGGATGTTGTTTCATCGCCTCCATACGAATTTCTTTCAAATGATTGTTGATCTGGATGGCCAAAGTTTCATCGATTTGGGCCGTAATAAGCGCAATCGGCCCTTCTGCTTCGAGATAATAGGGTTCTCCGGGTAACGAAGACTTCAAATTTGACACAGGCAAAAAAACCTCCTACAGTGAAAGCTACTTTTCTATTTTACCACAATTGGACCATAATTGACGCAAGCCCAACGCTGACCATGAAAATCCTAGCGCCAGGATTGAACGGCCGTTATAACTAGTAGCAGGCTTGGACGGCCGTTATAACTAGTAGCAGGATCGGACGGCCGTTATAAGTTGATGTACTACGCAAAGGGGGATGAACCATATGGATAAGAAAAAAGAGATTGATTTTCGAAAGACCCAGCTGACCGAAGTGGTCGGCCCACTCAGCCAATGGAAGATGTACCGGCCAGATCTCGGACGATTTTTCGTCTTAGGACGGTCTAACGTCGGCAAATCCAGCCTCCTCAATGCTCTCTGTGGTCAAAAGAAACTGGCCCGGGTGAGCAGTACCCCCGGCAAGACCCAACTGGTCCTCCACTTCCTGGTCGATGAGTCCTTGCTTATGATCGACCTTCCCGGTTACGGCTACACCGCAACAGGTTCCAAAAAGCGGGAAAATTTCTCCAAGCTGGTGGACAAGTTTTTACCGGCAACCATTGAGGAAGCCCGCAACGGCCACCTTCTGTTCCTTCTATTGATTGATGGCCGCCACCTTCCGAGTGCCCTCGACCTCCAAATGTACCACTACCTCCTCGCCCACGAACTTCCTTTCTTGGTAGTCTTGACCAAGGCCGACAAGCTCAATACCGCCGAGAAGAATCGCATGGTGCCCAAAATTTTACAGGCCCTAGGGGAGGAGGGGGCCCCAGAAGAGGGAATTCCCTACCTGCTCACCTCCTCTTTAACGAGGCTGGGCATGGCTGACCTTCGTTCCTACATTGCCTCCTTTTTTGGCTTTGTCGCCCGCAAATAATCCCGCTGCGCTTCCGCTCTTTTCGTTGCTATCGAGCTGGATTTGCTCTAATCTGCCTTGATGTGCCCTGATCTGCTTTGACGATCTCCTGTGGCTTTTGTCGCTTTTGTCGAAATTTGTCGTCTTTTTTTCCAGCTGGCCTCCTGATTTTCCTGTATCTTAGACCTTGCCCCTAGCAAGGGGAGGAATATTTGGGGAAAGGAGGTTAGCAGATGCCAGACAAGTCCAAGTTGACGGAAGAGAGCTTGCTCGAGCGTTATCATCCTCGAAAAGTGCCCCCAGCTCCTGCCGAAGAACTGGCGTCTGCCTGGGCCCTCTGGCCCTCTCAAGCGGAGGAGGCCAGCAGGGCGTGGGGGCCTGTTCAGCTCTTTGATACGAGTAGTTTGAAGGTATGGAAGAGTGGGTGGCCAAGTATCCAAGGTTTTTTGCATGGCCTTACGGTTGGGACTAAGTATCCAGCAAGTCTCCCTGTGCTTTACTTACTCGTACCGATTTTGACCCTTCGCTCTTCCTATTTTCTGGAGATGGTGCTGGATAGCTCTTCTCCTGGGGGAGCTTGGTGGAAGGGAATGGCCCTCTACCTCGTTTTGGCCTTTCCCCTGATGGGGCTTGCCCTTTTGCCCTGGGAAAGGCCGAAGTTGCGGTGGATCTGCCTAGGGGCATTTTTCCTTACTTCAGCCCGCCTTCTTGCCATCCACCAAGCCCAAGTGGCTTTAGGAGAGACCTATAAGACCTATGGTCTTCGCCGTTTTGAGATCCGGCGAGTCCTCTCCTACCAACCAGAATTTCAGACCTTGCGGGTGGTCGCCCACCACGCAGGGACTCCTCTTTTGCTTAAGCTCCAAGTCCCAGCAGAGGATCGGGCCCTCTTTGGACCTGGAGCTAATTTAGAAGCACGAACCAACCTGGACCTCCTCAAGGGGGCTAGAAACCCAGGTGGTTTTTCCGAGAAAAATTATTATAGCAAGATGACCTCCCCTTTCACGAAAAAACTGAAAGAAGGGCAGTATCGGTTGCTTGCTCCCTGTCCCAAGCTTTTTCAAGCCTTTATGCGGATGAACCAGGGGCTAACTTCTTTTATTAAAGGACTTCCCGGCCTAGCCGAAAGTGAAGGCCAGGACAAGGCTACGGGCCAGGGCCGGGGTGCTGGCCCGTCTCGGGCGGCTGCTCCGTCATTTCGGGCCCGATCATCCCGGACCCGATCTTCCCCAGCGACGGGCCCATCACGGGCGGCTGGCCTCCTTCTGGCCCTCTTTTTAGGCCAGGGTGGGGCCCTAGCCATCCAAGATTCTCTTACCCTTCGCCTAGCCTCCCTGTCGCATTTGTGTGCCGTCTCCGGGATGCATTTGAGCTTTTTACTCCAGCCCCTCCAAGCCCTCACACGAAAATCAAGAAAAATTAAGCTGGGAGTCACCTGTCTTGTTGTCCTCCTTTACAATCTCTTATGCGGCTTCAAACCTTCCCTCGTCCGGGCTAGCTTCCTACGTCTAGGCCTGACCTTGGCCTCTTATTGGGGCCTGCGTTTAGAAAGTTTCAACTTTAGCCTTTGGGGACTATTTGTGGCGCTTCTATTGAGGCCAGTTCTTTTGTATGACCTGGGTTTTTGCTATAGCTATTTTACGACTATGGCGATCATCCAGTGGACCCGGCCCCTGAAGAAGTTTTGGGGCAAGGCCTTTTTGACCCGGGGCTTTGCCCGACCCCTGACCCAAGAGACGAGGGATCAGCTGGAAGAGCTCCTGGATGGGGTTCCGACCCCTTGGTCCTTGGGCTTGGATTCCCTTTCTACGTCCTTAGCGGCTATGGGGGTGGTATTTCCCCTGGCTCTGATTTTTTCAGCTCCCTGGTCTTTGGGCAGCCTTCTTTTGGGGGCTCCAGCAACCCTCTTGGTAGAATGGGCTTTTCAATCTTGCCTCTATGCTAGTCTCGTACTGCCCTTGTGGCCTAGCCTGGCAGCCCTGCTTTTTACCCTGGCAGGTAAGCTTATGACCGGGATGATTGCTCTGAGCCAGGCTTTTTTAGCCTACCTGCCCTTGGATTTTCCGCCTCTGGTTCGCTGGCTCTTTCTGGGAGGAGGAATTTTGATTGTCTGGCTCCTCCGCCAACGGTCTTTAGAAAAAACGAGGGGGACGGAGCTTGCCAAAAGAACCTTAGCTGTGGTCCTAAGTACGATTTTGCTGGTCTTATTATGGATTCCCTCCCCCCTTTACATGGCCATCGATGTGGGCCAGGGGGACGCCCATTTTCTCAGTTGCGAGGGGGTAAATATTCTCTTGGATGGAGGGGATGAAATGGAGGGTTACCGGAATGTCTTGCCGGTCCTCCAACACCTGGGTCGGGGGAAGATTGACCTTGCTATTCTTTCCCATCCCCATAAGGATCACTATTCTGGTATCCTAGAACTCATGGACCTAGGCTACGTTAAGGCCCTGGCCCTGGCTGAGGCAAATGAGCTCTTGAACCAGGTCGATCTTCATGCTACAGAAAAAATATTGTCTAGGGCGGATGCTTTGGGAATTCCTTGCTATTTCCTTAAAACAGGCGATGAATTGCGCTTTTATCAGCGTAAGATTTATCAGGGGAGCTTTTCGCAGGATCAGGGGTTCTTTTCGCAGGACCAGGCTCTAGATAGTCAGAAGGGGATTGCCATGCGGGTCTATTGGCCCCCCAGTTCCCAAGAAATGAGAAAAGCAAAGGCCCTGCCCCTGCCGATCCAAGATGCTAACCAAGTGTCTTTAGTGACTGGCTTTGATATGGGGATTCGCCTCCTAGCCACTGGTGACCTGACGAAGGAGGTGGAAGCCCTGCAAGACTGGCCCGAGACGGACCTTTTGAAAATTGCTCACCATGGGTCCAAACATGGGAGCACACCCAAATTTTTACAAGATGCCCGTCCCCAACTTGCAGTAATTTCGGTGGGTTCCTACAATCGTTATGGCCACCCGGCTCCCGACCTCCTCCGCCGAGTCGAAGATCTAGGGATTCCCATCTGGCGAACCGATGAAGATGGGGCTATCATCTTCAAAAAGAAGCGGGGATCCTGGCAGATTATTGGCTATGTGACGGGGCGGAGCAAGACCCTCATTCCCTAAGGAAGAAAATGCCCCAAGGGTGTCACTTGGCTCTGGGAGTCAACCGACCTGGGTGTCAACTGGCTCAAGGGAGCCAACCATCCCCAAGGGTGTCAACCATCCCCAAGGGTGTCAACTGGATACCCTTAGAAAGGACCTTTATGAAAACAGCAAATATCCCCAAAGGTTATCAAGATTTTACCGCCTTCCGCAGAATTTTGACGGAGAATCCTGCTTCGTTTCCGGCTTTGATCATTTGTGAATATGAAGAGCCTTATCTCAAAGAGCGGATGATTCGCCTGGTCCAAGATAGCTTTCTTACCCCGGACTTTGCCCCTATGAACTATAGCTACTGGGAGGGGGATGGAGGATCGGTCCAGCTGACCCCTGAAGCCGTGGCCCAGAATCTGAGCCCAGCCCCGCTTTTGACGGAGCGTCGGATTCTGGTGATTGAAGAGGGTGGGCTTTTAGCTGGAAAGAGGGGGGCTAGGCCCAAATTAGCCAACCCAGATACCAAGGATGCCTGGTTTGCCATGCTGGAAAATTTGCCAGATACGGCGCTGTTGGTCCTCTTGACGGCCAGTGTGGATAAGAGACAAAAGAAGATGGCGACGGCCCTCCAAGATCTGGGTGCTTTTTTCCTTTCTTGTCCCCTCCAGTCCCAGGACCAATTGGCCTCATTTGGTAGGGCCTACCTCCAGAAGGCCGGAGTCAGTTTGCCCCCCGGGAGTATGGAGGAGCTCGTGGACCAAGAGGAGCTGACCCTTCATGCCCTCTTTCATGAGCTGGATAAGCTTATACTCTATGCCCAAAGTCAAGGCTTATCGGAGGTCTCCCACGAGGAACTGGCTGAGCTTTGTACTTTGTCTATGACGGCAGATATTTTTGCCCTCATGGATGCGATTAGCGACCAGGATCTAGTGCGCTCTTTAAATATTCTTCACCATCGTTTGGAGCGGGGGGATGCCCCGGCCCAGCTCCTTTTTATGATGGCCCGCCAGGTTCGCAACCTTATGGCTTGTCAAATGGGAGGGACGAAGACGAGTCTGAAAGATGAGATGAAACTTCATCCCTTTATTGTTTCTAAGATCCAAAAACAGGCGAAACGCTTTGCCCTCCATGAATTAAAGGAGCTCTACCGAGACTGCTTGGAGTTTGATTTTTTGCTTAAAAGAGGATACTATGACCAAAGCGAAGATACCCTGGATTATTTGATTATCAAGGCCTGTAGCTTTCATCACCGGCCTTAATCGATGTCAGTGGTCCCTAGCGCCTGGCAGGGGCCCGGTCTTAGGAGAGATCATCTAGGTATGAGTCCTAAGTCTGAGCTCACGCTATTGTGCGTTTTGTGAACAAGATTTGGGGCTGGTGTGCTCCTTTAGAAAGTGTGAGAAAATGGCAAGTGTATACTATAAGGATTGGCAGAATTTACTCCAAGGCAAGACCGTCGGAAAAGATAATTTCCAGACCTATACGGATTTGGAGACAGAGGCCTATCGGACAATTTTAAAAGATAAGAGAACGACCTTTGAGGGCACTTTTTCCTCCTTGGCGGAAGAGTTGGGTTTTACAAATCATCCCTACATTTTCATCGGTTTCCTGGAAGGCATTGCGGATGCCATTGAGGAGTTCCGCCTGGCCCCAGGGACGGAGATCCCGCCCCTGCCCGCTGGCCAGAAGGATCCGGCCGATGTGGTGGATAAGGATAAACTGAGCGATGAGGAAAAGGCCCACCTTAAAAAGGTCTCAGATTTCACCGCTTACGTGGACTCTGCCGATGCCGACAAGGACCTGCCTTTGGACTTTACCATTGACTGGCGTCGTCTCTTTATTGCCATGCGTAAGGCAAAAGCCAGTTGGCTCATTGAACTGCCTGAGTGGGAAAATGTTTATTCCAAGGAAGAGCGTCTGGAGATGACCAGGGAGTTCCACCTATCCCAGATGGCCCATAGCGACAAGGTGGGACGGAATGATCCTTGCCCTTGCGGAAGTGGCAAAAAGTACAAGAACTGCCACGGTAAAGTTAAGGCAACCTTAGATTAGGACTAGGAGGTTAGGATGGATAAGCAGCACGAGACGTCTGATGAGTCTAGGCCTTTAGCAGATGTCCATGACCTGACCTTGGTGAAAGACATCTATGCCAAGGCCGAGGATTGGGCAGGAAAAGAAGTGAAAATTGGAGGAACCGTACGGACCATACGGGCCCAAAAGGCTTTAGCCTTTATTAGTCTCAGTGATGGGTCATGCTTTACTCCCTTGCAGATTGTTGTAGAGGCAGCGACCTATCCCAACTTTGAGGAAATTAGCCAGCTGGGGACGGGAACGACCCTCATTTGTCGGGGAACCCTGGTAGCGACCCCTACCCTGGCCCAGCCTATTGAGCTCCATGCGACAGAAATCCTGGTAGAGGGGGCTAGCCCATCTACCTACCCCCTGCAAGCTAAGCGCCACAGTCGGGAGTATTTGCGGACGATTGCCCATTTACGGCCTCGGGCTAATCTCTTTCAGGCAGTCTTTCGCCTCCGCTCAGAAGTAGCCTTTGCCATTCACCGCTATTTCCACGACAGGAACTTTGTCTATGTCCATACCCCGATCCTGACGACAACCGACGCAGAAGGGGCCGGCGAGATGTTCCATGTAACGAACTTTGACTTAGCACATGTTCCCAAGACCGAGGACGGTGGTGTTGATTACAGCAAGGACTTTTTTGGTCGGGCAACTCACTTGACAGTGACAGGTCAATTAGAGGGTGAAAGTTTTGCCCAGGCCTTCCGGGATATCTATACCTTTGGGCCGACCTTCCGGGCAGAGGATAGCAATACCCCCCGCCATGCTGCAGAGTTTTGGATGATCGAGCCAGAAATGGCCTTTTGCGAGCTCGATGGCTGCATGGAGGTAGCAGAAGGAATGGTTAAAGCCATTTTTGACGCAGCTTTGGATCATTTGCCTGCAGAAATGGATTTTTTCGATCAATTTGTGGAAAAGGGCTTGCTGGAAAGACTCCAGAAGATCCGTGAGGCGGACTTTGCCCGCATGACCTATACAGACGCTATTGAGGTTCTGAAAAAGGCCCACCGGTCCTTCCAGTATCCGGTGGAATGGGGAATTGATCTGCAGACGGAACATGAGCGCTATTTGAGCGAGGTTTATGCAAAACGTCCTATCTTTATTACGGATTATCCCAAGGATTTTAAGGCTTTTTATATGAAACAAAACCCAGATGGGAAGACGGTGAGGGCAGTTGACCTCCTGGTGCCGGGGGTAGGTGAAATCATTGGTGGGAGCCAGAGGGAAGAGGATTATGATAAGCTGGCTCGCCGGATCGAAGAGCTCAAGATGCCTATGGACCACTACACTTGGTACTTAGACTTAAGAAAGTATGGGACCATGCGCCATGCAGGCTACGGCTTGGGCTTTGAGCGGATGATTATGTACCTATCCGGTGTCAATAATATCCGGGATGTCCTCCCCTATCCTCGGACCACGGGCCAGATCTTTTAATGGGGCCCCCGTAGGGAGATTTCGTTTGGAAGAGCAACCGTAGGGGGACCTCATGGCAAGGCTAGGAAGAGAGTTTGTGTGATGTTATCTCAATATGAATACTCTTATGATCCAGATGAGCACCAGGGCATTCAGGCCTTACCTCTCAGCGAGCGCCCCTATGAAAAACTTCGCACTCAGGGCTTGGATTCCCTCAGTAATGCTGAACTTTTGGCAATCTTGCTTTGTTCTGGGGGCAAAGGAAAAAGTACCCTGGACCTGGCTCGGGAGCTATTAAGCTGCGGTCGAGGCCTCCATTATCTGGACCGAGCCCCTATTGAAACCGTGGCCCAACTGGTGACGGGCGTCGGCATGGTAAAAGGGATGCGGGTCAAAGCAGCCTTTGAACTGGGTCGTCGCCTAGAACAGGAGCGAAATACGGCTGAATTGACAGAGATTTCCTCGGCTCAAGCGGCCAAAGACTGGTTTCGCCCCATTTTGTCCCACCTGGGCCATGAGGAACTTCATGCGGTCTTTTTAGACAATGGCAACCATGTGCTCAAGAGTAAACGCCTCGCTAGTGGGGGGAGTGCGGGGGCTGCCCTAGCCCCTAGGGATCTTTTTAGCCAGGCCTTGGCGGTACAAGCCTCTGGGCTCATCTTGGCCCATAACCACCCCTCGGGGGTGCCCAAACCGAGCCAAGAGGATTTGGACTTTACAAGAAACTTGATTCGGGCTGGCAGCGTTCTTTCCATCCGAGTGCTAGACCATATTATTTGCACCCCCCAAGGTGAAATCAGCATGCGGGAGGAGGGTCAGCTCTAATAACGCAAGGATGGGGTGGCAACAGTAAGAAAGGAGCCCTGTGCACAAGGCGCAAAGACAAAGAATATGGATCGTTGTAGTGACGGGCCTCCTTTTGGCTTTTGTCCTCTTTCTATCCACCATGCCCCGGTCGACGACAGGGGGGTTAACAGGGCCGGGAGCTAGTCTCATTCGGCCCATTACTGATTTTTTCTCCCACCTCCAAGAGGGCCTGCAGTCTTTCTTGGCTGTGCGTCGGGAAAATACCCGGCTGAAGGATGAAAATCAGCGCCTCCTAGAGGACAACGTTCAGCTCAGAATCCAGATTAAGGACAATCAACTGGCGGCCGAAGAGTACAATAAGTTAAAATCGGCCTTTCAGCTTAAAACCCTATTTTCCAACCATGGCTTTGTGGGAACCCATATCTTGGAAAGGCCCCTAAAAGAGGGCTTTGACCTCTATCTTGTCAATGTGGGGATAGAGGATGGGCTTGAACCCTTAAAGACGGGTAAATATGCTGTCTTGGACCAATATGCCAATCTTTTTGGCACGGTCTATTCATCTGATGCCCTCAATAGCAAAGTATTGCCCCTTTTTCATGAGGGCTTTGCAGCTAGTGGCCGTACTTTGAGTGAGCCCAATGTCAGTTTTCGGGTTCGGGGGAGTTTAACCCTGAAGGACAAGGGCTTACTAATGGCAGATCATATTCCGCCCAGCTCCAATTTGGCTAAAGGCGATACGGTTGTTACTTCAGGACGAGGAGATGGACTCTTACCGGGCATGACGGTCGGCAAGGTCGTAGATGTGCGTACTAGCTCTAGGGGGGATTATTTGGAGGCCATTTTAGCACCGGCCTGCGATTATCGGACCACGGAGGTGGTCTTTGTTCTTCTACCTCAAGCCAAGACGGATGAGACGACGGGGGAGGAGGGGAAGAAAGTTTCTTCTGAGCCAACGGACGTGGGTCCACAGGAATAGGAGGAGCCAAGCATGTCCATCGCCTTTGTCAATCGTTGGAAAATGATGGCCTACTTTGGCCTAGCCTTTCTCCTAGCAAGTCTGGGAGAGTTCTTACGTCCCTTGGGGGGAGCACCTATGGGTCTGTGGCCAGATTTTTATCTGGCTCTGACCGTAGCTTCTGGCTATTGTTATGGTCCCATTCCAGGTTTAGTCGTGGGTCTTTTATGTGGGTTTATGCGGGATTATATGTATGGGCGTCTCCTAGGGGTTGGAATGGTCCTTTTTGTGTTTTATGGGATCTTTTCTAGCATGATCTTCCCTAAGCGCTTTCCTTTTAACCGGATTTTACCCTTTGTCCAGTATCTCCTCAGTGCCATCGTGGGGACGGGTTTTTTAGCGGGACTGATGGCGGTTTTACCTACAGAGCGGACCTTAACTCTGCCAGGTTTAGTCCCCTACCAGCCAGGCTTTCAGGAGTATTTGTTGCATTTTTACTTAGATCTTTGCCGGTCCCTGCCCCTCGATTTGCTGACTTTTGCCCTTGGTTTTTATCTCTTGCGCTATCGCTTGCCTTTAAAGGATCGGCAGGGAAGGCCCATTGATCCGGCAAGAGAGATGGAAATGGATTAGAAAAGGAGGTCCTTGCCTTGTTTATGAATAAAAGACATCAACCTCCTAAGGCGAATGCCAAGCAGGGAAAAAAACGTTTTTCACTGACGACAGCTGCTGATGATAAGCAAATTCACCGAAAACGTACCTTTTTGGTCCTGGCTGCCTTCTTATTTATGGTTACCCTAATTGGCCTACGCCTGATCCGGATTCAATTTGGCAATAAGTCGACGATTGGAATCCGAGAGACCGAGGGCAATGGACGCCAAGTAGCCGTTGAAGCCCCCCGGGGGAATATCGTGGATGCGTCCGGCTTTCCTCTTGCTTATTCTGTCAAAAAGACATCTTTGTATTTGGCCTATACGGGTCTGGAGGGCCGGGCCCTCAATCAGTACTTGCTCGATTTACATAAGATGCTTAGTCGGCACAATATTGAGTATAAAGATGGGCTGACGGATTATTTGGATATGTCGAGCCAGAGTAAAACAAAGAGTTTAGCTTCTCAGTTTCCAGCTGGGGAGGCTGATCGGGGGGAAGGGGACCCAGGAGATGGGCCCCGCTTTGTCTTTAAAAAGCCCTTGGAGGAGATCGCCCTTTGGGAACAAAAAGAAGATACCTTCCGCATGCAGGCGATTGGTGGGCAAAGTCCCTTTAAGAAGGAAGTGATCTTAGATCCCCAGGACTTTTATGCCTACCTCCTATTTGATTTTTTCAAGATTGAAGATCGGACGGCAGGTGGCTCCCTCTATTATACCCCAGAGGAAGCCTTTGCCATCATGCGCCTGCGCTACCTCATTTTGAAAAACAATTGGACTTTTACCCAGGGCACCCCGATAAAGTTGGTGGATGACTGTGACCCGGCCTTATCTGATCTCATTGATGAGCATAACAAAAAGTACCGGGGATTGCTCTTGTTGCCCAGTTACCAACGCAAATATGATCCGGCAACCCGGGATTTTTGTCATATTAATGGCTACGTGGGAGCAATTTCTGACCAGGAGTATGATCGGCTGAAGAATTCTGGCTATGAGATGCATGATTTGATTGGAAAGGCCGGAATTGAACTTCAGGCAGAACCCTATTTGCATGGGAAGAGTGGCTATGTCTCTTATGGAAGTTGGGTCTATAACCCTTCGACAAAACAAGATGAGTATATCGAAGGAACCGATCAAATTTCCCCTCAACCGGGAGACACGGTCCAACTTACGATCAATCGAAAATTACAGAGGGCAACGGTGGAGGCCCTCTGTGAAAATATGGACTGGCAGCGGAAAAATCGGATGGGTAAGACGACATCTGCCTCAGCTGTGATGTTGGATGTGCGGACGGGGGCGGTCCTAGCCATGGCTAGTGTTCCCACCTATGTGCCCCAGGACTTCTTGGATGCTAAGGAAGACCCCTTGGCAGCGGAGCGGGTTAGCAAATACCTGACGGATGGCATTCGTAAGCCCATGTTAAATCGCTGTATTTCAGAAATTTACTCTCCAGGATCGACTTTTAAGCCGATTACGGCTGCGGCGGCCATTATGAATGGGGTCATCCATCCCGGTGACGATGTCTATGTTTGCCGGGGCCATGATGTGATCGGCTACAAGGATTGGTACTGCTTTGAAAAGCCCATTGAGGGACATGGCCCTTTGACTTTGAAACAGGGCCTTGTCACCTCCTGTAACCTCTATTTTTTCCAGATGGGCATTGAGACGGGTATAGATCAAATAGCCCAGTGGGCCAAAAATTTTGGCCTGGGGGAATGGACCAACATTGATTTACCGGGTGAAGTAAGGGGGGTCAGGCCTTCTCGTGAGAGCAAACGGGCCTCTAGGCCACTGCCTGAGGATAAAGAATGGTTTCCTGCTGATACCTGCCAGACCTCGATTGGACAATTTGATAATGCTTATACCATGCTTCAGTTGGCCAAGGCCATCGGGGCCATTGCTACAGGTAAGCTAGTGACCCCCCATGTCATCAAAGAGATCACCGATGCCCATGGGAAGGTGATCCGTCCTGAACAGATCTCGGTTCGAGATTCAGGCCTCTCGAAGACAGCTATTGAGATGATTCGGGAAGGCATGCGGGCCTTGAAGACGGATTCCGATCCTTCTACTCACGTCTATCAGAATTTTAAAGATTATCCTATTGACATCAGCTGTAAGACGGGGACGGCCGAGACGGGGTCAGGGCGGATTCTTTCTACCAACTCCCTTTTTGTCTGTTATGCCCCTACCGATGCTCCGGAGGTGGTCATTGCCTGCGTAGTGGAGGGCGGAGGCCTTGGTGATGTGACCTCCCATATTGCTCGGGATATGCTAGACTCCTATTATGGCTTGCCCAGGCGGCCAACGGCAAAAAAGCATGCCCCCCTGAATGAGGAGCGGGTCAAGGACAACCCTCGTCTGATTGAACCTTTGGAGACAAATGATCCCAGCTTTGTCCCACCAGCTCGGATGACCTATAAGACCCTGCCGACCTCGACTTCCTATCGGAGCGAGGAAGAGCGAAGTAGAGAAGAACAAAGCGCCAAAGAAGGGACTGAGGAAGAGAGGCCGGCGGAAGAAGCTGGCGAAAGGGAGAGCAGCGCAGAACCTAGCCCACGGGAGACTGGTGCACAACCTAGCCCACGGGAGAGTGGTGCGGAACCTTAGCCCGAAGGGGAGTAGAGAAGAAGACAAGAAAGGATTTTTATGCGGCAATTTCCAATTGAATGTATCCCTGCTAACTGGCATTCTGCCAATTGTTATGCCATCCATGGGCAAGAGGGAGATTACTATTTTGATCCAGGGGTAAATTTTGATAAGGAACGGGATAAAAACTGTCGGCGGATCTTTTATACGCACGGACATTTCGATCATTTAGGCCCCCTAGAAGACTGGCAGGAGGGTACCAAAGCTCCTTTTGGCCTGGCCAAGGAGGACTGGCCCCTCTTATTGGACCCCCAGGATAACTGTTCTGCCTTGTTCCGGATGCCTCGGATTTACGAAGAAAAGCCAGACTTTTCCTTTGAAGACGGAGAACTGATTTCTTTAGAAGAGGGATTATTTGTTCGAGTGTGGCTGATGCCCGGTCATACCAAGGGGTCTGCCATCTTTTTGGTATGTGATGGCGACTTGGCTCAGGCTGATCGGGCTACGCCCATTTGCCTGATTGTTGGCGATTTGGTTTTTGAATATTCTGTGGGGAGAAGTGATTTAACTTCGGGGAGCAGCGAAGACCTACGGGCTTCTTTGGATCGGCTTCGTGAATTATCTGCTGCCTGGGCGGATGACTTGGTGGTTTTGCCTGGTCATGGAAGTGCCTTTTCCGTGGCAACCCTCCGCCGCAATCCCTTCTTACAGGAAAATGGAATTTTGCCTTAGTTAGGAAAAGATCGGGCCAAGGAATGATTGGTCGTCTGAATTTCATTATTTTCTCATTTCGACTATGATAAAACACAAGAAAAACACGGGCCCCGGCGTTATGATAAGGGATGTTATGACGGCATCGCTTTTTTGCGGGGCCCTTGCCAATGGGAGGTAGAAAATGGATCAATCCCCAAACCAGGGTCTGAAGACCCTGGAAGAGTTGAGCAATGAATTAGAGCAGATGGAAAAAGCATTTGATGAGGCTGTTACTAAGGTTCATGAGACTTTGGAAACCGATGTCTTGGAGGATGTGCGTGTCCGCTTTTTAGGGAAAAAAGGCGAACTCACAGGCTTTATGAAGCACATGAGCCAGGTCAGCAAGGAAGATAAACCAAAGCTGGGCCAGAAGGCCAATGTGGTCCGAGAAAAGATGAAGACGGCCTTGGATGACCTGCAAGCTAAGATTCAGGAGCGGCTCCTAGAAGCCAAGCTCCGGACAGAAGTGGTAGATGTGACCTATCCAGGTACCAAGCCAGAGTTAGGAGCCTTACATCCCCTGGAGAGGGTCACCCGTCAGATCTGTGATCTCTTTATTGGCCTTGGCTATACCATCGCCGAGGGACCTGAATTGGAACTCACCTCTTATAACTTTGATAAATTACGTATTGGGGAGAGCCACCCTTCAAGGGACGTCAAGGATACCTTCTATATCGATGAGAAACGCCTATTAAGAACGCAAACTTCGGCTATTCAGATTCGGGTAATGGAAATCCAAAATCCGCCTATCCGGATCCTTTGCCCGGGGAAGGTTTATCGCCGGGATACCCCAGATGCCACCCATTCGCCCATCTTTACTCAGATGGAAGGCCTGGTGGTGGATGAGGGGGTCAGCATGGCCAACCTCAAGGGGACCTTGGAGATGTTTGCCCGGTCCCTCTTTGGGGCAACGAGTCGGATCCGTCTGCGCCCCCACTTCTTCCCCTTTACGGAACCTAGCTGTGAGGTCGATGTCTCTTGTTGGACCTGCGACGGCTTAGATCCTCATTGCCCAACCTGTAAGGGTGAGGGTTGGGTCGAAATCCTGGGAGCTGGGATGGTTCATCCCGAAGTCCTGCAAAATTGCGGGATTGACTCGCAAAAATACCAGGGCTTTGCCTTTGGTATTGGGATCGAGCGGGCTGCCATGGGCCGGTGGGGAATCAAATCCATCCGTCCCTTTTATGACAACGACATTCGCTTTTTGAGACAATTTAAAGAAGAGTTTTAGGGGGAGAGGCCATGATAATTACCTATGACTGGCTCAAGGAGATGACGCCAGTAAAAGCTAGTTTGAAAGAATTCTGTGACAAGATGACCTTAAGTGGAAGCAATGTCGAAGGCTTTTACGTGGAAGCGGAAGATATTACCCAGGTCATTACAGCTCGGATTGTAGAAATTAAGAAGCATCCTGAGGCCGACCGCCTGGTTATTTGCCAGCTGGACCCCGGCCCAGAGGCCACCCCAGAGACGGTCCCCTATCTCGATGAAAATCACCGCCTCCAGATCGTCACGGCCGCCCCTAATGTCTTTGAAGGGGCTGTGGTGCCGGTGGCCCTCCATGGGGCCCACCTGGCTGGAGATCTTAGAATTAAAAAGGGAAAATTACGGGGCGTCGTTAGTTATGGCATGATGTGCTCTGTGGAGGAACTGGGTTATACCAAACAAGACTTCCCCGCAGCTCCAGATGATGGCATCTATATTTTGCCGGACAACACTCCCTTAGGAAAGGATGTGCGAGAGGTCTTAGGGATTAACCAAGAGGTGGTAGAATTTGAAATTACCCCCAACCGGTCCGATTGCTTTTCCGTGGAGGGCCTGGCAAGGGAGGCTGCGGCCACCTTCCAAGTTCCCTTCAAAGCTCTGGGGCACCGGGTCCAGCTGGCCTCCGTGTATTCTACAGCAGACGTGCTCAAGGTAGAAGTTCAAGAACCTGAGCTCTGCCCTCGCTATATGGCTCGCCTCATTACCAATGTAAAAAATCAGCCATCTCCCATTTGGATGCAAAAGCGCTTAAGAGCATGCGGGGTCCGTCCCCTTAATGCCATTGTGGACATCACTAATTATGTGACCCTAGCGATGGGCCAACCCATGCATGCCTTCGACCTGGATTATTTGGATGGGCATGAGATCTTAGTCCGCCATGCGAGGGAGGGTGAAAAGATTATTACCCTCGATGGGGTGGAGCGTGACTTGCAGCCAACCGATCTAATGATCGCAGACAGCAACAAGCCCGTTGCCCTAGCTGGCATCATGGGGGCTGAGAATTCTTTGATCAAAGCCTCCACGACAGATGTCATTTTTGAAATTGCAAGCTTTGATCCTGATACCATCCGCAAGACTTCCAGCCGCCTTGGACTGACGACAGAGGCTTCTCTACGCTTTGCCCGGGGGGTAGATCCCTTCTTAGCGGCCCGGGCTATGGATTATGCTTGCTATCTGGTGGACCTCCTGAAGGTAGGAGAGCCCTCCAGCAGTGCCATCGATAAGAACAAGACTGTGAAAAAGGACCTCCAGGTTCCCTTCGAGGCAGCCCACATCAATGCTTTGTTAGGTAGTGACCTCACGGAAGAGACCATGATAGAGATCCTAGGTCGCTTAGAAATTACTTGCGAGAAAAAGGGCGAGAAGATTTATGCAAATATTCCAACTTTCCGTCGGGACCTCTCCTGTGAGGCAGATATGGCGGAAGAGATCGCCCGCCTGTACGACTATAACAATCTACCTTCCTCTTTGACAGCTGGGATCCATGCGACTGTGGGTGGCCTAAGTCCAAAACAACGTTTTACCCGCTTTATCGCTGATTTCTTAAGTTCCCAAGGCTTTTTCCAATGCCAGACCTATCATTTCCAAAATGATGGGGACTTGGACATGCTAAGAATTCCCCAGGATGACGTGCGGCGGGATGCCATACGCATTCAAAATCCTCTAGGCAAGGAGTTCTCCTGCCTGCGTACCCTGGCCCTGCCCCAACTTCTTAAGGCGGCAGCCCTCAACCACAATAATGGCCAGGATAGGGTGGAGCTCTTTGAGACGACTCTGACTTACCGGAAAACGCTGGAATTCAAGCAAAGTCCAGAAAGCCTAGCCAAGGAAGAGGAGCTTTTAACCATGGTCCTCACCGATAAGAGCAAAACGGGAGCAGAACTCTTTTACGCCATGAAGGGCCATCTGGAGTCTCTCTTTGAGGCCTTGTATCTCGAAGGGGCTAGCTATCAGCGTAGCCACGAGGCTTATTTGCACCCCGGCCAAGGCGCAGATATCATGGTCAATGGGAAAAAGGTAGCTTCGTTTGGAATCCTCTACCCTACTGTTGCCCGCGACTATGGTTTAGATACCCATGTGGCTATTGCTGAGTTGCGCCCCCGGACCCTCTATACCCTTCTGAACCAGGATCGTCGGGTCTCTGAACCCAGCCACTTCCCAACCATAACCCGGGATTTGGCGCTTGTTTGTCCCAAGATTATGCCTGTGGAGGAAGTCAATATTCTCCTCCGCCGCCTAACGGCCCCATACGATCAGGTTCTAAGTTCCTTTGCTGTCTTTGATGTCTACGAGGGTCAGCCCTTAGAAGCCGACCAAAAGTCCCTCTCCTACCACTTCATTTTCTCCGCTCAAGATCGGACCCTGACTGAGGAAGAAATTCAGCCTTGCATGGATGCCCTCTACCAAGGAGTAGTGGCTGAAGGCCTAGACTATCGGAAATAATCTCAGAAGCTCGAGATAGATTTTTGTAGCCTTGATGTCCTAGTTCTGCTAGGATGTCAAGGCTTTTTTTACAAATACTCCGTGTCGCCCTTTGTCGATCTTTGTCGGCTTTTTACGCCTCCGCCCTGCCATCCTTCTCCTATACTAAAGCTAGTTCTGTTAGCTTGATTGCCCGCTTTTTGAAGTAAAAGCAAGGACGTTTTGAAAGGAGAATTGTATGGAAACGATTGAGGCGGCTGTGGTTGTTCCCCTAGTTCTTGTAGTCCTCGTTACCCCTATGGTGGCCCTAGCACCAATCTGCCAACGCCTATGGACCCAGTCTCAAACCCTGGGCCAGGAAATCGCTGATGTTTTACCTAAGGATCAATCCTATGCCATTGGGGTTTGCTCCCGGCCCCTGGCTGTCGATAGCCTAGCGGTGTCAGGTCAAAGAGTTTGTGAACTGGTTTCTTTGACCCATGACCTAGGCTCTTTGGCAAAATAAAGTCGATTCATCTTGACCTATGACTGTGATATCAGAGAAAAATATATCCAGCGGGAGTAGGGGGATGACCCAGGCCCAGACCTGGCTCATGGCCAAGAGGTCGGGAGCTATGACCTTGGCTATCTGCATCCTCATTCCCTCCATAGCTGGCCTTTTTATCGTTGGCTATCGCTATGGACAGAGCCTCATCAATGAAGTGGATTTTGTCCGGGCCCTACAGGCTTGCAAAGAGGATACCTTGTCTTCCTATGATCGCAAACTCTATTATGAGTTTGGCCTCTGGGGAGTTAACCTTGACAAATGTTCCCATCCCAGTTCCGATAAAATCCTCCTGAGCGAAAAGCAAAGTTTTACAGAAAACAAGGCAGACTTTGTCCTATCCCAAGATAAGAGTGTTTTTGCCGAAGAATCATTAAAGGCTTATATTTATGCCCATATGAAGCTTCGGATGCCCCTTCTCTTATCTCGCGACCTCCTCCAAGCCATTCGGGGACAGCAGGAAGCCCTGCCAGCTTTTGGAGACCAGCTCGCTAGCGATCTTTCGGCCTTGTCTCCCCAGGCTGAAGAGCAGCTGAAAGAGGCAGAGGCCCTAGCCAAGCAGGGAGGCAATCAACTCCCTTCCCCAGATCCTGGCTCGTCCAATCCTGGCTCCCCCGATCCTGGCTTGCCGACACCACCCGGCACCCCGACGAACCCGCATCAGCCATCTGACCCTGGTCAAGGTGATGGGGCTAGTCAAAAGGCCCTGCTCTATGTGAGCAAGGCCTCTGACGAAATTATCACGAACCTGATCCCCGTCTATGAAGCCCACGATTTACAGGCCATAGATGGGGAGCCCGGGACCGGTCCCAACGGAGAAGGGGGAAATTCCGGGACCGATCCCAACGGAGGAACCGGCAAAGCAGCTGGCAAAGGTCAGGGCGGCTATTCACCGGAACAATTGGCCAAACTTGCGAAGAAATGGGATGACTTTTCCAAACAACCCAGCGATTTTGTGGGCGATAAACTCTATCTAACCGAATATATCCTCAACTATTTTCCCGCCGTTGTCACGCAAAAAGATGGAAGCGACCTCAAAACCCCCTACGGGAAGCCCTTAAAAGCCCTAGGGCGAAACGGTCAAGCTGAGGTGATTGTAACTGGGATCCGCAATCGCTACCAGGCAGAAAAGACCGTCAAATACCTCATAATCGGGATGCGGGTTGCTGTCCACCTCTCCTGCAAACTCAATGATGCTCGTCAAATGGCCAAGTACCGGACCTTAGCAGGAGTCTTGTCGGCCCTCATTGCCCTTTTGACCCTGGGCCATGTGGTCTTGGAACCCGAAGCTATCGCCTATATTCTTGTGACCTTAGCGGCTGTGCGAGCTGGCTTCAAGGATTACGGAAAACTAATCACGGGTAAGGGAATACCGGCAGTTCCCAATGCAGATGGGCCCATTCCTGGCATGGAAACCCTTCCTGATCCAAACCAAAGCCTCCCGCCCAGTCTCCCTGATCCTAATGCTACGCCAGGAGAGGGGGGCGGAGGATCGGTTACCCTCTATTATCGGGATTTCCTACGAATTTTCTTATTGCCCCAATCGGATCAAAAGCTTTGTCACAAGATCTCCCAGGAGCTAACGACCATCTTCCAAGATGACCTATCCTGTGCCTTTACCCTACAAGGGACCTTTAAAGGGAAGACTCTTACCCTCCAAGGAGAGTACCCCCTGCATGAGTCCCTAGACGAGGAAGGAGGAAGTCATGAAGAATAAGTCGTCAGGAGGATTAGCCCTGGAAGCAGCCATCGTCATGGTTCCGGTACTTCTTCTCATGGCTAGTCTCATTTCTGCCATCTTGACCATTCAAAATGGCCTCCTCCTTCGCCATGCCACCGACCTTACCTGCCGTGAAATCACGGTTATCTTGCCCCTTGCAGAAGCCCTCAGCAAGGGAGAGAAGATCGGCGAGGCTAATCAAGCCAAGTTCCAAGCAATTACGGGTTCTTCTGGCCAGGCCCTTATTCAGGCTGGGGAGGGGCTCCTTATCTCCGAGGCCATCAATCACTTTGCCAACCAAAGAATCGACTATTGGTTGCAGCGCAATTTAGGAACTTTTAAGGCTAAAATGGAAGATCATACCCGAAAAATCCTTGTCCAAGCTAACTCGTCCGGTTCAAGCGCCTATCTCTATCTGACTTACGATGCCTGGACCCTCTGGGGTAAAGTGAAGCGTTCTTTCTATGCAAATATTCCCGTCTGGAACCGGTCCCTTTCGACCGGGCCCGGCGGAGAGTATGAGGATGAGGGCGAGGAAAAAGAAGAGAAAAAAGACAGCATTTGGGAAGAACATAATTTTGTTCGTGGCAAATACTTTCGGGAGAAATATGGAGGAAATTTGCCTGATACAGCTCCGATCGCCAGCCTATCAGCTGGACTAGCGACCGCCATTCGCAGCATGGACTTGACCGCCCCAACCTATGCCAGTTCAGATGCCGTCTCACAAGAAATTCTCTTAGATCTTGAAAAGCTTAGTGCCTACCAAGGTGGAAAAATTCAAGGCATACATGATGTCATTGCCATATCACCAGAAGAGATCCGTGCCAAAAAACTTCTCCTCATTATTCCCGAAAACCGTCCCTCGGCCTATGACCCCCATGGCCCACTGATGAGTCGACTCAAAGCTAATGCCCACGCCAAGGGCATCCTCCTCGAAATCATCGAAGAAGAAGCCTCCACGAAATACAAAGAAGACCAGCCGAGCCCCTAAAAAGGGCAGGCTGGCCCTTAACAACTACGAGGCAAATAGGTCCCTCTTGCGCTGGACCATTTCCTCTACTCGGAGGGCATAGTCCTGGAGATCTTTCGGGTTAAAACACCGTTCCACCCGCCCATCCAAGACCTTTTTGCTGGAGGAGGCCGCTCCAAAGCCTAAGACCGGATAAAGGTCACTCATCATGCAAGTATTATAAATTGACCGGGAACCCGGGAGAGCAAATCCCACATTCTCCAACCCCCCCAAGGCATATTTTTGTTTATAGAGATAGTAGGGCTGATAGGCCTTTTCCCGCAACAAGCGGTAAGCCTCCCCCAGAGCCTCCTCCCATTCAGGACTGGGCTCATTGGGCAAAAACCAAGCTCCATCCGATTGCTGGATCTGGGCTGCCCGCTTCAACGCCAGACTATGGAGGGTAAGGGATTCCAGGGGCGGATCCAAGGCCAAAAGTCCCCGCACCGAAGTCAAAAAATCCTCCGGCCCTTCCCCCGGCAGTCCCATGATGAGGTCCGCATTGAGATCCGCAAAGGGCAAGGTCCGAGCCAGCTCATAAATCCGGAAAAAATCCTCCGCCGTATGCCTACGATTGACCCGTTCCAAGGTTGCATTCGACAGAGTCTGTGGATTCAAACACAGGCGATTAACCCCGGCAGAAGCCATCACATCTAGCTTTTCTCGATTGAGGGTATCAGGCCGTCCTGCCTCTACCGTGAATTCAACCCCATCCGTCACAGGTATGGTCTCTAGGAGGCCCTTTAACAAATATTCCAGCTGCTTTTCCGAGAGGATCGACGGGGTTCCCCCACCTATATAAAGGGCCGGATAGCTGTAGGCTTCCCTCCATCCTGGATCTTGAAAGACTCCCTTGACTTCCTGGAGGATGGCTTCCACATAGGTATCCAAAAAGCCCATGTACCTTTTGGCATCTTGGGCGACAAAGCTACAATAGGTGCAGCGGGATGGACAAATGGGAATTCCTACATAAATCAGGGCCGCCTTAGGAGGAACTTCTCCTAAAATCTCTGCTTCGACCTGGGCTAGTTCTAGGGCAAGGGCTGCTTTGTCTGCTTTGACCTGATATTGGGTCACAAGAAGAGAGGGAATTTCATCGGGTCTGAGGCCATGAGCCAACATTCGAGTAGGCAAGTAGGAAGGCCGAATCCCCGTAAGGGCTCCCCAGGGACGCTCAGAGGGAGAGAGCTCCTGTAAAAACTGATAGAGGCGACTCTTCATGGCCTGCTTTTGTGCATTTTCTTCCGGCTTATAGGCCGAGGTGGCAGGTAAATACGCTGCTACCTTAGGCTGATTGGGCTTGGCCAAATCCTGTAAGTCCATTTCAAGCTTTTTTAGGGTTTGATCGACCTGGTCTCGGGGCAAGGTACTGGGGTAATAGAAGCGTAAGCACAAGGATTGATCATCTGGATCCCTAGCAACTTCCACATCGACCGCAAAGGACCGAGCCATTTCCGCCAAGGAAGCAGCATAGACCTGTCCAGGCAAAGTAATTTGTAAAGGCACTGAATCCATAGGGTGGGACATAGGCAAAGATCCTTTCCAAATAATCTCGATGGCTGCCTTGCTATTTGGCAGCAAGTTGCTGAGTTTGAGCTGTCACGATGACCAGGGAGCGGATGCCTTCTCCCTTTCCGCAGGCCGTTAATCCCTCGCCCGTCATGGCCGTAAGACCTATATCTTCTATCTCAAGGCCTGTAAGGCCCGCTAAGCTTTGGCGAATGGCAAGAGCATGGGGGGCAATTTGAGGAAGCTTGGCTTCAATACTGATTGAAAGGTGTCTTAGGAAAATCTTTTGCCCTCTTTGGGCAAAATCTTTCTGACACTGGTTCCAGGCCAGACGAAAGAGTTGGCAACTATTCCTTTCCCCTGCCCGTACGGGTTCTTCAATAAGAGGGCTCCCTAAATAAACTTGACCAGAGAGACCGGTTAAGGCTCGAATGAGGGCATGAAGGACCACATCGCCATCTGAGTTAGCCTTGACATAGAGGGGATCTATAAGGGGAAGCAAATAGCCCCCAAGTACCAACTTGTGCCCCAAGCTAGGGGCACAGCTTCGCTGATTGTCTTCCCCCAGGTCAGCTCCGCCGCCCCGCTGATTGTCTTCCCCCAGGTTAGCCCCGCCGACTCGATCATTGTCTTCCTCCAGGTCAGCCCCGCAAATCCGATGGCTATCTTCACCCAGGGCGACCAGGAAGCTTTGCCCTGCCCAAGGGCTGGGTCCTCTATATCCGTCGGCTGGTCCCTGGTTGTCCATTTTAGGCTCGCAGCTATTCATTGAGCCCACTCCCTTGGATTTCAGGGCTTGTAACCGGTCCTTCTCCTTCGCTTTGAAAGATTTGGTAGTCTCCGTTCGAACCCTGCTCCGGGCAAAGTTCATATTTCACAACGTGAAAGCCCCGAGACCGGTCTAAAACGACCTCCTCATAAGCTACATTTTCCTCTCCTAAAATCCTGCTTATTTCTTTTTTAGAAGAGCCCAAACCTTGCTTGGTGTTCTGAACAATAAAGAAGGCCGGATGAGGAGAGCCGCCTTCTTTCAAGAAACGGATAGCCTCATAAAAAAGCCGGTACATGACTGCTTTACCAGCCCGAATGGGAGGGTTCAGATAAATCTGGTCCGCAGGAAAGGGCCGCCCCAAGGCCGCTTCTATGTCCTTAGGGGAGGCAAGGCCATCCGCCTGAAGAAAATAGGCTCGGTCTTGGGCTGAGTTGCCCACATTGCGGGCAAAATTCTTCTTTGCTAAGTCAAGGGCCCGCCCATTGATATCAATCGATAAAAAACTAGCTTGGGGAATATTTGCTGCTAAAATCGTTGCCACAGGACCATAGCCACAGCCAAGGTCCACCAAATGAACTGGAGCCAGTTTATAGAGTTGTTGGCGACGGCGGTCGCACTGGTCAGCCTCCTTAGGACGGAAGCCCCAGTCTTTGAGGACACCTTCGATTAAAAGGCGACTCCCATAATCCAATTTTTTTTTCGAAAAACAGGAGGCGTCTGTCGTAAATCGAAAGTTGCCATAGGGGGCCTGCCAGGCGATTTGGCGAATTTCGTGTGGGCTTTCTGGGTTTGAATCAAAATAATGCGACACAAGGTCTCCTTTACGATAAATCCTTGGCCTGGGGTAAAAGATTTTGCACGTGCAAACGACTTAACAGGCGCAAGAAGGGCAGACCAAGGACGATGACTACCAGGGTCTGAGAGGCCAAAATCGATAGTTGGGAGACCAGGACTGCTCCCAAGCTTCTATTGGCATCCGTGATGAGGAAGGGGAGGTAGGTGCCTACAATAAGGGCATTGAGGATGCAGGAAGGAGAGAGGATCAGGACATCTAAGAGTAAACGCCGCCAAGCCTTTTGTTTGGGGCTCCAAGAGGCCTTGGCAAAGCTGAGGGAAGCCTCCCCATAGGATCCTTTGTAAAAACGCCGGGCTAGGTGATAGGTAAGCCAGGCGGCACTGAGGGTAGCAAAACTTCCAAGTAAAATATCAATGGGTCCCAAATTAAAGGGGTTTAAGAGATTCGCCAGAAAACATCCCAAGAAAAGCCCCCATACAGCACCCGGTGTAACAACCGGGAGGACACAGAGGAGTTCAGAAAAGCGGATCTGGACGATTCCGAAAGATATCTGAGCAAAGGGGAGGGTGAGTACCACATAGAGGGCAGCAATGATGGCACTGGTGATCAGTTGGTGGACCTCAGCCCCCCGCTTGGCTTGCATTTGACGAAGATGATTGGTTGAGGAGATTTCTCCTTGCCTTTCTTTGTTTTTAGACATTTTTTCCTTTCTTTTTTGCCTATTTTTTGGGCTTGATCGCTACAATTGCCGAGCACGCCACTTTGTCGAACGCACCCCACGTAGAGCTTATCGCTAAGCCCTTGGCCGAAGAATACCGACCCGCCAGTAGCTAGCTAGAAAGCCAGCAAACTGACGGGTAGATCAAGACTGTATAATAGAGTATGGCCTCGTAAGGCCTTCTTGTTTTCTTTTAAATTGATCTATTTACCTTATTGAGTGAACCGCTGTGCTTCTACTGATCGATTCGACTACTATTTTCCGATTACTATTTTCAGATCGATCCGCCCCCGCACTTGCAGGCCGGATCCGCCTCAGCGCTTGTAGAATGGTCCGCTTAATCCTTTTTAAAAGCAATCTGCACTTCGGCCTGGTCATTGAGCTTTAAGAGATCTACCTTATCCGCCTTGGCTTGGAGGTCGGTCCAGGCCTTGGGATCTTCAAGGACTAAATCAGCCACCGGAGAAGCTGCCTTAGTATAAGCCAGACCCGCTGCGGTCTCAAGTTTTTTCGGATCGCCCTTCAGGGGGAGGAAGGAAAGGGACTTGGCCATAATATCACGCTTGGTCAACGCTTCATCGGCTTGTAGAATCTTTTGGGTCCGAGGATCTGTGACCATCCAGACGTCGATCAGGTCATCTACCGCGTAGCCAGCGTCCTTGCGGAGGTTCTGTGCCTTGCTGGCAAATTCTCTCAAGATCCCTTCCGCCCACAGATCTTCATTGATCTCGGTATCGAGGGCCACCGTTAGATTTCCTTCAGAAGTGGCAGAAATCCCTGCTTTCTTCTTAGCTTCGATGATCAGATCATCGGTAGCAAACTTTTCTTCCTGACCGTTGATGTCCAAGGTGAAATAACCTTGGTCTTGGAGGGTCAAGAAAGCCTTGGCCCCATCCAGAGCTTCGAGGGCCTGACGTACGAGGGGCAGGTCTTTCCCAAAACGCTTTCCTAAAACCTTTAACTGTGGCTTAAAGACATAGTCCTGGAGGCTGGTAGCATCGGTCACATAAGATACTTCCTTGACATTGAGCTCATCTTTTACCAAATTTTCCAGCTCCGCAGGCAGGGCTACCCCAGAAAGACTGGGGTCTGTGGATGCCACGTAAACCCTAGGCAGAGGCTGGCGGGTCTTGATATTGGACAGGTTCCTAGCATTCCGTCCCAGGGTCACAATCCGCAAGACATAGGCCATTTGTTCCAAGAGGGTGGGGTCTGCTTTGAGCCCTTCGATGGGCTTGGGGAAGAGGGTCAGATGGACTGACTCGGCCAAGGCTCCTGCTTGCGCTTTTTGGATGCCCTCTTGTTCACCTGCTGGCAGGGCTTTGAAGGGGGCTTGGACCAGGTTTTGGTAAATGCTTTCAGCCAGGAAAGGTGTAAAGGGAGCGGCCAAGCGGCAGAGGGTGGAGAGGGCAGTATAGAGGGTCATATAGGCATTGATCTTATCCTCTTCCATGCCTGGAGCCCAGAAACGCTCCCGGGATCGGCGGAGATACCAGTTCGACAATTCATCGACAAAGACCTCTAAGGCCTTGGCAGCCCGGTTGATCTCATAGGTGGCCAAAAGATGGTCTAGGCGGTCGATGAGGTCGTTGAGGCCCGTAAGAATCCAGCGGTCTAAGAGACCCAGGTTGGCCACATCGAGCTTGTGCTCAAAGGGGTTAAAATGGTCGATATTAGCATAGAGAACGTAGAAAGAATAGCTGTTCCAGAAAATCCCCATAAAGCGGCGCTTGGCCTCGCTGACCCCTTGGAGGGAGAAACTGGAGGGGAGCCAGGGTTGACTGTTGGTATAGAAATACCAGCGGAGAGCGTCGGCCCCTTCCTCTTCTAAAACCTTCATTGGGTCCACGACATTGCCTAGGTGCTTACTCATTTTGAGGCCCTTTTCATCCAAAACGTGGCCAAGAACCAGGCAGTTTCTATAGGAAGGCCGGTCAAAGAGAAGGGTGGAAATCGCCAGAAGGGAATAGAACCAACCCCGGGTCTGGTCGATGGCCTCGGAAATGAAAGTCGCCGGGAAATAATGATCAAATTCCTCCTGATGCTCAAATGGGTAGTGGAATTGAGCAAAGGGCATGCTCCCACTGTCAAACCAGCAGTCAATAACTTCTGGGACCCGGTGCATGGTCTTTCCGCACTCGGGGCACTTGAGGTCGAGCCTGGCAAGGAAGGGTTTATGGAGATCCAGGTCCTCGTCCTTGTCCGGACAATTGCTCGCTAGCTCCCTTAATTGGGCAACGGAGCCCACACAAAGTTCATGCCCACACTCACATTGCCAGATAGGGAGGGGGGTCCCCCAATAGCGCTCCCGGGAGAGGGTCCAATCCACCACATTCTCCAAGAAGTTCCCAAATCTTCCCGTTCCGATGTTTTCTGGCATCCAATGTATTTTTTCATTATTAGCAAGAAGGTCTTCCTTGACATTTTGCATGTTAATGAACCAACCATCTCGGGCGTAGTAAATAAGGGGGGTGTCGCAGCGCCAGCAGAAGGGATAGTTGTGGGCCGTTTTGGCTGTCTTCAACAAGGATCCCTCGGCCTTGAGCTTTTCAATAATCTTAGGATCTGCCTCTTTACAAAATACTCCCGCAAAGTCAGTCACAGCTTCTGGTAGGGTCCCGTCTGCGTTGACAAATTGGACGAAAGGTAGGTCGTAAGCCTTGCCCACCTTGGAGTCGTCTTCACCAAAGGCAGGGGCGATATGGACAATGCCGGTACCATCTTCCAGGCTGACATAGTCGGCAAGGGTAATGAAAAAGGCAGGAGCATGCTGATCTTTTACTTGAAGGTAGCGAGGCGAGCGGGAATATTTGTCGACTTCAGGGAGTGCATAGGGCAAGATGGGCTCATATTCGAGGAATTCGAGATCTTTTCCCTTCATTTTTTCTATGATTTCGTAAGAGGTTTTCTCGCCGAGGAGACTGGCGCAGAGAGCTTCTGCCACATAATATTCGGTCCCGTCTTCAAGACGGATGAGGAAGTAGTCAATCTCAGGACCCACGCAGAGGGCCACGTTGGAGGGAAGGGTCCAAGGGGTCGTGGTCCAGGCTGTGAAGTAGCGGTTTTCGTGACCTTTTACTTTGAAACGTACGTAAATTGAAGTTTCTTTGACGGTTTTATATCCTTGGGCCACCTCATGGCTGGAAAGGGCCGTTCCACAGCGAGGGCAGTAAGGAAGAATTTTGTGACCATAGTAAATGAGGCCACGGTCCCAGATTTTTTTGAGAGCCCACCAAACAGATTCAATATATGAATTGTCATAGGTGACGTAGGGGTTATCCATATCGACCCAATAAGCTAGGCGATTGCTCATCTCTTCCCATTCAGTTTTGTAGACCCAGACTGATTCTTTGCAATGCTCGATGAAACGATCTACCCCGTATTCTTCGATCTGATTTTTGTGGTGAAATCCGAGTTTTTTCTCAACTTCAAGTTCGACTGGAAGACCGTGGGTATCCCAGCCGGCTTTGCGGAGAACGTTGTAGCCCTTCATAACCCGGTAACGGGGAATGATATCTTTGATGACCCGGGTTAGAACGTGGCCAATATGGGGGCGACCATTGGCGGTCGGGGGGCCATCGTAAAAACTAAAATAGTTTGAAACTTCTTGGCATGAGTCTGCTTTTTTTCCGCCACAGGTGCAATCCTTAACCTCGTCAGCACCGCAAGTACAAGCCTCCATATTTTCACCGCTACAGCTGCAGCGGGCGGCATCTGCACAGGCGCAGGCGTCTCCTTCTTGAAGGGGCCTAGTCGCAGGATTCTCATAGCCCTTTTGAAGATTTTTATTAATGATGTCCTCGTCCTGCCAAAATTTTAAAACTTCCTGTTCTCTGGCGACAAAGTCTAAGTTCGTATCTACTGGTTGATAGAGGTTTTTATCCATGCGATCTTCCCACCCTTCTTACTCATCATGTTATCATTCGGATATATAGAATTCTTTTTCCAAATACTCCAAAATTCATTATACTGCAAGATTTCAGTTTCCGATTGTAAATGATTCCTCCAAAGATCGCAACTAAAGGAATGTCATCCCATAGATATCCTCTCCTATTTTTCTTCCCTATGCGATATCGATTAAAGTTTTTCTAAGGGACAAGAATTCCCTTCCTAAGCTAGCTGTTCTTCCTTGCATTTTCCCAGCATATTTGGAATAATGGACCCGCTGTCGAGGGTTCATAATTTTTTATGAACGATTTTGGGAGTATATGGGTGCCGGTGTGCCCTGCGGTCTTCAAAACCGTTATGAGGGGTGAAGAGCCTCTCGGGTGAGTTCGACTCTTACATATTCCCGCCAGAAAAACCGCCTTAGCTGGGCCTTAGATCCGACTGATCGAATGGTTTTTTGCTAAGTCGGTTTTTTTATGCGATGAGAAGTTTTCTGGAACCATGGTAGGTCGTTTACAAGTTTTTACATTTTTGTTAAGATAAAGAAGAGACAAAAAATAGGGCTTCTTAGCTTGCCTTTGAGCCTTCGCTTCGGCGTGCCAAAGTTAGCCAGGATGCCCCAACTCGTGAGTAGGGGTGCCACTGTGCCCTTGCGCCCTTGCGCCCTACTATAGAAGGAGTATTTGATGATTCATAGTCTAGAGGAGGCGGTCTTGTATACCAACAATCCGAGGGTAAGGGATCGCTTTCAAAAGCAACTGACTACTTTTTATTTTGATGAATCGCTCATAGATCTTCTCAATCGAATCAAAGTGAAGATCTCGGACGGCTATGAACTTTTGTCTCATCCGCTTTCTGGCAGTGTGAAGCCTGGAGAAACTCCCTTTAAGTCGGTATTGTTGAGTAAGAAACCAGGAGAATATGACCTATTGTCTGTAGAGTTGATTGACAATGCTTTAGAACGTAGTCGCTTCTTCTTTCGTCATTATAAGCTCTCAGAACATACTAAAGCGGCCGACTTCCCCTGGGACGAGCAGGTAATCGCCGACTTTGCCTTGGTGGATGAAACCTTGGTGCGGTCCGCAGTGGAGTCGATTTAATTGGCATTAAACGGGCCATCTTGTAAGATGCTCGAAGGAATCAGATGTACCTGCATCTGGGAGCCTGGGAGTATTTGCCAAGAAGGCTTGCTTAATAGTTCGGAAAGAAAGGAATCAATCATCCATGAATTTAAAACTTGGATACATTGACATCAAAGATATTCAGTTCGGAGATAAGACCGAAGTCAAAGATCACGTCCTATACGTTGAACCGAAGGAGATCATCAAGACGGTCTTAGAGAATGAGTATCTCGAAGATGCAAAATTAGAAATTGCGAGGCCCGGCGAGAGCGTCCGGATTACCCCTGTCAAGGACGTTATTCAGCCTCGTGTAAAAGTTGACGGAAGAGGGGGTATTTTCCCAGGCATGGTGGCCAAGGTTGATACCGTCGGTTCCGGCACAACTTATGTTATGCGGGGGGCCAATGTCGTCACAGCGGGTAAGATCGTCGGCTTCCAAGAGGGTATTATTGACATGACGGGCGAGGGTGCTAAATACACTCCATTCTCCCAATTCAATAACCTGATTCTGGTGGTCAAGCCTAAAGAGGGTGTTGCTCAGCATAACTATGAGCATGCCGTCCGGATGGCTGGTCTGAACTTAGCTGCCTTCCTTGGTGAGACCCTACGGGCTTGCACGCCTGATGAAGAAGAAGAGTTTGAAACCGTGACCATGCGGGAGAGCTTTGAAAAGTATCCTGACCTGCCTCGGGTAGGCTATGTCTTGATGCTGCAAAGCCAGGGCTTGCTCCACGATACCTATGTCTATGGGGTCGATGCGAAGCGTACCTTGTCCACCCTCATCAGTCCTACCGAAATCATGGACGGGGCTATTGTCTCTGGCAACTGTGTGTCTGCTTGCGACAAGAACACCACCTTCCATCACCTCAACAACCCTGTCATCCGTGAACTGATGAAGGTCCATGGCAAACTCTTGAATTTCGTCGGCGTTATTATCACCAACGAGAATACCTATCTGGCGGATAAGATGCGGTCTTCTGACTGGTCGACCAAGCTGGCTCAGTATCTCTCTTTGGACGCAGCCTTGGTCTCTCAAGAAGGTTTCGGCAACCCTGATACTGACTTGATCATGAACTGCACCAAGCTTGAAAAAGCTGGTATTAAGACTGTTATTATCACCGATGAGTATGCTGGACAAGACGGCAGGAGCCAATCTCTGGCTGACGCTGATCCTCTGGCTGACGCCGTGGTAACCGGGGGCAACGCCAACATGGTTATCCACCTGCCCAAGCTTGACAAGGTCATTGGAACTTTGGATTTCGTGGACATCATCGCTGGAGGCCACGATGGGTCTCTCAAGGAAGATGGAACCATTGAGGCTGAGCTCCAAGTCATTACCGGTGCTACGAACGAGATGGGCTTCAATAAGATGAGTGCTAGGTAAGGAGGCAACTATGGCTTATAAAATTGTTCATTATATCAACCAGTTCTTTGCCCAAATCGGTGGTGAGGAAAAGGCTGACATTCCGCCGGAGAAGAGAGAGGGCGCAGTAGGCCCAGGTCTTGCTATTAATCAAGGCTTTAAAGGAGAGGCCGAGGTGGTGGCCACCATTATCTGTGGTGACTCTTACTACAACGAAAACATGGAAGAGACTCGGGCCAAGGTTATTGAGTGGGTCAAGGAAGAAAAACCAGACCTTTTCATCGCTGGTCCTGCCTTCAACGCTGGTCGTTACGGGGTTGCTTGCGGCGACATTACTGCAGCAGTTCAGGAAGAACTGGGCATTCCTGCCATCACTGGTATGTATGCCGAGAACCCTGGTGCTGACATGTATAAGAGTAAGGTCTATGTCATTTCCACGAAGAATTCTGCTGCGGGCATGCGCCCTGCCGTGAAGTCGATTGTGGGTCTGGCCAGTAAATTGCTCAAGGGCGAACCGGTTGGGGCTTCCGTAGAAGATGGCTACCTCAACCAAGGTAAGCGGGTCAACTTCTTTGAATCGAAGCCTGGCGCACAGCGTGCCGTCGAGATGCTCATTAAAAAGATTAATGGCAAGCCTTTTGAGACAGAGTATCCCATGCCTAACTTCGACCGGGTTGAGCCAGGTGAAGCGATCAAAGACATTACTAAGGCAACCATTGCTCTTGTAACTTCTGGTGGTATCGTTCCTAAGGGTAACCCCGATCACATCGAGAGCTCTAGCGCCTCTAAGTTCGGCGAATATTCCATCGCTGGCTTTGATGATTTGACAGACGCTGACCATGAGACGGCTCACGGTGGTTATGACCCTGTCTATGCCAACCAAGACGCAGACCGGGTCCTTCCTGTTGACGTCTTGCGTGCCCTAGAAAAAGAGGGAAAAATCGGCAAACTGTACGATTTGTACTATACAACCGTCGGCAACGGAACCGCTGTTGCTTCAGCCAAGGCTTTTGCTGAGGAGATCGGAAAGAGGTTGAAGGACAACCATGTTGATGCCGTGATCCTCACCTCCACCTGAGGAACTTGTACTCGTTGCGGTGCAACGATGGTCAAAGGTATTGAAGCTTACGGGATCCCTGTGGTGCACTGCTGCACCGTCACACCTATCAGTATGACGGTCGGTGCCAACCGGATTGTTCCTACGATTGCTATTCCTCACCCCTTCGGTGATCCTGCGAAGACACATGAAGAGGAATATGAGATCCGTGAAAAGATCGTCAAGACTGCTCTGAAAGCCTTGGAGACCCCAGTCGACAAACAGACGATTTTCGAGGTTCACTATTAAAGACTGACCCTCCGTGGTCAGGAGGAAGGCTTAGGCCTATACCATATTTATATAATTTTTTTCTTTGGATCAAAGCTCCTAATATGGCCCTTTGAATCTAGATCATCCCTAGTTTTGGCTTTGTTTCGGTCGTCCGTGTCCCCGTAGTGGTGGAGGCTGCTTTAGGCTCTGGATATAGTCCAGCTAGCCTTGGTTTTACCCTACAAGTATTCACTTTAGTCCCTGGATGCAGTCTTTGGACTATCTTAAGCATGAGGGCAATCACTTTGAAACGGCATATCAAAATAATTTAGGGCCAGGGACCTCGCGGGTGTGTGGCGCATCATGTCTGCGCCTATGGTTTGGCCCTGACAAAGCTGGCTAGGCAATTTTTACATGGCCTGGGGAGCTAGAATGGCTTTCCATGGTCGATGGTGACTTATATGGGCGCTTGACCTGGAACTTAGGGCTCAGCCCTGAACCAGGCCAAGACCCCTCTATATAGTGTTATACTTATACGCATAAGCAAAATATCAAAAGATTGGAGCATATTGCATGGCAGAACTTTACGATACAATTATTATTGGCGCTGGCCCGGCTGGTTTGGCGGCTGGTTTGTACACGGGGCGCTCGAGACTAAAAACTCTGATTCTTGAAAAATCGGCCGATGGTGGTCAGATTGCCATTACCGATAGTATCGAGAATTACCCTGGCCAAAAGCCAGAAGGAGAGAGTGGTCCAGAACTCATTGCCCGCTTTACTGAACAAGCTAAGAACTTTGGTTGTGAGCGTGTAAGCGCTACTGTAACCAAGCTTGAGCTGGACGGCAAGATTAAGAAAGTCCACTGTGGGGATACCGTGTATGAAGGTAAGACTATTATTCTCGCCACGGGTGCCCATTCTCGGAAAATTGGTTGTCCCGGTGAAGAAGAGTTTACTGGCAAGGGCGTGTCCTATTGCGCAACCTGTGACGCCAACTTCTTTGAAGGACTTGAGGTCTACGTAGTTGGTGGCGGCGACACTGCTGTAGAGGAAGCTATGTACCTATGCAAATTCGCCAGAAAGGTAACGATCATTCACCGTCGTGATCAGCTTCGCGCCGTTAGTTCCATTCAGGAGCGGGCGAAGAAGGTTGAAAACCTCCACTTCATGTGGAACAGTGTTGTGGTCAACCTAGAAGGTGACGGCGTCCTGCAAAAGATGACGGTCAAGGATACCCAGACGGGTGAGTTAACCGAATATGAAGCAGATGAAGACGACGGAATCTTTGGCATCTTTGTCTTTATTGGCTTCCTGCCCAATAGTGACCTCTTTAAAGATGACATTACCTGTGAAGATGGGTACGTTATCACGGATGATGCTATGCACACCAATATTCCTGGCGTCTTTGCCGCTGGGGATGTTCGTAAGAAGCCCCTCCGCCAGGTGGTAACGGCTGCTGCCGACGGTGCTATTGCTGGTATCGAGTGCGACAAGTATATCCAAGAGCATTTTGCTGAATAAGATAAGTTTAGATTAGATTTAGGAAGGATGACTTATGTTAGAGTTAGATCGTAAGAATTTTGAAGATGAAGTTAAAAAAGCAGAAGGCTATGTTTTAGTTGATTTCTATGGGAATGGTTGTGTACCTTGCGCAGCTTTGAAACCTCATATCGAAGAGTATGAAAAGACCTATGGGGACAAACTAAAATTTACCACCCTCAATACCACCAAGGCTCGCCGCCTTGCTATCAGTGAGCAGATCGTAGGCTTGCCGGTTATCGCCATCTATAAGGATGGGGAGAAGGTTGAGGAATTGGTCAAAGAGGCCGCTACCAAGGAAGCTTCCTTGGAACTCATCAAAAAATACGCCGAAATGGCGTAAGCCCATCACAGCATTCTTTGGTTGAGGAAGTACCTTGATTGGCCTTTATTAGCAAGATAGGGTTCAGAATAGGGACCTTGACAAAGAGCGAAAGATAGGGTAAAGTAAAAGCGATTCGATAAGAGCATTGGCTTGAATAGAGGCCAGAGCTTTGCTCTGTGCCTCGCTAGCCGAATAATCTTAGAAGAATCCCTGATTTAGCATGAAATGGCTAGACGAGTTATTTTTATGAAGGAGGTAGACAGATGGCTATACTAAAAGATAAAAAAGTTGTTGTCATCGGCGACCGTGACGGCGTTCCAGGACCAGCAATTGCCCTGTGCGCTGAATCAGCTGGCGCAGAAGTCGTATTCTCCTCGACGGAGTGCTTTGTCTGAACCGCCGCAGGTGCAATGGACTTAGAGAACCAAAAGAGGGTTCTCGAATATTCTGAGCAGTACGGACCAGAAAACCTAGTTGTTTTGGTTGGTGCTGCCGATGCAGAGGGAGCAGGATTAGCTTGTGAAACAGTTGAAGCAGGCGACCCCACCTTTGCTGGTCCATTGACAGGAGTCTCGTTGGGACTCAAATGTTACCATGTGTGCGAAGAAGAAGTCAAAGAAGAATTTGACCCAGCAGTCTACGAGGAGCAAGTCAGCATGATGGAAATGGTTTTAGACGTTGATGAGATTACGGAAGAGATGACCGGACTCAGAGACGAATATTGCAAGTTCTGATTCGCACTCATGCCCCTGATCCTGAGCATACGGCTTGGCTTACCATGCTGTTCCCCTTGGGTCAGGGGTTTTTTATGTCTACGATTGGATCCTACTAGAAATCGATCTAGCGGGATGCCACGTAATAGAATGCCCAGGTATTGGAGGAAGAGAAAGTCTGTGACAGGTCTTCTACCTATGGAGACTTAGTTCATAGATTTCAGCTTCCTGCCATATCCCTGGTTTTCACAAATATAACGATATAGTATTCCATTTTCACAGTGAAGAAAGGAAATTTCATGAAAGCAGTTATTAAAGGAACGGGTTATGTTTTGGTGCATACACCGGATATGGTCCTCCATAACGGTACCACCCAAAGGACCGAGAAAATTGTCAATCCAGATTCTGATTTTTTGAAGGCACTACCGAAACATTTAAGATCCTATGAGGATTGTGTCGCCTATTATCCGAACCAGGCGTATATTGGCGGATTCCGTCCGGATCAGCTGAAGACCGTGGAAGCTCCCCTCTACGATAAGAAAATGGAGGGGGCCGAGCGCTATGCCAAGTTTGGCGAAATCATGCCCCAAGATGAGTTCTACCTGCTGATGCAGATCTCCGATGAATTTGACTTGGTTAAATTAGAGAAGGGTTTTGTGGCAGCCACCAAAGAAAAACTAGCCAAGGATCCTATCATCACCGAGCATATGATGGGCCGGATAAAAGAGGGCATTGAATTAGTAGACATTGAGCAGCATGTGAATGAAGAGGATGCAGAAGGCCTCTACATGGATGGAAAATTGGTAGGATGTGTCAATCGGGCTCATGATATCGATACCAACCTTTCCTCTCACGTCATGCACGAAAACATTGCCAGCAAGGCCTCGAGTGTCTTAGCCCTGGCCTATGGGGTCAGAAATTCTGGCTTGCCGGTTGAAGAGATTGCCTATGTGATCGACTGCGCTGAAGAAGCTTGCGGCGATATGAACCAGCGGGGTGGTGGCAACTTTGCAAAGGCAGCTGCGGAAATTGTTGGGTTAACTTCTGCTTCTGGATGTGATATCCGCGGCTTCTGTGCAGCTCCGGCACACTCGCTCCTCTCTGCTGCTTCTCTCGTCAAGGCGGGAGTATTTAAGGCAGTGGCTGTCACGGCTGGTGGATGCACGGCTAAACTAGGCATGAACTCTAAAGATCACATTAAAAAAGATGTGCCGGTCTTGGAGGATTGTTTGGCTGGGGTCAGCATTATTATTGGTCAAGATGATGGCGTCAGTCCTTATATTGATCTTGAACATACTGGACGTCACACTGTAGGAACCGGATCGGCACCTCAGGCCGTTATTAGTGCCCTCGTAACCGATCCTTTGGATGCGGCAGGCCTTAAGGTCACGGATGTTGATAAATTCTCACCCGAGATGCAAAACCCGGATATCACGAAACCTGCTGGTGCTGGCGATGTGCCCTTAGCTAACATGAAGATGATTGCCGCTCTGGCTGTTAAAAAAGGCCATCTGGAGAAGAAGGATTTCAATGACTTCATACCAAATCATGGATTGACAGGATTTGCACCGACCCAAGGGCATATTCCTTCTGGTGTACCCATTCTTGGCTTTGCCCGTGAAGAACTGATGGCCGGCAATTATAAGAGAGTTATGGTTATCGGGAAGGGCTCCCTCTTCTTAGGTAGACTGACGAACTTATTCGATGGCGTTTCCTTCCTCGTTGAGAGAAATGAGGGCTTAGAAGAAGAGGCGGGTACCGGTGCTGACACGAAGGCAGAGATCCAAAAGCAGCTGGCTTCTGCTCTGAAAGGCTTGGCCCAAAGCTTACTGGCTGCTGAAGAAGCATAAGGCTGGTGAGTGCTCATGGGAAAAGATAAATTAAAAGTAGAAATTGCTGAGACGCTCAATGAGCTAGCTAGCGCTTTAGAGACAGGAAGATTTGGGGCTAGTCCCAAGATCGCCCTTATTGGCCAGGGTTCTGAACATGGAGAAGAAAATGCCTTGAAGGGGGCCCTAGAGGCTGCCAAAAAGGGAATTGAGGTCTATTATATCGGTAGCATTGATGTCCCGGAAGGCTGTGGGGTGACCAAGGTTGAGGCAACTGATGCCGAGGACGGCTTTAAAAAGATGGAGCAATTGCTCGACGATAAGGTCGTGCAAGGTGCGGTAGCCATGCACTATCCCTTCCCAATTGGTGTTTCCACCGTGGGACGGTCCATTGCTCCCTCTCGTGGAACGAAGTTCTTCCTAGCTACTACGACAGGTACTACTTCGACGGACCTCGTCGAGGGCCTGGTTTTCAACGCAATCAATGGGATTGCTACGGCTAAGGCCTGCGGCATTGCCCGTCCTAAGGTTGGTATTTTGAACCTCAATGGTGCAAGACAGGCTGAAATTGTTCTCAAGGAACTAAAAGAGCAGGGCTATGACTTTGACTTTGCCGAGACTTCTCGGGCTGATGGCGGAGCAATCATGCGTGGTAATGATGTCCTTCTGGGCTCTGCTGATGTTATGGTCTGCGATACCTTAACTGGGAATGTTCTTTCCAAGGTCTTGACCGCTTATACAAGCGGAGGAAGCTTTGAAGCGGTTGGTGATGGCTACGGGCCTGGAATCGGCCAGCATTATGATCGCCTAATCATGATTGTCTCTCGGGCTTCTGGCTATCCAGTTATTGCCAATGCCATTGCCTATGCGGCCGAGTTGGTCCAAGGAAAGATCATGGAGAAGGTAGCCAAGGAATATGATGCCGCTGAGAAGGCTGGTTTGACCAGTATCTTGGAGTCTAAAAAGGCCCCCAAGGCCAGCACTGAAGCTGCTGCCGTTGAGGCTCCTCCTCACGAGGTTTGCGATGAGCAGATTCCTGGGGTGGACGTCATGGACTTAGATGATGCCGTCCAGGCCATTTGGCAGGCTGGCATTTATGCCGAGTCAGGTATGGGTTGTACTGGTCCCGTGATCCGGATGAATGTGGCGAAAAAGGAAGCTGCCCACAAGATTCTTGTGGAAAAAGGCTATATCGCCGATTAGGAACCTAGATAAATTTCTGGCTCTAAAGCCTAGAACATAGGACTTAGGGCCATTCCTTTGAAGGAATATTTTTTGTTGAAAGAACCTTACATAATTCTTCACATGGGGCTATTACGATCTCTTTGTGCGCTCGAGTTATGTAAGGTTTTTTCTTGGTGATAAGACCAGATGAAAGACTAGGACCCTGCAAGCATTAGATCCGTGTCGGGAAGAAAAGTGGAAGATGTCATGGAGCGAGAAAGGGGGAACCAAGGTGACACAGAATCAAAACGACAAATACTCCACCTCCGTTTCCGAGGAGGAGATGAGAAAGAACCTTCGGGACCGCTATCCCCTTACCCAATATGCCACAAGTGGGGGATGAGGTGCCAAGTTAGGACCGGGGGTCCTAGGAGACTTGCTAGGAGGGCTTAGGAAAATCCCAGATGATCGCCTTTTGGTGGGCTTAGAGACGAGCGATGATGCTGCCGTCTATGAGGTGGCACCAGGTACCTTGGTGATCCAGACCTTAGATTATTTTCCACCCATTGTGGATGATGCCTATGACTTCGGGGCTATCGCAGCTACCAATGCCCTCAGTGACGTTTGGGCTATGGGTGGCCGCCCTGTTACGGCACTCAATATTTTTTCCTTTCCATCTTGTCTTCCCATGGCGCTTGCCAAGGAGATCTTGCGGGCGGGGAATGATAAGGCCCTAGAGGCAGGGTGCAATATTGTAGGGGGCCACAGTATTGACGACAAGGTTCCCAAATATGGCCTTTCCGTCAATGGCGTCTGTAAGAAGGAAGAGTTGCTCAGTAATGTGGGGGCCCGTCCAGGGGATGTCCTTCTACTTACTAAGCGCTTGGGCGTCGGCATTGTAAGTACAGCGATCCGAGCACATTTGGCGAGCAAGCAAGAAGAAAAGGCTTGTCTTGACCAGATGAAGAGGCTAAATAACTTCTTAGCCTGCCTCCGAGACAAGAAACCAGGTTCCAACTTTGATCTGAACGAGATTCATGCCTTAACGGACGTCACGGGCTTTGGTGTAGCGGGCCATAGCCTCGAAATGTTAAGTGATCCCAGCCTGGGCTTAGTGCTAGATACCCGACGCTTTTTAACCCTGCCTGGGACCCAAGCCTACGCCCAGGATGGCTTTATCCCGGCAAGTCTCTACCACAATAGGGAGTATTTGCAAGAGAAGATTGATTCCGAGGTGAAAGAACTCTGGCGTGAGGACCTGTGTTATGATCCTCAGACTTCAGGAGGCCTTTTGATCGCCTGTACTCCGTCTTTTGCCCCTTATTTGCTGGCTGAAGCCCAAGACCAGCGCCTGGCCATGACCCAGGTGGGCACTTTTGTCGAGCGAGATCCCAAGGGGGATACCAAGCCCCTTAAGCTAATCTAGGCTTGAACGCAAATTTGATTTTTTGATGAATCGCAGGTAAAGGAGAGAAATACGATGAATTTAGATGTTAAAAATTTAACTTGTCCGCAACCCGTTTTGAATGCGAAGAAGGCTTATAAGGACCTGGGGCCGAATGAGGCTCTGGTGATTGAGGCCAATAGTGAGATTGTAACCAATAATCTCAAGCGCTTTGCCAGCAGTGCCAAATTGGCCTGCGAGGTGGAGAAGCAGGAGGGGGGCGTTTGGGTTTTGACGATGACTCCAACGGATGAAAGTAAGGCCTATAAGGAAGCTTTCCTGGATGGAAACGAGGGAACGGTGTGTGATCCCAACAGCGTAGCCAATCGGGACTTTGTCATTGCCATCCATGCCAACCATATGGGGAACGGCGATGAGACCCTAGGGGCTAAGTTGATCGGGGCCTTTATCTTTACCTTGACCCAGGTCGAGGAAAAGCCCAGCAAGATTCTCTTTTATAATTCGGGTGTTCTGCTCACGAGTACCGAAGGCAAGGTTTTGGAAGATCTCAAGAGCCTGGCTGAAGATGGAGTTGAAATTTACTCCTGCGGCACATGCACCTCTTTCTACAAGGTGACGCCCATGGTCGGGGAAGTGGTCGATATGTATACCATTTATGAAACCATGGCTCACGCTGGTAAGGTCATTACCCCCTAGGGGTCGGCTCGATCAACCTGGTCGGCTCAGTCGCCCTGTTCGGCCTGGTCGGCTCAGTCGCCCTGGGCACCACATAGACTAGGCCTATTGGCGTGTGAAAAAACAGTATGAAATTAAAGGAAGATACCGTATTTATTAGCTTTTCTTCCACGTCGGACTCGCTCTTCGCGGAGAAAGCAGTGGAGGATCCCTATCCGGACCTGAGGCTGGTCCCTACACCTCGGGAGATTAGTCGCAGCTGTGGCCTGTCGCTCATGGTACCACCAGCCCTTCAAGAAGAGGTTCTTGCTCTTCTTGCGGCCAAAAATATTCCCGTCCGGTCGGTTGATGTGATTCCCGCGAATCCCTAGAGGACTCAGGCGGGTGAAGCCCCGGGAGACTTGGTCTCTCGGGACTATTTGTTCAAGGGAAAAGATTTTTTTAGGGTAAGGGCATGGCAGCCTTGAGAGGCAAAAGTCAGAATTTGAGGGAGGTGACATATGGGAGCTGTGGAAGAGCCTATGATTTATTTCGATAATGGGGCAACTTCTTTTCCGAAACGGCCTGGGGTAGGTCAGGCGATGATGGAGTATTTGGAGAAGGGGGCGGTCAGTGTGGGCCGGTCTTCGTATCGGTCTTCGCTGACGGTAGGCAAGAAGGTCCTGGATTGTCGGGAGCTTTTAGCCCAACAATTTGGGGTCGGGGACCCTCGTCAGGTCGTCTTTACCAAAAATGTAACAGAATCGCTGAATTGGGTCTTGAAGGGCTTTCCCTGGGAAGCGGGGGACGAGGTTATTTGTAGCTCCTTAGAGCACAACGCCATGATGCGACCCCTGCGGCAATTGGAGACAGAAAAGGGGATCCGCGTGGTCCTTTGGAAGAGTGATGAGGAGGGAAGGTTTGACCTTGCTGAGCTCGAGGAGCTCTTTACGGCGAAAACGAGGCTATTGGCCTTGACTGGGGCCTCGAATCTCTGTGGGGCGACCTTGCCCCTGCAAAAGGCGGGGGCCTTGGCAGCTGAGCGGGGGGTGCCCTTCCTGGTGGATGGGGCGCAAATTGCTGGAACCCTGCCGCTTTCTATGGAAACCTTATCCATTTCGGCTTTAGGGATTACGGGCCATAAGGCCTTGGGTGGACCCCAAGGGATTGGCGCTCTTTTGATGACTAAGGATTTTGCTAAGCGCCTCAACCCCTTGATGAGTGGGGGGACGGGGAGCTATAGCGACCTGGAGACCCTGCCGGATGCCATGCCAGACTGCTTTGAGCCGGGAACTTTGAATTTGCCTGGGATCCTTGGTCTGGAAGTGGCTTTGCAGGATTGGGTCCGGGAGGATCCCTGGTCTGACTTTAAGGCAAAGATGCGGATCACCGAGGCCTTTGTGGAGGGGCTGGTCCCTTTGCAAGAAAAATTTGGAAAGCTTACGGAGGGCCCCCATGCTGGTTGGGATAAGGTCCGGATTCTGGGGCCCCAAGTTCCGGCCTTGCGGCGGACCTTCGCCTTTGCGAAAGACTTGGTCCTGGGAGATCAGGGCGAAAGGAAGCAGCCTAGCGGGGGGCAGGCTCACGGGACTCAGTTTGTTGACGCAAAGGGCCAGCTCCCTCAGGTTGAGAAGATCCACGATGCTGGGGCTTTCTATACCGATCCCATCGCCAATGTGGGGGTCATCGCTTTGGATTGCACTCCCATTCAGGATAATTCAATTCTGGCCTTTGAATTGGAGCAGAGAGCAGGGGTCGCAACAAGGAGTGGCCTGCACTGCACGCCGGCAGCCCATAAGAGTTTGGGAACCTTCCCGGAAGGGGCCATTCGTTTCTCTTTCTCACCAGCCAACACCTTGGAAGAGGTCGATCTTTGCTTGAAGGCCTTGGACGAGATTTTGTCGGAAGCCTAGGGGAGCAGGGGCCCCGAAATCTTTGCTCGCTCGGTGAAAGCTGCTCTCTTTACCAGATCAGCACTGGTTCGCTAGATCGGTACTGGTTTGCTAGATCAGCACTGGTTCGCTAGACCAGTACAGGTTCGCAGGAATATTTGTTATAGGAAATAGTGTGAAAGGAATTGCTATGTCTCAAAAATCGAAGTCTCAGCAGTCGAAGTCTCAGCTGTTAGCGTCGCTTCCTAATGTGGGAAAAATGGTCCAGAGCCCGGATCTCCAGGATCTGCGCCTGGCTTTTGGAGAGCCGTATTTGGTGAGGATTGCACAGAGGGCCCTCCAGAGCTTCCGTGACCAGATTTTGTCTGCCAAGGAAGAAGAGCTGGAAAGTTTGCAGGTCCCAGATTGGGAAGAGGCCATTTTGCAGGAGATTTACCGGGACCGCCAGGCTCTGATTCAACGAGTGATTAATGTAACGGGGACGATTATCCATACTAATTTAGGCCGGGCCCCCCTACCGATGGAGATTTTTGGAGATTTGCAGACGACTCTGACTTCTTACTGTACCCTGGAGTATGATATTAGAAGAGGCGAGCGAGGCTACCGGGGTGGCGGCGTGGAACAGCTTTTGAGTGAGCTTTTGGGGGCAGAAGCGGCAGCGGTAACCAATAACAATGCGGCGGCCATGCTCCTTATTTTAGCCACCTTGAAGGACCGTTATGATGACCTGCAAGCGGAAAAGCTCAAGGGTTTGGACCAGCTTTTGATGGAAATGCGCAAGAAAGGGGCTGGTCTGACGGAACTTTTAGCCTACGAGGAGCTGAGAGAGAGGATTCGTAAGGAGGCTCAGGAACCCCCGGAGATCCTGGTGGCCAGGTCGGAGTTGGTGGAAATTGGCGGGTCTTTCCGGATTCCTGATATTATTTCCCGGTCCGGGATGCGCCTGGTGGCCTTGGGTTGTACCAATAAGATCAAGGAATCGGATTATGCCAAGGCTATCAATTCCCGGACTTGCGGGATTTTGAAGGTCCATCGGAGTAATTTTTACCTGGGGGGCTTTACAGAGGAACCAAGTCTGGCGGATCTGGTCCGAGTTGCCCACGACCATCAGTTGCCCTTGATCTATGATTTGGGGTCGGGCCTCTTGGAGGAGGATCTGGCCCCTGAGATGCAGACCCAGCCCAAGGTCAAAGAGGGTCTGGCGGCAGGGGTCGATGTGCTTTGTTTTTCGGGCGATAAGCTCTTTGGTGGTCCCCAGGCGGGGATGATCTTGGGCTCTCGTAAATTTATGGACCGGCTCAAGCATAATCAGCTGATGCGGGCCCTTCGTGTGGACAAATTTACCCTCTTATCGCTCGAGAAAATCTTAGCTTATTATGAAGCTCACCGTGAAGCAAATATTCCCGTGCTCCGCCAGGTTGGTCAAAAGCCGGAGGTTTTGTTGGCTCTCGCCCGGCAGGTTGAGGAGGACCTGTATCGGGATTTAGGCTTTGATGGGCCGGACCGGGTAGCGTGTGCAGAAGCGATGCGGGGTCAGTACGGGGTGTCGGTTTCTGTGGAAAAGACCCAGGCGAAAGTGGGGGGCGGGACTGCCCCTAATGTTTTGTTGCCTTCTTATGCCTTACGGATTTCCTTTGGGGAGGAGGGACCACAAGCGAATGCCTTTGAGGCTTTTGTGCGGACCTTACCTTTGTCGAAGGAGGATTTGCAGGCTAGGCTCGTCCGAAAGGAACTGACTTTCTTGCCGATTATTGGCAGGATCGAGGATGGGGCATTTTGGGCAGATATGCGCTCGCTTTTACCGGGGGAGGAGCCACTCCTGGTGAAGGGGCTGGTTCGGGCTTTTCACGCCGTTTTAAAGAGAGAGTAGGGTGGTAAGAACCATGGAAGAGAGGGAGTATTGTCATAACGTCATTATTGGAACAGCGGGTCATGTCGATCACGGAAAGAGCTCAGTGATCCGCTGTCTCACGGGGGTGGATCCGGATCGTCTGCCCGGGGAAAAGAAACAAGGGATTACCATTGAGCTGGGTTTTGCTAGTCTTGACCTGCCGGATGGCACGAAGGCTGGGATTGTCGATGTGCCAGGTCATGAAAAATTTATCAAAAATATGTTGGCCGGGGCAGGCGGAGTAGACCTATGTTTGCTGGTGGTGGCTGCCGATGAGGGTGTTATGCCACAAACGCTTGAACACCTGGAGATCATGAGTCTTCTTCATATCAAGCAAGGGATTATTGTCCTGAATAAGATTGACCTTGTGGAGGAGGATTTTCAGGAGCTAGCTGCCGAGGATGTGAGGGAGGCTTGCCGAGGGACTTTTTTAGAGGGGGCGCCCCTGGTTCCTGTTTCTACCGTCACTAAGGCCGGAATCGAGGAGCTCAAGGAACTCATTTTTAGTGAAATCCAAAAGTTACCCCCTAAGGATATTTCTCTTCCTTACCGCCAGGCCATTGACCGGGTTTTTACCCTGAGTGGCTTTGGCACCATTGTAACCGGCACGGTCATTACTGGCCAGGTCCATAAAGAGGATGAGGTCATGGTCTATCCGGAGGAGCGCCGCCTACGGGTCAGAAATATTCAGGTCCATAATAAGGATACGGACCGGGCTGTGGCGGGGCAAAGGGCTGCTTTAAATTTGGCCCAAGTTGGTAAAAAGGACCTGGACCGGGGGGCCATCTTAGCCCAACCCGGCTCTCTTATGATTTCTCCCCAGGTCTTAGCTGCTGTAAAGATCTTGCCCCGGTCAACCCAAAAGTTAAAGAGTGGGCAGGAAGTGCATTTTCATAGTGGGTCGGCTGAGCAGCTTGTCCGAGTTCGGGTCTATGGGAATGAGGAGTCCGCTCGGGAGCTGTCTCCAGGTGAAACTGGATTTGTTCAGCTAAATGCTGGCGAGGATATGGCCCATAATGCCGGGGATTATTTTGTCCTACGCTTTTTTTCTCCTCTTTTTACCATGGGAGGAGGAACCATTCTTGACGCCTGCCCTCCGCCCACTCACTTTCCTGTGGAGGACCGCCTGACCCTCTTGCGGGCCTGTCTTGAAGGAGATCCCTATCAGCAAGCGAAAAATCGTCTCCTTTATGCCATTGCCACGGGCTCCCAGGAGCTCCAGGACTTGGCTACGGAGGCTGCCCGGGTGGGCTTTACTACCCTTCCTGCGGATTGGCTTTCCCAGGCAATCGCTGAGCTATTAGAGGCGGGGGAAATCTGTGCCCTAGGGACAGACGGCATCTACTATCTGAGCCTGCCCTATTACGAGGCTATGAAGGCCGAGATGCGCACCCTCTTACATGAATTCCATGCAAATAATCCCCTCAAGGCTGGGATGAGGGAGGAGGAGGTACTACCGAAGCTTTGGCCCTTGGCTGACCCCTTGCCTGCCAGCCTCTGCTGCCAGCAGTTTATTAAAGATGGTCTGATAAAAAAGAGTCGGAATCAGTATTATGCCCTACCCGATTTCGAAGTGGTCTTGACTCCAGCTGATCAGGCGGCGGAAGCCAAGATCTTAAAGGCCTATCAGGATGCGGGCTTTACGCCGGATATCTGGGAGACCCTGGAAGCTGAGATCCCCCGTCTGCCTCTCCTCGTAGAAAATCTGCAGGAGCAGGGTCAGCTATATATGCTGGATAAGACGACTTATCTTCACCAGGATGGGTGGGCCCAGGCTTGGGCCTGGGTGGAAAAGAAGATCCAAGAGGATGGGTCTGTGAAATTGGGAGATTTTCGGGATTATTTGGGGACGAGCCGGAAGTATGCCATCCTCATCCTGGAGCAAATGGACCGGCGGGGCTTGACCCGCCTCAAGGGTGAGGCTAGAGTTTTTGGCCGGGGATATGTCAACTCCTAGGGCCCGTCATATCTACTTTAGCCAGCTGTCACCTATCTTTTCTGGGTGGTGGCTGGCTTTTTTCTTTTATATTCAATGCAATATTTTTGAATTATTACGCGCTATACCTTATTATTTCGCCTCTCTTCTTGGTTCTTGTAGCTTGCTGGTTTTTTAATATTTTGTTAAGATGCTATTTAGTATTGTTGGACTTTGATGACGGCTTTCCGGCTTTATGAGCTGGGGAAAGGAGCTATTATGTCTTTATCTAAGTATAGAACTAAGTCGGGATATAGAAATAAATTGGGTTTGTCCCTTCTCCTTGCGGGATTATGTCTTCTTTCCTGCTTTGATGGACTCCTCCTGGGAGGCCAAGGGCTGGTTCGAGCGGAAGAGGGCTCAAAAGTGCAGCATCCTAGGAGTGCAAGGGAGGCAGTTAGCTCCTTATCAGGACAACAAAGCCCAAGCTTGACGCAAGAGCCCGTGGGAGAAGAAATTCCAGAACCAGTTATAAAGGTCGCTAAGGCTAAACAGTATCCGTTATTTGACGGGCATGTGCTGGACATTGATGAAAAATATCTTGGTTGCCTCGCAACGAATCTGATGTTTAAAGTGCATTACAATGTTTCATCATGGATTCGGGGCGAAGATAAGTATCCTACTGCTTGGATTGTAGAAAAACCGGAAGTATTAATGGTTCGCAATGATGGTGCTTGCATTCCTTTATGTAATGCTACAGAAAATCATAGCAAGCTAGATTCATCACCTCAAGATTATACAACCAGAGTAACTTTAGTGGTGGTTGTAGGCAGTAATAAGTATATGGATACCGTGACTGTTAATATTAGTCCCAGTTCAAAAAAAGATCGTCGAAAGATTATTGAAGGCCTCTTAGTTAAACAAAGGCCAGCAACGCTGGATAAAAAATCGGAATATACAACTTATAGGGATGGCGAAGAAATTGAGTTTGATGCAAAATATCTTGCTCCAGAGTACACGATACCCGATCCGGACAATAGATTTGGTAATCGTAAAGTAGTTGATCGAATTACCGATATTCAAGAGAAGATTAGTATTGAAAATGCCATCCAAAGGCATCTAGGCTTATGTGAAAGTACGAACCAACTGTTGCCATATTATGATGCAGTATATCCAACAGTTCCGGGCGTTGTTGCTCCATCTTATCCTTATGGCAATGCACTCACTCTTCCTGGATATATGATTGGGGTTGTAGCTCATCAACCTGGCTTTACAGATCTTTTACTTTTCACCAATAAAGTACGTTGGAGCAACAAGGATGGGTTTGGTAGAACCGATTTTGATGATACTAGCAGCTTGCCCATTGTTTATAACAAAGAGGGATTTCCTCCTTATATTAAGCTCAAAATGAAAGTTAAAGATTCGAGCCTGGGCAATGTGAAATCTGTGAATATCCAAACGGACGGAAAAGATATTCCAGATAAAAAACTGACGATTCATGGCAACGTTGACTTGATGAAATATTTTACAACAAAAGTAGAAGCTATAGATCAGAATAAACCAGTGGAAACACGGGTGATCTGGAAGAGTACTAATCCTGAAATCGCTGATATTGATCCCAATACAGGAGAATTGATCCCCTTACAACAGGGTGAAACTACCATACAGGCCATCTCCGTTGCGGATTTAACAACAAAGGATGAGATTGCTGTCACAATTGATACCTCTACATACAGGGTGAAATATGGGACCTATATGGGAGAAAGTATGCCTGAGGAGTATGTGCCCATTGGTCAACTGTATACTTTTCCTAAATGCAAGTATACATCGAGAAACCAACTTTTTTCTCATTGGGTTATTTTTGGAGATACCTCTCATAAATATCAACCAGGTGATACATATGCTTTAACAGATAGTATCTTTGTTCATGCCGCTTGGGATGATTTAGTTCTTTTTACCTTTGATCCAAACGGGGGGACAAAGGAAATGCCACCAGTGAAACATAGTTCGCAGGATCCCAATGGCTATCAAGTTCCTGTTTGCGCTTTTGGGCCTCCGCCCAATAAAGAGTTCTCTTATTGGACTGTCGAGGGTGAACCGAAAACAAAAACATATGCTCCTGGGGATACGTTTCCTGTTACTCGACATGCTAAATTTATAGCCAACTGGAAGGATATCGCCACGCCAATCACAAAATATACGGTAAGCTATGATGCGAATACAGGAAACGGGACGATGGCTTCTGTGAAGGTGAAGGAGGGAGAGTCTTATAGCTTCCCAGACTGCAGCTTTACAGCTCCAGCAGGAAAGACCTTCTCACACTGGACAATTAAGGATGAAACGCCCTCAAAGAAATATAAGCCTAATGATAGCCGCGAGCTAACCGGGGATATTACAGTAGTAGCCAACTGGGTGCGTATTATTCAACTTTTGAAGGATGAAAGTAAAAAAGGAGATATTGTAGTCAGTATTCATTTCCCCGAAGATCTTCCTCCTCATAGCACTGTAAGATTTATGGCTATTGATAAGCACGGTAAACCTCAAGATATACCTGCGACAAAGGACTCTAAGAATTCTCGTAAGTATCACCTGCGTCTCCAATTTAATGCGAAGGTTTACGCTGGATTCTATGATGAGAATGCCAAACCAATCCTTGATAAGAATGGCCAGCCAGTTCGCTTGGACGTTGATGTAACCTGCTTAGAAGATGAGCCTAGGGAAAGTACGACAGAGACTTCTGAGAAGAGAACACAAACAACAGGAGCGACCCAGACCACCCAATCAACCAAGCCGGGAACCGCCTTGCCTGGGAATCATTCCTCCAAGGCTGGTTCGGATGGGGGCAGCACTTCGATGGGACGTCACTCTTCTCAACTGATCAGTAGAAATGTCACAGTAGCACCTGCAGGCCCGGGAAATCAGTTCTACATTAACGCACCTGACTCTCAGTCAGGAGCCAAGCCCGGCCAAATGGGAGATATGACAGCCTCAGCAGGGCAGGCTGGCAATCCTCCTGTTGTAGCCAACAAGGTCCCTCAAACAGGAGAGAAATCCTTCTTTTACCTGACCTTGGGACTGCTATTGGGAGCGGGAGTATTTGTTGTATTAAGAAAGAAACTTTCTTTCTAAACCGAGCATTCATACCCTGCTCATCCTGCAAGCCCTAAGCTTGTTTCCTTGATGTGGGATATTGATGCTTCTCGGATAGGCAGATAATTCTTGACAATATTTCTCAGATGGGCTATACTCTTCTTGTTTGTCACTTGGGGATGTAGCTCAGATGGGAGAGCGTTCGGTTCGCATCCGAGAGGTCGTGGGTTCAATCCCCATCATCTCCACCACCACGATAGGGCTGGTGCTTGGTTGGCGAGTAACACAGATGAGGAGCTTGGTTTTGTGTGGATTGCCACCTAAGTTGCTAGTTTAGACAAAAATGCTGGAGCCGTGAGCTATGCTTGTGGAGCCAGCATTTTTTTACTAGTTTTATCCAGGGCAACTAGGGTTTGGAATAGGCCTTATGTTTTGCCAATCTTTTTAGAAAATTTTCCATTAGTTTACAGGAGAAAGGACCCTCTATGAATTTTTCCGAAATTTCCCCCGAATCCATTCGACGCCTACAACAGATTAAGCTGATTATCTTTGATTTAGATGGGACCCTCCTATTCACTCTGAATTCTTTGCGAAAGGCGACACAGCTGGCCTTGATGCAGTCGAAGAATTTGATTATGCCAGCTTTCTCGAAATTTTATGATCCGGTCAACTTTACAGACGTGGTGACGAAAACGATTGAGAGCCCGCAATTTATGAACTGTGTGGGCTATGGTGCTAGAAATCAGATTCGCCTGAGCCTATACTTAATCCTAGGGGAGGAACCAGCACCAACGATGGTTGACCAGATCTGGAACTTATATCTTTTGCTATTTAAGTCTTACTATAACTACCACATAGACATCTACTCTGGTTTGAGTCCCATGTTGCGTTTCTTACAAAATCGTGGCATCCAATTGGCTGTTGCCTCCAATAAACCAGATTCTCAGGCAAAAGACTTAATTCGCCAGTATTTTTCAACCATTCCTTTCCTCTTTGTGGCAGGAGCCAGCCCAGACCGTCCCCTTAAGCCTGAACCTGGGGCCTTAAAGGGTCCCCTTCGGGACCATGGATTAGACTTTGGCCCGGAGATCGCTATTATGGGAGATGGGGAACCGGATATCCGGATGGCCAAGAATTGCCAGGCCCTCCCTTTGGCTGCTCTTTGGGGCTATCGGACCAAAGAACAATTATTGGAGGCTGGTGCAGACCCTAACTTCCTCTTTCCCGTGCCCGATGATGTTGTTCAGCTCTTTACATACGCTTCTACAGCTTCCACCGCTCAGGATACAGAGGGCGACCACTAAGGCCCGGTGATCATGGGATCTAAAAAGAAAGCTCTAGACACCAAGGGACTCTGGTTTTGTATAGAATGCGGCAACGAGTCCCGAGGCTGGCTAGGAAAGTGCCCCGTCTGTGGAGCTTGGAATTCTTTTGTAGAAGCACCTCGGGATGTTGTTGATCCAGTGGTTTTACAGGCGGCTCAACTTGACCAGGCAGCAGATTTGGTTAAGTCCAATAAGGTCGACCAGGGGGACGTAAAAGTCCTTCCGCCTCCGGTATCAGGGACTTCTTGGGTCAACGCCAGTCAGGAAACCCAAGGGGTTACTTTGACTAGCTTAGAGATGCTTGCCCTCCCAGGTCCTCAAGACTTGGAAGATGGCCAAGTATCCCAAGACTTGAACGGTCCTAGATCTTCTAAGTCTCAACTTTCTGGTGCTGAGGCTAGAATTTCAACAAGAATGTCTGAATTTGACCGAGTTTTGGGGGGCGGTCTAGTTCCGGGTAGCTTGGTTCTCCTAACTGGAAATCCTGGTATAGGAAAGTCAACCCTTCTTCTCCAGACATCTGCCCAGGTGGGCCAAGCCCTCTATGCAACGGGCGAAGAATCAGCTTTTCAAATCCAAGTGAGGGCCCGCCGTTTAGGTCTTTCTTCGGCCCGGGTCCATCTTTTGACGACCCTTAATGTGGCCACCCTGGAGCAAGTCTGTGAGCACTTGCGTCCTTCCCTTATCATTTGTGACTCCATACAAGCAGCCTACGATCCAGACCTCGAGGCAGGGGCCGGAAGTCCTAGCCAGTTAAAGGCTGCGACTAGCCGTCTCCTTCGCTTAGCCAAAAGTCGGGGAATTTCGATCATCTTAGTGGGTCATGTGACAAAGGATGGAATGGTTGCTGGACCTAAGCTCTTGGAGCACATGGTAGACTGCGTCTTGACCTTTGAAGGAGAGTCCCATGAGGCTCTTCGAGTTTTACGAGCCACTAAAAACCGCTTTGGATCTTTAGAAGAGGCGGGGCTCTTTCAAATGGGGGACCAGGGCCTTTTAACGGTAGATGACCCGGCCGCCATTTTGACCCCTAACCAACCCCTCCAGGTGCCTGGGGTCTGTCTAACGACCATGATGGAGGGCAGTCGTGCCCTGGTTTTAGAACTCCAGGCACTTTTGACAGATTCACAATTTAACCAGCCCCTACGGAATAGCCAAGGCATCGATCGGATGCGGGTGACTATGCTCCTTGCTATCCTAGAAAAGCACCTCCATGTACACGTTACGGATCAAGACGCTTATGTCAATGTGACGGCGGGGATGAAACTAAAGGAACCAGCTGCAGATCTGGCTGTGGCTGCGGCTATGCTAAGCAGTTATCGCTCGCAGGCAGTCCGACAAAACTTGATCCTACTGGGAGAGCTGGGCCTGGCGGGCGAATTGCGAGCCATCTCCTTCCCAGGAAGGCGGGTAAAAGAAGCAGTGCGTTTAGGCTTTCAAGCCTTTGTCCTCCCCAAAGGCAACCAAAATGCTCTAAAAAAAGATCGACCTTTGATGACCTTTTTGGCTGAAAAGGGAGTAGAGCTCCACTTTGCTAGCCTCCTTCAAGATGCCTTAGGGAGTATATTTCCATGAAGAATAAAGAGACCAATAGTCCCTTGAGCTCAGGGCTCAAGCCTGCCTATGTGATTTTAGCTGCGGGCGGTCTTTCTCAGCGCATGGGCGGTATCAACAAACTCCTGGCAAAAGTGGGCCAGCAGACCGTTTTGTGGCGGTCGACCCAGATTTTTTGGCAGCATCCTGGGATCGCAGGTCTGGTGGTGGTTGGCCACGAAGAGTATTTGCCAGAATATCAGGCTGAATTGGCCTCCCTGCCCCCCTTGTCAGGCGAAAAGTTCTTGCACTTTTGTCCGGGCGGGACAAACCGGGCCGAATCAGTCCACAAAGGCTTGCTTTTTCTTCAACAAATACTCCAGGGTGCATCGGCCAATGTCTTGATTCATGATGCTGCCCGTTGTCTTTTACGCCCCCAAAGAATTGATCAGATCCTGGATCTTTTAGCTCCTCATCGCCTGATAGCTGTGGCCCCAGCCTGCCTAGCTTCTGATACCGTGGTGGTTGTCGGGGAGAATCCCAGACGGGTAGATTCAATTCCAGATAGGTCGCGAACTTGGCTTATTCAGACCCCTCAGGCTACTGACCTCGATGTTTTGCTGGAAGCCCATGCCCAGGCAGAAAGAATGCAGCGAGTCTATACGGATGATCTGACCATGCTAAGCCAAATTGGTCTCCCCATCCGTCTCATCCCCGGAGATGCCGATAATATCAAGGTAACAAGCCAGGAAGATTTGCCTTTGGCGGAGTATTTGTTCCAGCGGCAGTTGGAACAGGGAATAGCTTGCCCTTAGTTGAATTCTGCCCCTAAGTTGGCCGTCTTTGACTGGTAATATTTTGACTTCTTACGAGTCTTGCACAATTTTACCGGTTTTTGCTTTGGCGTATAA